>NZ_JCBDGK010000015.1:0-270696 GCF_059834005.1 Vibrio sp. R12-SW3-ISO1
ACCTTCGCTTTCGCAACCTGTTCGATATCTTTAGAGATGCGACTGGCTATCGCCACTTTTTCTTGCTCTAACAGTGCCGACAATTCGGTTGCGCTTTGCAATTGGAATTCTACAAGCCCTTTTAACGCTGCCATGGTGGTATTGCTTCTTCAGTACCGAATTCAGTGGTTAAAAACCACCAAGCTCTTTTTCGAATTTCATCATGTTGTCAGCCAGCTTTTCCGGATCCACGGAATAAGAGCCGTTTGCAATCGCTTCTTTGATTGCCGCCACTTTTGCTTTGTCAAAGCTGGGTTGACTTGCCATTTGATTATGCATCTCGCCCACCGCTTTACCTTGTGTGCTGAGGGACACCGAATCTTGCGCTACACCCGACTTGCTCGAAGAGTCACTTGTACTGGATGTTGCGTTCGTTTCACTGCGCGAGGGGCTACGAGTGGACGTGGTTAACGTCTGCCCTGCACGAATGTTATCAATACCTGCCATGTTTGAGCCTTTTAATTAGAGGATGACCTGTACTGTCACTATCGACTACAGGGCGAATAACTTTAGTGCTTTTTCAACCAAAGTTAAAAAATAACCGTGACTTCTGAAATGCCTGTTACTCTACCTTCAATTATACGGTTGGATTTACTATTTTTCACTCTTATCTGCTCACCATGAGATCCATCTGTCAAAGCCACGCCTTTGGTGGTGATGGTCATACCAGACTGTACGGCGCGAATGGTGACGGTTTCATTGCGGCACACCACGCAAATATCACGGTTTTCGACTACGTCACCGGCGTTCATGTTTTTTTTTGCTTTGGCTCCAATGACCGCATCGAGCGAGGAAAAACCTTGCCGTCTGAAGCGTTGCAAATCGACCATGCTGATTGTAATGTCGTGTGCTGCAATGATTTGCCCACGGGAAATTGGGCTCAGTAGAGTGACTTGTGGACCGGTTCTCGTCAGGCGAACAGGCACATAGACCCGCCAGTTATCCGCTTCACACTCGACTTGGACGGTAATATTACTGGCCATCGGGTTGGTGGAGCTAGAGGATGCCACGAGCGGCTCGGGGCAATCTGTGGCAAAAATACGACTATCGATGGAGGCGGCGTCTGCCTCCAAAGTACCACCTGTCGGCCATTCGACATTGGCTAAAATGTACTCTTGAGCGGCATTTTGTATGGCAAATATCTGAGCTTCGGTAGCGGAATTGACTGAAAAGCTAAAGAAAATACACAAAACACCGATAGACGTATAAACTCTTTTAAATAAAGCTCTACACTTAGTGAAAGAACAACTAGTGGAAATTGAACAAAACTGTGATTTTAGGTTCTTCATTCTGTTTCCTAGAATTTCTTAGCTTGTAGTAGACTATCATTTTTTGACACGAAAGTTTTAGATGGAGATGAGCTTATGACCGGTATTCTTGATTCTGTGAATCAGCGTACGCAACTCGTCGGTCAAAACCGATTGGAACTCCTTACCTTCCGCCTGATGGGGCGTCAGCGTTATGGAATAAACGTATTTAAAGTAAAAGAGGTGCTCCAATGTCCTAAGCTTACTTCTATGCCAAATCTGCACCGTTTGGTGAAAGGAGTCGCCCACATTCGTGGCCATACGGTTTCTGTCATTGATTTAAGTTTAGCCATCGGTGGACGTCCGACCACCGATGTAGAAAAAGCTTTCGTTGTCATTGCCGAGTTCAACCGCTCTATTCAAGCGTTTTTGGTTACCTCTGTCGAGCGCATCATCAACATGCATTGGGAAGCGATCTTGCCGCCGCCAGATGGCGCGGGTAAAGCAAACTACCTCACCGCGGTCACCAACATCGATAACGAGTTGGTAGAAATCCTCGACGTAGAGAAAATCCTTGCAGAAATCGCGCCGGTTGATGAAACCATGGATGCATCCATCGGTGAGGAAATCGCCCAAGCAGAGACAGAAAAACAGATCGTTCGCCGAATTCTCATTGCCGACGACTCCACTGTGGCACGTAAGCAGGTAGAAAGAGCGATTACGTCAATTGGCTTTGATGTTATTGCGGTTAAAGATGGGAAAGAAGCGTACGAAAAGCTGGTGGAAATGGCCGCTGAAGGCAGTATTTATGACCAGATTTCCTTGGTGATCTCAGACATCGAAATGCCAGAGATGGATGGTTACACCTTAACGGCCGAAATTCGCCGCAATGCGGATTTGAAAAATTTGTACGTTATCCTTCACTCATCACTCAGTGGTGTCTTTAACCAAGCGATGGTTGAGCGGGTAGGCGCCAACTCATTTATTGCGAAATTCAATCCTGATGAGCTAGGTAATGCAGTGAAATCTGCGCTGACTAACTAAAGAGAACTGAATGACAGCCATAACAATAAGCGATCAAGAATATCGTGATTTCAGCCGTTTCCTCGAAGCGCAATGTGGCATTGTGCTTGGGGATAGCAAGCAGTATCTCGTTCGGAGCCGCTTGAGTCCACTGGTGACCAAGTTTAAGTTGGCCTCTTTGTCTGACCTGTTGAGAGATGTCGTCACTGGGAGAAACCGTGAGTTGCGTGTTGCCGCTGTGGATGCGATGACGACCAACGAAACCTTATGGTTTCGTGATGGTTACCCATTTACAGTGTTGTCCGATAAGCTTCTGCCTGAAGTGGCCGCGAATAAGCGCCCAATCAAAATATGGTCAGCGGCTAGCTCGTCGGGTCAAGAACCCTACTCTATGGCAATGACAGTGTTGGAGACGCAGCAACGCAAACCAGGCTTGCTACCGAGTGTCGCCATTACGGCAACAGACATCTCATCTAGCATGTTGGATATGTGTCGAGCGGGTATCTATGACAACCTTGCCCTAGGGCGAGGTCTCTCACCCGAGCGTCGTCGTACTTTCTTTGAAGATGCCGGAGATGGCCGAATGAAAGTGAAAGACAACGTGAAGCGTTTGGTGAACTTTCGACCACAGAACTTAATGGAAAGCTATGCGTTACTGGGTAAATTTGACATTATATTTTGTCGTAACGTGTTGATCTATTTTTCGCCGGATATGAAATCAAAAGTGCTCAACCAGATGGCCAACAGTCTTAACCCCGGTGGTTATTTGTTGCTTGGCGCATCGGAGTCACTCACTGGGCTGACCGACCGTTTTGAGATGGTACGTTGCAACCCCGGCATTATTTACAAGCTCAAGTAGTCTTCTCACTCTCACTCTCACTCAAATCCCAGCCTTGTGGCTGGGATTTTTTTTCTGCCATACTGTGAATACCTATCCGCAGCAACAATGCCTATGTGTCGCAATGATGACATCGACAAAGACGGATTCCCAACTGACCGGAAATTGGCTCGGTAATTGCTAAACAAAACATGAGTGTCTCGTACACTCGATTAAATGGCTAAACAACGGCAAACCTAAAAGTTGGTACGCTAATTGCTAAATCATTTAATAGTATCGGTCAGTTCTTTGAGTAGAGGTCAACATGGCTATTTCTTTCGACAATGCACTAGGTATCCACCAACATACGGTGGGTGTACGTGAGCGTAATGCTGAGGTGATTTCCACCAACATCGCGCAAGCCAACACGCCTGGGTATAAATCGAAAGGGATGGACTTTCAAAAGGCATTACAGGCGGCAACGTCGGGGGCAAGCATTAGTCTTAGCCGTACGGATGGTCGGCATATTCCTGCCTCTACTCAGGTGACAGGGGAAGTCATGTATCGTCTTCCAACCCAACCTGACACGGGTGACGGCAACACGGTGGATGTGGATTTAGAGCGTAACTTGTTTATGCAAAACCAAATTAGACACCAAGCGTCACTGGACTTCCTAGGCAGTAAGTTCAAGAACTTAACCAAGGCAATCAAAGGGGATTAATAGATGAGCTTATTTAACGTTTTCAATGTCACTGGTTCTGCGATGAGCGCTGAATCTGTTCGTCTAAATACCACCTCGAGCAACTTGGCGAACGCGGACAGTATCTCAAGCTCTGCGAAAGATACCTATAAGGCTCGCCATGCAGTATTTGGTGCTGAGTTAAGTAAGGCAAAGTATGGCCGCGACCATATGGTGCCAGTGAAGGTAATGGGCATCGTTGAAAGTGATAAACCGCTCACCGCGGAGTACAACCCTGACCACCCACTTGCCAATGATGAAGGGTATATCTACAAACCTAACGTCAATGTGATGGAAGAAATGGCCAACATGATTTCTGCTTCTCGTTCATACCAAACGAATGTTCAAGTGGCAGATGCAAGCAAACAAATGCTGCTGCGTACGCTGCAGATGGGTCAATAAGGATAGGAGGTAACGTATGGCCGATGGCATAAATAATGTTGGTCAAAACGGCTTGTCCTATATCGACCAGCTTAAACAGCTTCAAGACAAGAATAAGCCTAATGAGACCACAGGTAAGCAAGATCTTAAACAAGAAGACTTCTTATCACTACTCACTAAGCAGCTTGCTCAGCAAGATCCGTTTAAGCCGGTCAGTAATGACCAGATGATTGCGCAAATGGCGTCATTTGCGACGGTAGACGGGATTGGCAAAATGAACACTCAGTTCGAAACGCTCAATACCTCTATGACGTCGAACCAAGCGCTTCAAGCCTCATCATTAGTAGGACGTGATGTATTAGTCCCTGGTGCTTCGGGTGTGAAGAAGGACACTGGCAGCATGGCTGCGATGGTCAAGCTTCCGCAATCCGTAGACAATATGATGGTGCGTATTGAAGACCAAATGGGCCAACTTGTTCGAACCTTCGATGCCGGTGCTAAGCCTGCGGGCGACAACCGAGTCGAATGGGACGGCAAGGATCAAAACGGTAATCCATTGCCGGCTGGCAAATACAAGGTGAGAGCCGCGGGTTTGCTGGATGGAGAATCGAAAGAGTTTGAGGTATCAACCTATGCAAACGTCAATAGTGTTCTCTTAGGTAAAGGCGATGGTAACGTACTACTCAATCTGGCTGGCTTCGAGTCGCCAGTTCGACTTGCTGAAGTACTAGAAGTTGGCAAAGCGTAACGTGTTAGTGATAAACGACGCTAGCTAGATAGGAGATTTTGGAATGTCATATGTTGCACTTAGCGGGTTATCCGCAGCTCAGTTAGATCTGAACACTACCAGTAACAACATTGCGAACGCAAACACGTTCGGCTTTAAAGAGTCGCGTGCAGAGTTTGGCGATGTGTACTCAAATTCACTCTTTACCCATGCGAAAACAACGCCAGGGCAAGGTGTGCAGGCAGCACAGGTTGCTCAGCAGTTCCATGAAGGTTCCAGTATTTATACCAATAACCCCATGGATTTGCGTGTATCTGGTACGGGGTTCTTTGCCGTCGCAAAAGACAGATTAACCCCAACATCCAATGAACTGACTCGTAACGGCGCGTTTCATTTGGATAAAAACAACTACATGGTGACCGCCAATGACGAGTTCTTACTCGGTTACCAAGTCAATCCAGATACCGGTGATGTTCTCTCTTATGAGCCTTCGCCACTTAACATTCCAAAAGAGTTTGGTAAGCCAAAGCAAACATCAAACATTGAAGTAGGGGTGAACTTACCTGCTGGTGGGGATTTGAAGGACCCAACCTTGTTTGATTATTCCGATCCCGAGACGTACAACCGCTCAACGTCCTCGACGATTTATGATTCGATGGGCCAGTCGTACAAACTGACGACCTACTATCTAAAAGATCAAAATCAGGCGAATACGTGGCAGACATACTACACGGTGACGGACAGTGCCGGTGAGAAGCCGCTGAACATCGTTGGTGGTGATGCAACGAGTCCGACGGGGCATGTCGGTCACACTATGCGTTTCAATAATGATGGTACGCTAGCCAGTTTAAACAATGGGCAGAATATCGTCTCCGAACCTTTGGGGGCGGGTGCTAACCCGATTGACTTGAACGGTGCAGACATCAACCAAACATTGTCGTTTGGCCTTGATAGTGCCACTCAGTTTGCGGCTCCGTTTGAATTGACCAAGTTTGACGAAGATGGTGCAACTACTGGCTTCTTGACGAAGGTTGACTTTGATGAAAACGGTAGTGTCCTTGGCACATACTCTAACGGTGAGAATATCACCTTGGGACGTGTCGCGTTGGTTCGAGTAGCCAATGAACAAGGCCTAGATAAGAAGGGGGGAACTCAATGGGATGCCACTCAAAACTCTGGCGCCAAAGTATGGGGAGAATCGAACAAAGGCTCATTTGGTACAATCAATAGTGGTGTGCTTGAACAGTCCAACATTGATATGACTCAAGAGCTGGTGGATCTGATTTCAGCCCAGCGCAACTTCCAAGCGAACTCACGTTCACTTGAAGTGCACAACCAAACTCAACAAAATATCCTTCAGATTCGTTAATCGAATCACACGCAATCTTCTGAATAGCAAACTAACGGCAATCGTTGGTTTGCTATTGTTGCCTCTAGCGGCAATTGCCGCTCCAATCTTATTCTATATTGCCATTTCTCTTTTCAACTGATTGATAATATTTGCTTATTTTTATTGGCACGCCAATTGCTTTAAATGTTCTAAATTGTGATTGTTGGAGCAAATTATGGATCGTGCACTGTTTCTCGCTATGAGTGGAGCAAAGCAAAATATGCAAGCGATGCAGCTAAGAGCGAATAACCTGGCAAACGTTAGTACCACGGGGTTCCGTGCTGATTTGGCGCAAGCCCGCTCAATGCAAGCATACGGCGACGGTTTGCCAAGCCGCGTGTTTAGCATGACAGAGCGACCTGGCCATAATTTTCAGCAAGGCAGTGTGATTACCACTGGGCGAGATCTCGATGTCACTATTGAAGGTCAAGGTTGGATTGCCGTTATGGACAAGACGGGCAAAGAAGGCCTGACTCGAAACGGTAACCTCAACATTGACGTCAATGGCTTGCTTACCAATGGTAATGGCAACTTGGTATTGGGCGAGACAGGCGCACCGATCACCCTACCGATTCCGTTGAGCAAAGTGGAAATCGGTACTGATGGGACGATTTCTGTTGTGCCACAAGGCGCCCCAGCGGATGCGATCGAAATCGTTGATCGCATCAAACTGACACGCAACGACAACCAATCACTGTACAAAGATGTCAATGGCCTCTTCCGCGCTAAAGATCCCAATGCAGCTTACGAGGCGGATGCCGGCGTAAAACTGCTCAAAGGCGCGTTAGAGGGCAGCAACGTGAATGCCATCGGTGAGATGACCAGCTTGATTGATCTTCAACGACAATTCGAAATGCAGGTCAAGATGATGAGCACAGCAGAAGACATGGACAAAGCGTCTGATTCTCTGCTTCGTATGAGCTAAGACAGTTTCTAGGAGAGAATTATGCAACCGGCATTATGGGTAAGTAAGACGGGCTTAGATGCTCAGCAAACCAATATTTCGACCATTTCCAACAACTTGGCTAACGCCTCGACGGTGGGTTTTAAGAAAAGCCGTCCTGTGTTTGAAGATTTGTTCTATCAAAATATCAACCAGCCGGGTGGTCAATCTTCGCAAAATACCGAATTGCCAAGTGGTTTAATGCTCGGCGCGGGTTCTAAGGTCGTGGCAACTCAGAAGGTGCATACCCAAGGGAATACGCAAACGACCAACAACAGCCTCGATATGATGATCGAAGGCGACGGTTTTTTCCAAATATTGATGCCGGATGGCAACATCGGTTACACGCGCAATGGTCAGTTCACCGTCAACAGTGAAGGTGTGATTGTCACGTCTGGTTCGGGGTATTCCTTAGAGCCTGAAATCACGATTCCAGACGACGCCATCAGCATTACTGTTGGTACGGATGGGGAAGTCTCTGTGCGCGTGAGAGGTCAGCAAGATAACCAAGTTCTGGGGCAAATTACTACGGTTGATTTTATCAACCCTGGTGGTCTTGAGCCTATTGGTCAAAACCTCTACTTGCCAACCGGTGCCAGTGGTGACCCTCAAGAAGGCGTACCGGGTTTTGACGGGTTTGGTGAAGTGCGTCAATCGATGCTAGAGACCTCAAACGTGAACGTGACGGAAGAGCTGGTCAACATGATTGAAGCGCAGCGCGTGTACGAAATGAACTCAAAAGTTATCTCTGCCGTCGATAAGATGATGAGCTTCGTAAACCAACAGCTATAACTGAATGAGTAAGGGGATTGTGATGATGCGAGTCATTAGTGTAACACTGATAGCACTGCTCTCAGGCTGTACCATGCTGGATATGCCAATCGAGACACCGGATGTGGTTCAAGGTACAACTACCGTTGATGCTGTAGAAGGAGATAAATCTTCCGATGATAGCTCTGGGATTGTTGATACTCTGCGAGGACGCACCGACCCTGTCGCTGGCGATCCTGCTTGGGCCCCCATTCATCCTAAGCATGAGCCGGAGCACTACGCGGCGGCAACCGGTTCGTTGTTTAATACCGGTAAAATGACCGTCAGTTTGTACGACGACTCTAAACCGAGAGGCATCGGTGACATCATCACCGTCACTTTAGATGAAAGTACCAAAGCGGCGAAAAGCTCAGACGCTGATCTGTCAAAAAATAATGATGCGTCGATGGATCCGCTGGAAGTGGGTGGTCAGCAGTTGACCATTGGTGACTACAATTTTTCATATAACTTAAGCAATGATAATTCGTTCAGTGGCAGCGCGGCGGCGAACCAAAGTAACAGCATTTCAGGCTCGATTTCGGTCGAAGTGATTGAAGTTCTGGCGAACGGAAATTTGGTGATTCGCGGTGAAAAGTGGTTGACCCTCAACACGGGGGACGAATATATCCGCTTAAGCGGCACCATCCGTCCAGATGACATCGACTACGACAATACCATCGCGTCAACGCGTATTTCAAATGCCCGAATCCAGTACTCTGGTACGGGAACGCAACAAGATATGCAAGAGCCTGGATTTTTGGCACGATTTTTTAATGTCGCTCTTTAATCCCGTTTGATGTCGATGTTTTGGCATTGCGTTAGAGAATAAGGTATCCCCATGAAAACGTTGTTTGTCTTCCTAATTAGCTCGCTGCTTGTTGTAACACAAGCTCAGGCTGCGCGTATTAAAGACGTGGCTCAAATTGCCGGTGTTCGTAGTAACCAACTTGTCGGTTACGGGTTGGTCACAGGTTTGCCGGGCACAGGAGAATCGACACCCTTTACCGATCAAAGCTTTAACGCCATGCTGCAAAACTTTGGCATTCAATTGCCGCCCGGCACTAAGCCAAAGACCAAAAACGTTGCCGCTGTGATTGTGACGGCTGAGTTGCCGCCCTTTTCTAAGCAAGGCCAGACGGTAGATGTGACGGTTTCCTCAATAGGCTCGGCGAAAAGCTTGCGTGGCGGTACACTGATGCAGACCATGCTCAAAGGTCTAGATGGGCAAGTGTATGCGGTGGCGCAAGGCAATTTGGTGGTGAGTGGCTTTAGTGCGACTGGCGCTGATGGTTCTAAAATTGTCGGCAACAACCCGACAGCAGGTATGATTTCCAGCGGAGCCATCGTTGAGAGAGAAATCCCATCGCCGTTTAGTCGTGGTGATTACATCACGTTTAACTTGCTTGAATCTGATTTCACTACTGCTCAGCGTATGGCGGATGCCGTTAACAACTTCCTGGGTCCTCAGATGGCCTCAGCGGTGGATGCCACATCGGTGAAAGTGCGTGCGCCTCGCGATGTCACTCAGCGTGTGGCCTTCTTATCAGCGATTGAAAACCTCGAATTTAACCCCGCCGATGGTGCAGCGAAGATCATTGTTAACTCACGTACAGGGACGATCGTTGTCGGCCAGCACGTGCGCTTGAAGCCGGCTGCCGTGACTCATGGTGGCATGACAGTGGCAATCAAAGAAAATCTCAACGTGAGTCAACCGAATGCGTTTGGTGGTGGTGAGACGGTTGTCGTCCCCGACAGCGATATCGAAGTCACCGAAGAACAAGGCAAGATGTTTAAGTTTGAGCCTGGATTGACTCTAGACGATCTGGTTCGTGCAGTGAATGAAGTCGGCGCGGCGCCGTCTGATCTGATGGCAATCTTGCAAGCGCTGAAACAAGCGGGCGCGATTGAAGGTCAGCTGATCATCATTTAACGGGGGCGATATGATCAATAACGGAAATGACATCGGTTTTATTCATGATATCGCCAACCTAGACTCACTGCGCCGTAAAGCGGTCAATGGTGAGGAAGGGGCAGAGCAAGAAGCGCTCAACGCCGCCGCCAAACAGTTTGAAGCGATTTTTACCTCTATGCTGTTCAAATCGATGCGTGATGCCAATTCAACCTTTGAATCCGGCTTGATGGACAGCCAGAACCAACAGTTCTATCGTCAGATGATGGATGATCAGATGGCGAGTGAATTTAGTGCCTCTGGCTCACTCGGTCTTGCCGACATGATTGTGGCGCAGCTTTCCACAGGCCAAGTGGATAATGAAACCGCGAACAACCGCAACCCTGATTTTGAAGCCATGATGGACAAAGTCTCTCGTATTCGTGAAGAGCGTGCCAATGCCCCTGCTGAAATCCGTGCTACTGGAGAGGAGCAAGCGAATACATTCGATTCTCCAGAATCGTTTGTAGCGTCGATGTCACCTTATGCGGAAAAGGCCGCTCAGGCACTCGGCGTGGACTCATCATTGCTACTTGCTCAAGCGGCGCTCGAAACCGGCTGGGGCCAAAAAGTCATCAACAATTCGCGTGGTAGCAGTAACAACCTCTTCAATATCAAAGCCGACCGCAGCTGGGCAGGCAATAAGATGTCCACTCAAACTCTTGAATATCATCAGGGGGTGCCAGTACAAGAGCGAGCAGCATTTCGTTCTTACGCTAACTTTGAAGAGAGTTTTAACGACTATGTGCGCTTCCTCAATCAAAACCCTCGCTACACCACAGCGCTCAAGCACAATGGCGATGATGAGGCGTTTATTCGCGGCATTCATGATGCCGGTTATGCCACAGACCCCGATTACGCGGATAAAGTGCTGAGTGTCAAACGACGTATTGATAGCATGTAATGGCTTGACCGATAGGGTCTCTCAGCAGACCCTATCACCACCCACCACCCACCACCCACCACCCCTAATCCGATCAATCTTATCCCATACACTCTCGAAAACTAACCCTGGCACACATATTGCTATTTAAGTCCATAGGCAATCAGTAAACACTGATAAATAAAGGTTTCTTGGGGGCAATATGGCGTCTGATCTTCTGAATCTTGGTTCGCAAAGCGTACTGACGGCTCAGAGACAATTGAACACCACAGGGCACAACATCTCGAACGTGAATACCGAGGGTTATAGCCGTCAGTCGGTGATACAAGGCACAAACATGCCGCGTCAATATGGCGGGGAAACCTACGGTATGGGCGTGCATGTGGAAAAAGTTCGCCGCTCATGGGATCAATTTGCCGTTAATGAACTCAATGTCTCGACCACCAATTACGCGCACAAAGTCGACGATGAAGCGAACTTAGAAATGCTGTCGAACATGCTCTCCTCGGTTGCCTCGAAAAAAATCCCAGAAAATCTCAATGAGTGGTTTGATGCGGTGAAGTCGCTTGCCGACAGCCCCAACGATGTCGGGGCACGTAAAGTGGTGCTCGAAAAAGCCAATTTGATCACCCAAAACCTCAATGATTTCCATGAGACCATTCGCCGTCAGTCGGATGTGACCAACAAAAAACTCGATCTCGGTGTCGAGCGAATGAATCAACTGGCACTTGAAATTCGTGATTTGCATCGTTTGATGATGAGAACGCCTGGGCCGCACAACGATTTGATGGACCAACACGAAAAGCTGGTGGCAGAACTGTCTGAGTACACCAAAGTGACCGTGACTCCGCGCAAGAATGCGGAAGGGTTCAACATCCATATCGGTAACGGGCATACCTTAGTGTCAGGAACGGAAGCGAGTCGCTTAACCATGATCGATGGTTACCCAGATGTTCATCAGCGCCGCTTAGCCATGATTGAGGGTAAAGGCATCAAAGCGATTACCACCAAAGATATTGATGGCAAAATGGGCGCTATGCTCACGATGCGTGATGATAAGATCCCCCAGCTTATGGATGAGCTTGGCAAACTCGCCACGTCGTTTTCTTATGAAGTGAATAGATTACAATCTCAAGGTCTTGATCTTAGGGGGGAAATTGGTGGTCTGATTTTTACTGATGTCAATTCAGACATCATAGCTAAATCACGTGTGGTAACAGCCTCAAATTCTAATGCGGATTTAGCCGTGTATATTGAAGATACCTCTCGGCTTGAAGGTGGCGAGTATTCGCTCCAGTATCACGACGGTGACTACGTCATTACTCGCCCATCCGGTGAGCAGTTTGCCGTACCTCAAGTAGGTAATGCACTGCAAATTGATGGCTTACGTATTGAAATCAATCAAGATTTAGCGCCGGGCGAACGCGTGTTGATTCGTCCGACCCGCAGTGGCGCTGCGCAAATGAAAATGGCCACCAATGATCCGACCGCGATCGCCGCGCAGAGTTATGAAGCTTCGACCACTTTCGCGCAAGGTAAAGCGAAATTCAATATCGAAGAAGTAGGGGATTTGCGCGAGTTTGAAGTGGTGGTATCGCCGGATGGGAAGCAATTTGCCGTCACGGACACAAAAGGCAAAATTCTCTTGCCGCCCCAAGATTACCCACCGTTTGGTCCTGTCGAGGTTCAAGGTACGATTTTTGAACTGACCGATGGGGCATTGCCGAACGATAAATTTACGGCAAACCTTGTCCCTTCAGAGGGGGACAACGGCAACTTGCTCAAAATGCAAAACATCCAAACCGAGAAAAAACTCAATGATGGTGAGTCGACCATTCTCGATATCTATCACAACCTCAACACCAACGTCGGGTTACAGATGTCTACCGCATCACGTTTAACCGATGTGTCAAGGTTAGAGAAAGAGGCGGCACAAGAGCGTGTAGCGTCTATCTCCGGAGTGAATTTGGATGAGGAAGCCGCCAACATGATGAAGTTTCAGCAAGCGTACATGGCGTCTTCACGCATCATGCAAGCGGCAAACGACACCTTTAACACGATTTTGGCATTGCGATAGGGGGCGTAAATGATCAACCGTATTTCCAGCTTCCACAATTATCAGTCGGTGCAAAACGATCTGCGTCGTCAAGAAGCAAAAGTCCATCATAACCAAGCGCAGCTCGCTTCAGGTAAGAAGTTGATGCGCGCCAGTGATGATCCCTTGGCCACGCACTACATCCAGAATATCGGCCAGCAGAAAGAGCAATTGCGCCAATACACCGATGCCATCGTGCTGACGCGTAATCGCCTTGAGCACCACGAAGTGATTATTTCCAATGCGGAAGAGTACGCCGATGAAGCAAAGCGAACCGTGATGGAAATGATCAACGGTGCGTTGTCCCCTGAAGACCGCATCGCGAAGCGTCGAGAGCTTGAGGAAATCAGCAATAACTTCCTTAACTTGGTGAATGTACAAGATGAATCAGGCAACTACATTTTTGCCGGGACTAAGCCGAAAAACCAACCCTTCTTTCGAGATAAAGATGGCGCTGTGGTGTACGCAGGCGATGACTACCAACGCAAGATGAAAATCTCCAACACGCTTGAAATGCCGATCAACGATCCAGGTAGCAAGCTGTTTATGGAAATAGATAACCCCTTTGGTGATTACGCGCCGGACTATAACCTGGGGGATACCTCTGAGTTGCTACTTGAGCGCGCGACCAACTTTAATCCTGATGATGACTCGAGCTATAAGGTCACGTTTGTTGATATGCCCGGTGGTAAATATGGCTATCAACTCGAGCGCGACGGCAGTGTGGTTCAGGCCGATACCTTTGATCCGGCGAAAGGGATCAAGTACGAGGAGTTGACGATCCAGGTCAAAGGCCAAATCGAGAAGGGCGATGAAATCACGCTTGAGCCGCGCAAAAGCTACAGCATTTTCGATACCTTTCAAGAAGCAATGGCCTTGTCACAAGGGTCTGTGTCAGATACGTCCAATACCGCACGTTTGCATCGAATGACTCAAGAATTCCATTCGGCGTTTATTCATCTCAATAAAGCGCGCACGGATGTGGGGGCAAGGTTGAGCACGCTCGATATTCAAGAAGAGCAACATGAAGATTTTAAGATGACGCTCGCCAAATCGAAAAGCAACTTTGAAGATTTGGATTACTCGGAAGCGATCATCGAATTTAACGAAAACACGCGTGCGTTGCAGGCATCGCAGCAAGCGTTCGGAAAAACAAAAGACTTAACCCTGTTTAACTATCTCTAAAGGGATCTTTATCGCCTAAGTTGATGCTTAACACCTCGGTGATTGGGTTGTCTGACACAAGTTCAGGATAACCAATGGGTTCGCTCCATGCCTTATGTGCTACGCCTTAAGCGCCGAGCAAAACCCGCTAGCCTGTGTATCGGCAAGCCTTGCCACCGAGCGGCAATGATTGAGTGCCGCTCACTAGCAAGCACAGAGTAACTAAGCGCGACTCGATGGAAGTGATATTAATAACCTATTGATAGTTATTAAAATAAATTGATTTGGCTATTTTTTGTTAAGTTGGCATACAACTTGAATTAGTAAAATCAGAGTAGAAATTTTTAAGCCGGCTACCGCCTGCTTAGCAAGTCATACACGGTCAGTGCTTCCAAATGAGATTAAGCTGGCCGCTTCGCAAGAACTTGCGACTCACTAGGAGAGCAAACTATGACCATTACAGTCAACACTAACGTGTCAGCAATGACCGCTCAGCGTTACCTGAACAAAGCGACTGGCGATTTGAATACGTCGATGGAGCGCCTATCTTCAGGTCAAAAGATCAACAGTGCGAAAGACGATGCAGCGGGTCTGCAAATCTCAAACCGTTTGACTGCTCAGTCTCGTGGTTTAGATGTCGCGATGCGTAACGCCAACGACGGTATCTCGATTGCACAAACCGCAGAAGGGGCGATGAATGAGTCGACCTCGATTCTGCAACGTATGCGTGATTTGTCGCTACAATCAGCGAACGGCACCAACTCCGCCTCAGAGCGTCAAGCGCTGAACGAAGAAGTGTCCGCGCTGCAAGATGAGCTTAACCGTATTGCAGAAACGACCTCTTTTGGTGGACGTAAGCTGCTCAACGGATCATTTGGTGAAGCGTCATTCCAGATCGGTGCCAGCTCGGGTGAAGCGATCATCATGGGATTGACCAGCATTCGTGCCGATGATTTCCGCATGGGAGGCCAGTCGTTCATCTCCGATGCCGAGAAGGGTAAAGACAAAGACTGGGGCGTACCTGCCACCGCTAGAGATCTTAAATTTGAATTCACCACCAAAGATGGCGAAGCAGTGACGCTCGACATCCTCGCGAAAGAAGGGGATGACATCGAAGAGCTAGCGACGTACATCAACGGTCAAACCGACAAACTGAAAGCGTCGGTCGATCAAGATGGCAGACTGCAAATCTTTGCCGCTGAGCCTAACTTGGAAGGCAATATGAATATCTCTGGTGGCTTAGCGACCGAGATTGGCCTCAATGGTGGCCCTGGTGTTCAGACCACAGTACAGAACATTGACGTCAATACTGTGGGTGGCGCACAAAACGCGGTCGGTATCTTGGATGCGGCACTACGTTACGTAGACTCTCAGCGTGCCGATCTGGGTGCGAAGCAGAACCGACTCAGCCACAGTATTAATAACTTGGCCAACATCCAAGAAAACGTTGAAGCGTCAAACAGCCGAATCCGCGATACGGATTTTGCCAAAGAGACGACGGCAATGACCAAAGCACAAATTCTGCAGCAGGCGGGGACATCGATTCTCGCTCAAGCAAAACAGTTGCCAAACTCTGCGATGTCACTATTGCAGTAGTTGCGAATATCTTCATTAGCGCAGACCCAGACGTGGGGCTTTTGAAGGCATTCAGGCAAACATGGGTGATTGGATAAGCAGAGTTCTCTCTCAAACCTGCTCTGCTTAACCGCTTTACCTGTGTCTTGGTTGCCAGCCCGGAATCATTTCTCTCGATCTCCAAAGGCACTGGTGACCTCTATAGCCCCGGTTCTCTCAAAGGAAAAGGGGCTTTTCTTTTATCTCCAGATTTCTCTTTCTTCAATCAATCGCAATTCTTTCGCACTGATGTCTTAAGTACACCCGATCGGTCAATAGTCACAAAACTTTAATGATATTTTCTCGAACTCTGAGCTTGCTCAAATTCTATCGATTTTTGCTATGCAACGAGGAGGATTTATCAAAATGCTCTAAAGATAATCAAGTTGGCGTCGCTATAAGGATACTTTGAGAGAACTAATTGGTTTACCGAGACGTCGGAAACCTTTGGACCTCCGCTCTACGGAAATCAATAGGAGACACCATTATGGCGGTTAATGTAAATACCAACGTTTCGGCAATGACAGCTCAGCGCTACTTGAACTCAGCAACATCAGCGCAGCAAGCATCAATGGAAAAATTGTCGTCTGGTTTCAAAATCAATAGTGCGAAAGATGATGCAGCAGGTCTGCAAATCTCGAACCGTTTGAATGTCCAAAGTCGTGGCCTAGACGTCGCGGTACGAAATGCGAACGACGGCATTTCGATGGCGCAAACAGCGGAAGGCGCGATGAATGAAACCACCAATATCCTGCAACGTATGCGTGACCTCTCGCTACAATCGGCGAACGGCTCGAACTCTAAGTCTGAACGTGTGGCGATTCAAGAAGAGATCACCGCGTTGAACGATGAATTGAATCGTATCGCTGAGACCACCTCGTTTGGTGGCAACAAGCTACTTAACGGCACGTTCGCCACCAAATCGTTCCAGATCGGTGCGGATAATGGTGAAGCGGTTATGTTGACGATGAACAACATGCGCAGCGACAACACAATGATGGGCGGTAACAGCTATGTTGCAGCCAACGGCCAAGATAAAGATTGGGCAGTGCAAGCGGGTGCCAATGACTTGACCATCAACGTCACGGATAAGTTTGGCGGCGTGCAAGACATCACCATCACCGCAAAAGAGGGGGATGATATTGAGCAGCTGGCCACTTACATCAACGGTCAAACGGACATGGTGAAAGCGTCGGTTAACGAAGATGGTCAACTTCAGTTGTTCACCGATAACAACACAGTAGAAGGCACGGCGACCTTTGGAGGCAGTCTAGCCGGTGAACTGAGCATTGGCCCAGCTAAAGCGGTCACCGTGGATACCATTGACGTTCGCACCGTCGGTGGCGCTCAAGAGTCTGTTGCCATCGTCGATGCTGCGCTTAAGTTTGTTGATAGTCACCGAGCGGAATTGGGTGCATTCCAAAACCGATTCAATCACGCGATCAATAACTTAGACAACATCAATGAGAATGTTAACGCGTCGAAGAGCCGCATCAAAGATACGGACTTCGCCAAAGAAACCACCGCATTGACTAAGTCTCAGATCTTGTCTCAAGCGTCAAGCTCTGTACTTGCTCAGGCAAAGCAAGCGCCCAACTCAGCGTTGGGGCTTTTAGGCTAAGAAAGTGATTTCTAGCATCAAAAAAGTCATGACTTAATGTTAAATCCAGCCCAAGGGCTGGATTTTTTTGTGCAGAAGAGATGCGAAAAAGGTAACTGGGCTGAAACGAGAAAACCCAGCCAAAGGCTGGGTTTTAATATGGCAGGTCTACCTGGATTCGAACCAGGGAATGGCGGCATCAAAAGCCGCTGCCTTACCACTTGGCGATAGACCTGCAGGGTGATAGCGATGCTATCAAATAATGGTGCGGAAGGAGAGACTTGAACTCTCACACCTTGCGGCGCCAGAACCTAAATCTGGTGCGTCTACCAATTCCGCCACTTCCGCTTTGTTTATATCATAACCGAACTATGGGTAAAAATCAGCTATGAATTGTAATGGTGGCTACGACGGGATTCGAACCTGTGACCCCATCATTATGAGTGATGTGCTCTAACCAGCTGAGCTACGTAGCCAAACCTGAATCAAGTATGGTGCGGAAGGAGAGACTTGAACTCTCACACCTTGCGGCGCCAGAACCTAAATCTGGTGCGTCTACCAATTTCGCCACTTCCGCATACTTAATGGTGCCTAGAAGGTCTTTCTAGACGCTTGTAATGAGAAAACTCACCACAAGAAATAATGGCAGGTCTACCTGGATTCGAACCAGGGAATGGCGGCATCAAAAGCCGCTGCCTTACCGCTTGGCGATAGACCTGCAGGTGATAGCGATGCTATCGAATGATGGTGCGGAAGGAGAGACTTGAACTCTCACACCTTGCGGCGCCAGAACCTAAATCTGGTGCGTCTACCAATTCCGCCACTTCCGCGAATCATAATGCTCAACTTATCAAACAAGGAGTAAGTTCAGCGGTTTTCAGTCTGGCGAGACTAAAAACAAAATATGGCAGGTCTACCTGGATTCGAACCAGGGAATGGCGGCATCAAAAGCCGCTGCCTTACCGCTTGGCGATAGACCTGCAGATGATAGCGATGCTATCGAATGATGGTGCGGAAAGAGAGACTTGAACTCTCACACCTTGCGGCGCCAGAACCTAAATCTGGTGCGTCTACCAATTCCGCCATTTCCGCATAATCAAATTCAGAGTTATTTATCAAGATGGTGCGGAAGGAGAGACTTGAACTCTCACACCTTGCGGCGCCAGAACCTAAATCTGGTGCGTCTACCAATTCCGCCACTTCCGCGTCTTGAACTCTGTACACAACCGATCAATTGGTAAAAATCAGTAGTGTTGATTTAATGGTGGCTACGACGGGATTCGAACCTGTGACCCCATCATTATGAGTGATGTGCTCTAACCAGCTGAGCTACGTAGCCAAACCTGAATTAAGTATGGTGCGGAAGGAGAGACTTGAACTCTCACACCTTGCGGCGCCAGAACCTAAATCTGGTGCGTCTACCAATTCCGCCACTTCCGCATACTTAATGGTGCCTAGAAGGTCTTTCTAGACGCTTGTAATGAGAAAACTCATCACAAGAAATAATGGCAGGTCTACCTGGATTCGAACCAGGGAATGGCGGCATCAAAAGCCGCTGCCTTACCGCTTGGCGATAGACCTGCAGGTGATAGCGATGCTATCGAATGATGGTGCGGAAGGAGAGACTTGAACTCTCACACCTTGCGGCGCCAGAACCTAAATCTGGTGCGTCTACCAATTCCGCCACTTCCGCGAATCATAGTGCTCAACTTATCAAACAAGGAGTAAGTTCAGCGGTTTTCAGTCTGGCGAGACTAAAAAAAAATATGGCAGGGCTACCTGGATTCGAACCAGGGAATGGCGGCATCAAAAGCCGCTGCCTTACCGCTTGGCGATAGCCCTACAAGATTCTTATGAATCTGAATACTGGTGCGGAAAGAGAGACTTGAACTCTCACACCTTGCGGCGCCAGAACCTAAATCTGGTGCGTCTACCAATTCCGCCATTTCCGCATAATCAAATTTAGAGTTGTTTATCAAGATGGTGCGGAAGGAGAGACTTGAACTCTCACACCTTGCGGCGCCAGAACCTAAATCTGGTGCGTCTACCAATTCCGCCACTTCCGCGTCTTGAACTCTGTACACAACCGATCAATTGGTAAAAATCAGTGGTGTTAATTTAATGGTGGCTACGACGGGATTCGAACCTGTGACCCCATCATTATGAGTGATGTGCTCTAACCAGCTGAGCTACGTAGCCACTCGTGAGCGAGACAATATAAACCCTCACGCTCTGATAGACAAGCCCTTTATAATAAAAGGCTCAGCTATGTAAAAATGGCAGGTCTACCTGGATTCGAACCAGGGAATGGCGGCATCAAAAGCCGCTGCCTTACCGCTTGGCGATAGACCTGCAGATGATAGCGATGCTATCGAATAATGGTGCGGAAGGAGAGACTTGAACTCTCACACCTTGCGGCGCCAGAACCTAAATCTGGTGCGTCTACCAATTCCGCCACTTCCGCATTATTCTTTCTAGAGTTAGCTCTAGAGGTTTCCAGTCATGTATCATCACTAGAAACAAAATGTATGGTGGCTACGACGGGATTCGAACCTGTGACCCCATCATTATGAGTGATGTGCTCTAACCAGCTGAGCTACGTAGCCACTCTGTGTCCCTTTCGGCTTCGTTTAAAAACGATATGCCTTATTGTCGGGAACGGCGCGCATTATGCGAAGTTGAGGCAGAGGCGTCAACAGTTTTTTTGAATAAATCCGGATAAACCAGCTGTTCGATTCCTTTTTAAACAAAGAGGCGTGTAAACAGGCAAAAACAGGTAACATTTTGGCGTCAATCTCTTTACTTAACTTAGGCTTGCTGGGGGAGAAAACAACAAAGCCAGCAGAGTTGCTGGCTTTTTAAGTCAATCACTTGCGCAATTTTATACGTTAAAGCGGAAGTGGATAACGTCACCATCTTTGACGATGTAGTCTTTACCTTCTAGACGCCACTTACCGGCCTCTTTTGCACCGCTTTCACCGTTGAACTGGATGTAGTCGTCATAGCCGACAACTTCTGCGCGGATAAAGCCTTTTTCAAAATCCGTGTGGATCTTACCTGCTGCTTGTGGAGCGGTTGCACCGACAGGGATAGTCCAAGCACGTACCTCTTTGACACCTGCGGTGAAGTAGGTGTGTAGGGTCAAAAGCTCGTAACCAGAGCGGATAACACGGTTTAGCCCCGGTTCTTCAATGCCCATATCCGCCAAGAACTCTTCACGATCTTCGTCGTCGAGCTCAGAAAGCTCAGATTCGATCGCTGCGCAGACGGCCACAACCACGTTGTTTTCTTTTTCTGCGTACTCACGTACCGCATCCAGGTACGGGTTGTCCTCAAATCCGTCTTCGTTGACGTTCGCAATATACATGGTTGGCTTGAGCGTTAGGAAGTTGAGGTAACCAATGGCATCCAACTCTTCTTTCGACAACTCAACGGTACGCGCCATACCACCTTCGGTCAGTACTGGGAGTAGCTTCTCTAGGACGGTCAATTCGAATTTCGCGTCTTTGTCGCCGCCTTTGGCTTTTTTAGCGTTACGTTGAATGGCGCGCTCACATGAGTCTAAGTCCGCCATCGCCAGTTCAAGGTTAATGACTTCGATATCTTCGATTGGAGACACTTTACCCGCAACGTGAACGATGTTTTCATTTTCAAAACAGCGAACCACATGGCCAATGGCATCGGTTTCACGGATATTGGCAAGGAATTTATTTCCTAGACCTTCACCGCGAGACGCGCCTGCAACCAAGCCTGCGATATCAACAAACTCCATCGTGGTTGGAAGTATTCTTTGTGGGTTAACGATCTTTGCCAGTGCATCAAGACGAAGATCAGGCACAGGTACCACACCTGTGTTTGGTTCAATGGTACAGAACGGGAAGTTGGCTGCTTCAATACCCGCTTTAGTCAGTGCGTTAAACAGAGTTGATTTACCTACGTTAGGGAGACCAACGATGCCACATTTAAAACCCATGATAGTAACCTTATTCAGCTTTGAACGTGTGTAGACGGTTTTGAGCTTTCGCTAAGCCATCTTTTAAAAGGATGTCTAAACAGCGGACCGATTCATCGGCGGCTGCATCGAGCAGTTCTTGCTCTTTTGCTGGTGCTTTGCCAAGGACAAAACCAGCGACTTTGTCTTTGTGCCCAGGGTGACCAATGCCAATCCTGAGGCGATAGAAATCTTTGTTATTGCCAAGCTTGCTAATGGTGTCACGCAGGCCGTTGTGTCCACCGTGCCCACCGCCTTTTTTAAACTTGGCTACACCCGGTGGCAAGTCGAGCTCATCGTGTGCCACCATGATCTCTTCCGGTTTAATTTGGTAAAACTTTGCCATAGCGGCGACCGCTTTGCCGGAGAGATTCATAAAAGTGGTGGGGATCAGCAGGCGGAGATCTTGACCATTGATCAGTATGCGCCCGGTCATACCGAAGAATTTCGGTTCGTTCTTCAAGGTGACCGTGTGGATACGTGCGAGTTCTTCTACCACCCATGCGCCTGCATTATGGCGAGTTTTGGCGTATTCAGGCCCAGGATTGGCTAGGCCGACAAGAAGTTTGATCGGTTGAGTCAAGGTTAGGATCTCTCTTGCAATCTCAAAAAGCGCAGTATGATAGCACAATTTTATCGCCGCAATAAAAAAACACCCCGTAGGGTGTTTTTACATCGGTGCTAGGGTCGATATTAGTTGAACATCGCTGAGATAGACTCTTCATTGCTGATGCGGCGAATCGCTTCAGCCAGCATGCGAGAAAGGCTTAGGCAGGTCACTTTACCGGTCGCTTCCATTTCTTTAGGTAGCGTGATCGAGTCGGTAACGATCACTTGGTCTAGCACTGAGTTACCAATGTTTTGTGCTGCGTTACCAGAGAAAACGGCGTGTGTCGCGTAAGCAAAGACACGTTTCGCGCCGCGCTCTTTTAGCGCTTCTGCTGCTTTACACAGTGTGCCGCCTGTATCGATCATGTCATCGACGATCACGCAGTCGCGACCTTCTACATCACCGATCAGGTTCATCACTTCAGAGACGTTGGCACGCGGACGACGCTTGTCAACGATAGCAATATCGATATCACCCAGTGCTTTTGCTGTCGCGCGAGCGCGAACAACACCGCCAAGGTCTGGAGAAACCACGACAGGGTTCTCTAGGCCGCGAGCCTGCATGTCTTCAAGCAGTACAGGTGTACCGAAGATATTATCAACAGGAACATCGAAGAAGCCTTGGATTTGCTCTGCATGTAGGTCGATAGTTAGAACGCGGTCAACACCGACGTTGGACAGGAAGTCAGCAACAACTTTTGCCGTAATTGGCACGCGAGCAGAACGTACGCGACGGTCTTGGCGAGCGTACCCAAAATAAGGGATAACTGCAGTAATACGGCCCGCTGAAGCGCGGCGCATTGCGTCAATCATCACTACAAGTTCCATTAGGTTGTCGTTGGTCGGTGCGCAGGTAGATTGGATGATGAAAACATCGCTACCACGAACGTTTTCGTTGATTTGTACAGCGACTTCGCCATCAGAAAAACGAGAAACAGTTGCGTCACCAAGGGAGATGTATAGACGATCAGCAATACGTTGGGCTAGTTCAGGTGTAGCGTTACCAGCAAATAGCTTCATATCAGGCACGGTGGAAACCTCAGGGTTGCGTCCAGTTTTAGATAGATTGTGTGTGGGCTAAGCGATACTTAGCCAAAGTCTCGTGTAAAGGCGAAATGTTTTTCCCTTGGGCTACAAAAGCCGAGACGGCGTCAGGTAATTTTTCGAAGACAGATTGTGCCGCATTTTTACTCGAAAATTCGGCAAAAATGCACGATCCAGTCCCGGTCAATCTTGACGGCGCATATTGTAGCAGCCATGAAAGTTGCTTATCAACCTCTGGGTAAAGCATTCGAACAATTTTTTCGCAATCGTTTCCGTAAGGATCGGCGAGAAGGGTTGTCAGCGCTCGCTTTGGCGAATTTCTGCACAAATCTGGATGGGTGAATATATCCACCGTCGCAATGCTCATAGAGGGTTTGATAACTAAGTACCACTTTTCCTCTGGCGATGCCGGCGTCAGCTGCTCACCCACACCCTCAGCAAAGGCGGCAAAACCTCGGGTGAACACCGGGACATCTGCTCCTAGAGCCAATCCAATCTCGGCGAGAGCATCATCGCTCAGTTCGGTTCGCCATAAGTGATTGAGCGCGACAAGCGTTGTTGCTGCGTTGGAGGAACCGCCGCCAATACCACCGCCCATAGGTAAAATTTTGTTGAGTTCAATATGAGCGCCGAGTGGACATTGACTCGCACTTTTCAGTGCCATTGCCGCTTTCCAGATCAAATTGTCTTCTAGCGCAACGCCCTCGATAGCAGGTGAGAGCGTAATGTTTCCACTGTGATTGGCGGTGATGGTTAACTCATCGCCATAAGCAAGGAATTGAAACAGCGTCTGCAGTTCATGGTAGCCATTGGCTCGTCGGCCTGTGATGTAGAGAAAGAGATTCAGTTTGGCCGGTGAGGGCCATGTGGTGGTTTGGGTAATCATCAGTTCAGTGTCCAGGTCGAAATAATGATGTTGATGGTCGTGTCACCTTGGCGAAGGGCAATGCGTTGTGGTAACGGTGTGGGTAGCCCAGCGACGAGCACATCTTGATACCGTTGGTATTCCAACTGCCAGGTTTGGCCGCTGACCGTTTTGGTTAAGGTAGCGAGCGTGTTGGTCGGGTTGAGTGTGTAATCGTCGGCTTGCGTAGGGCGGCCCAATAGCCAGTCATGGAGATAATCAACGGGAATCGACAGACCCGTTAAGTGTTCAATCAGAGTTTGAGCACTCGGCGCTTGAAAAGTTTGCTCATCCATGGTCTCCACTTTGGCCATGGTGGGCGTGTCTTCTAGCAGTAACACGGTTTGGCCAAGAAAGGTGGTCAGCCTCAGGCGGTTCGATTCACTCGCATGGTGCCACTGGAAATTGAGTGATTGTCTTTGGTCTGGAGCGATATAGCCCAGCTTGCCATTGGCTCGGTATTGCTCGATGGCCGCAAGCTGTTGTTGATGAGTTTGCCACTGCACGTTGGTGGTGCTTTCCATCGTCGCACAGCCATTAAGTAACACGAGCGTCATAAGCGCAAGGATAAGGGGTCGCAAATAGAGCGTCATTGCTGATAATTTGTCCGTTTCTTCTGCTGCCATGGGCATCACTATATCATTGATATCACGAACTCATGAAAACATATCCTCAATGCCCTTTCATTAACTTGGGGCATAAAGTAAAATTCCGTCCTCATTTGTTAACTGCCTGATTCAGAGAACCTTCGAATACATGTCTTTGCTTGCTATAGGTATCAATCACAACACGGCCTCAGTGGAACTGCGCGAAAAAGTTGCCTTTGGACCGGAAAAGCTGCCTGAAGCACTCAAGCAACTGAGCGACAATGCCGCCGTCAATGGCAGCGTGATTGTCTCAACCTGTAACCGAACGGAAGTCTACTGCGATGTCAAACCCTCCGGTAAAAGCAAGCTTATCGAGTGGTTATCTCAGTTTCATCAGGTCAGCCCTGAAGAGTTAAAGCCCAGCTTATACATCCATGAAGAGCAGGCCGCTATTAAGCACCTGATGCGTGTTTCGTGCGGGTTAGACTCGCTTGTTTTGGGCGAGCCGCAAATTCTAGGTCAGGTGAAACAAGCGTATGCCGATTCGCGTGAACACCGCTCGGTGGACAGCGCGATGGAGAAGCTGTTTCAAAAAACCTTTTCCGTTGCCAAGCGCGTGCGCACAGAAACGGACATCGGCGGCCAAGCGGTCTCGGTTGCCTACGCCGCTTGTACGTTGGCGAAGCACATTTTTGAATCGCTTGAAGCCTCCACCGTGCTGTTGGTGGGCGCTGGCGAGACGATTGAACTGGTCGCTAAACACCTCTCTGCCAATGGCTGCAAAAAGATGATCGTGGCTAACCGCACCCGAGAGCGGGCATTGCCACTGGCGCGCGAGTTTGGCGCTGAGATCATCAGTTTGCCGGAAATTCCAGAGCATCTTGGCCGAGCCGACATCGTGATCAGCTCGACGGCTAGTCCGCTACCGATTATCGGCAAAGGCATGGTGGAAAGTGCCATTAAGGCAAGACGTCACCGTCCTATGTTGTTTGTTGATATCGCCGTACCGCGTGATGTTGAATCTCAGGTCGGCGATTTGAGCGATGTGTACCTTTACACCGTCGATGATTTGCAGTCGATCATAGACAGCAACATCGAGCAGCGCAAAGTGGAAGCCATTCAAGCCGAAGCGATTGTTAGCGAAGAGAGCGCGGCGTTTATGTCTTCACTGCGCTCGTTGCAGGCGGTAGATAGCATCCGCGATTATCGCCGCAGCGCGAACGCCATTCGTGAAGAGTTGTTGGCGAAAAGCTTACAAGCACTGGCAACCGGTGCCGATCCTGAAAAACTGCTCCATGAACTCAGCAACAAGTTGACCAACCGATTGATTCACGCTCCGACGCGCGCCATGCAAAGTGCTGCGGAGCAGGGCGAGCCTGCAAAGCTTGCTATCATTAGACAAAGTTTAGGCCTAGACGATAACTAGCGGATTCACTTTGCCGTGCCCGTACGTTATTGATTGTGCCCACTTACCCTATCTTGAGAAATACAGTATGAAACCCTCGATTCTAACTAAGCTAGAAACACTGGTTGAACGTTACGAAGAAGTTCAACACTTACTTGGCGATCCGGATGTGATCGGTAACCAAGATAAATTCCGTGCTCTGTCTAAAGAGTACTCGCAACTTGAAGAAGTCACTCAGTGTTTCCAAGCTTACCAACAAGCTCAAGAAGACTTAGTCGCGGCGCAAGATATGGCCAATGAAGACGACGAAGAGATGCGTGAAATGGCGCAAGAAGAGATTTCAGCGGCCAAAGACGCGATTGAGCGTCTGGAAGCGGAGCTTCAGATTTTACTGCTGCCAAAAGATCCTAATGACGATCGCAACTGTTTCCTTGAGATTCGTGCGGGTGCGGGCGGTGACGAAGCGGGCATTTTTGCTGGTGATCTGTTCCGTATGTACAGCAAATTTGCTGAAAAGAAAGGTTGGCGCATCGAAGTGATGTCTGCCAGTGAAGCCGAGCATGGTGGTTACAAAGAGATGATTGCCAAAGTGAGCGGTGAAGGCGCTTACGGCATCTTGAAATTTGAGTCAGGCGGTCATCGCGTGCAGCGCGTACCGGCAACCGAGTCGCAAGGTCGTGTGCATACCTCAGCATGTACCGTCGCGGTGATGGCGGAAATTCCAGAAGCGGAAATTCCTGAAATCAAAGCGACAGATCTGAAAATTGATACCTTCCGAGCGTCAGGTGCCGGTGGTCAGCACGTTAACACCACGGACTCGGCGATTCGTATTACCCACTTACCAACAGGCACGGTAGTCGAGTGTCAGGACGAGCGTTCTCAACACAAAAACAAAGCGAAAGCGATGGCGGTGTTGGCGGCGCGCATCATTCAAGCGGAAGAGGCAAAACGTGCGGCTGAAGTGTCAGACACTCGTCGCAACCTGTTGGGTTCAGGGGATCGAAGCGATCGCATTCGTACCTACAACTATCCACAAGGCCGCGTTTCTGATCACCGTATTAACCTGACCATTTACCGTTTGAACGAAGTGATGGAAGGGGATTTGGTGAGCTTGGTTGACCCAGTGATCCAAGAGCACCAAGCGGATCAGTTAGCCGCATTAGCTGAAAACCATTAATGGCATTCCGTTACTACGGAATGGAGATGAGCTTGATATGACGATCACCACGGTGGAACAAGCGCTTGCGCGAGCGACGCAGCAACTTGAGCAAAGCGGCAGTGAGTCGCCAGCGCTTGATGCGGCGGTACTGCTTTGCCACGCGTTGGAGAAACCGCGTTCCTTTTTGTTCACTTGGCCAGAAAAAACACTCGACGACGCGCAGCTTGCCGCTTTAGATGCACTATTAGTGCGCCGCTGCGCGGGAGAGCCTGTGGCGTATATTTTGGGTGAAAGAGAGTTTTGGTCTCTGCCACTACTGGTGTCGCCATCGACCTTGATCCCACGGCCTGATACTGAGCGTTTAGTCGAAATTGCGCTCGATAAAGCGCCAGACATTGAAGGGCCGATTCTGGACTTGGGCACAGGAACGGGCGCCATTGCCTTGGCGCTAGCCAGTGAGTGCCCTCAGCGTAAGGTAATCGGGGTTGACCTCAAGGATGACGCACGCGACTTAGCCACTCGCAACGCAGAGCGTCTTGGCATCACCAATGTTGCGTTCTTAGCGGGCAGTTGGTTCGAACCTATTGAAGCTGGTACGCAGTTTGCTTTGATTGTGTCTAATCCGCCTTATATCGAAGAGAGTGACCCACATTTGACGCAAGGTGATGTGCGGTTTGAGCCTTTGAGTGCGCTAGTGGCTGAGGATGAAGGCCTCGCAGACATCAAATGGATCACGAGAGCGGCGCGCGAGTATTTGCTGCCGAATGGCTGGTTGATGTTTGAGCATGGGTTTGAACAAGGTAAGGCGGTGCGAGAGATTCTACAAGCCAATGGCTATCGCCAAATCGACACCCTCAAGGATTACGGCGGTAACGATCGAGTAACCATAGGTTGCCACGTTGCTGACTCATAGAGATAAAAAATAGAGAAGAGAACATGTACGAAGGATTAAAGCATTTTCACCTATTGACCATTGCCATCAGCGCCACGCTGCTTTCGGTACGATTTGCACTGATGATGGCCAACTCAAAGCTACTCGAGAACAAGTTTCTCAAAGTGTTTCCTCACATTAATGACACCTTCTTGCTGTTGTCAGGTATTTATCTGATTGTCATCACGGGCTTCATTCCGTTCACACCAGCGGCCCCATGGTTAACAGAAAAGTTAACCTGCGTGCTGGCGTACATTGCCCTTGGTTTTTTCGCCTTGAAACTGGGCCGAAACAAACTGCTGCGCACGTTCTCCTTTTTTGGCGCGCTCGGGTGGTTGGCGATGGCGGGCAAAGTCGCCGTCACCAAAACGCCGATGTTTTTTGGTTAATCAACCAGAACGAGAAAAACACTAAGATAGACAACAAAACAGGTGGTTAGGCGAGATATGCTGGAGTTATTTGACGAAGATTTTGATGCAATGGAGCTGGTAGAAGGCGCTTTGGCATTGAATAAAGCCATCAATTCAGACACTCAAGTGGCGTGGGCAGAGGCAGAATTACTTCGTTTGGTCAAAGAGGCTGAGCTGGCGCTAAGCCACGAGTATGATGAGAAGCAACGTTTTGATGCGTTGTTGCGACTTTTCTACCATGAGTGGGGATTTCGCGGTGATCAAGATGCCTACTTCGACTCCGCTAATGCTTTTGTCGATAAAGTGCTAAAGCGGCGCAAGGGGATTCCGGTGAGTTTAGGCTCGCTGCTGCTTTATCTTGGCCGTCAACTGGACTTTCCTCTTAAGGCCGTCACGTTTCCTACCCAGTTTTTGCTCAAACTGGAGTGGTTTGGTGAGCCGGCACGTTATATCAATCCTTTTAACGGCGAGTACGTGTGTGAGCACACGTTGGGCGCTTGGTTGATAGGGCACAGCGGTCCGCTCGCGACACTCAAATCTGAACACCTTAATGAAGCGGACAATCCAACCGTGATTGGTCGCTGGCTAGCATTGATTAAATCGGCGCTGCTGCGTGAAGAGCGCTACACTTTAGCGTTAAAATGTACCGACTTGGCGCTGACGTTTGTCCCGGATGACCCTTATGAGATCCGCGACCGTGGTTTTATCTATCAGCAGCTTGATTGTCATCAAATTGCACTCAATGATTATCAATATTTTATTGACCAATGCCCTGATGACCCTGCGTCTGAGCTGCTCAAGAGTCAAGTCAACGCGATGAGCGATACGCGCGTCACTTTACACTAGCGCTAGGCGGTGTTTGCCGCCAACGCACACAAACCACTGTGGTTGTTAAGCGCAGTGACTAAATAAAGAGAGAACAAAATGGAACAGAAAATCGTTCAGGTTGGCGATATCCCCGTTGCCAACGACAAGCCGTTTACCCTATTTGCGGGCATGAATGTGCTCGAGTCGCGCGATCTTGCGATGCAAATCTGTGAGCACTACGTGAAGGTTACTGACAAACTCGGTATTCCTTACGTATTTAAAGCCTCTTTTGATAAGGCCAATCGAAGCTCGGTACACTCTTACCGTGGTCCAGGTCTAGAAGAGGGCATGAAGATTTTCCAAGAACTCAAAGAGACATTTGGCGTAAAAATTATCACGGATGTCCACACTGAAGCGCAAGCTCAGCCTGTTGCCGATGTGGTTGATGTTATTCAGTTGCCTGCGTTTCTTGCGCGTCAAACCGATCTCGTGCAAGCGATGGCGAAAACGGGCGCTGTCATCAATGTCAAGAAACCGCAATTCATGAGTCCAGGTCAAGTGGGCAATATCGTCGAGAAATTTGCTGAGTGTGGCAATGAGCAGGTGATTTTGTGTGAGCGTGGCTCTTGCCATGGCTACGACAACTTGGTGGTGGATATGTTGGGCTTTGGCGTTATGAAAAAAGCCTCCAACGGTAGCCCGATTATTTTCGATGTGACCCATTCATTACAGATGCGTGACCCGTCTGGCGCGGCATCTGGTGGTCGTCGTGAGCAAACGGTCGAGCTTGCGAAAGCCGGCCTTGCAACCGGTATCGCCGGTTTGTTTATCGAGGCTCACCCTGATCCAGATAAGGCGCGTTGCGACGGTCCTTCTGCACTGCCGCTAGATAAACTGGAGCCTTTCTTGGCGCAAATGAAAGCCCTTGATGATTTGATTAAGGGTTTTGCGCCGATCGACATTAAATAGTCTGTCGCGAAAAACATCGATTAAGCCAGCATTTGCTGGCTTTTTTCGTTTATGGGCGGTGAACGTTGGACAATGGGTGCAAAACTGTTGGTTAAACGCTCTCTGTCGCAAAATCAAGCTTGGGAGACCATCAATAAGCTAAACGTTTGCTTGTGATCGCTTGGTGCGGTCAATGAAAACTCTGTGGTTTGTTTCATTCTTTCAAGCGAAATAAAGTGATCTATACATCATAAATATGAAAACAGACTGTTGCGCAAAAACCCTTAATTTAAACTAGTTCAAGTTTTACTGTTCTCAGAGCCGTTTTTTGACTCCGTTTAACTCGTTGAGAGCACAGTAATTTCGGCAGTGGAAACCCCCAAGTTCAAAAGGTATGACAATGAAGCAACGCCTGATCGTAAAAAGCGCTATAAGCGCAGCAATTCTGGCAACTCTGGCTGGCTGTGCCACCGCACCGCAGCACGAGTGGGAAGCAGACACAACGTACAAGCTCACCGTCCTTCACACCAATGACCACCACGGTCGTTTTTGGCAGAACAAATACGGCGAGTATGGGATGGCCGCGCGTAAAACTCTGATCGATGAGTTGCGTGCCGATATCACCGCACAAGGCGGCAGTGTGTTGCTGTTGTCTGGTGGTGACATCAACACTGGCGTGCCAGAATCTGACTTGCAAGACGCGGAACCTGATTTCAAGGGCATGAGCAAAATCGGCTATGATGCGATGGCGCTCGGTAACCACGAGTTTGATAACCCACTTGAGGTGTTGTTCAAGCAAAAAGAGTGGGCCAACTTCCCAATGCTGTCCGCTAACATCTACGACAAAGCAACGGGCGAGCGTATGTTCCAGGCATACCAGATGTTCAATAAGCAAGGTATTAAGATTGCCGTCATCGGTTTAACCACCGAAGATACGGCGAAAATCGGTAACCCAGAGTTTATTGGTGGCATCGATTTCCGCGACCCGAAAGAAGAAGCGAAGAAGCTGATCGCTGAGCTACAAGAAACAGAAAAGCCAGATCTGATTTTTGCTGTGACTCACATGGGCCACTACGAAGATGGTAAGCGTGGCGTGAACGCACCGGGTGATGTGGCTTTGGCTCGTTACCTAGATGAAGGTTCTCTGGATATGATTGTAGGTGGTCACTCCCAAGAGCCAGTCTGTATGGAAGCGCCAAATGTCGTGAAGAAAAACTTCGCGCCATCGGATGAGTGTAAACCGGACATGCAAAACGGCACTTACATCGTCCAAGCGCACGAATGGGGCAAATACGTCGGTCGCGCGGACTATGAGTTCCGTAACGGTGAACTGCAGATGGTCAGCTACGACCTGATTCCAGTCAACTTGAAGAAAAAAGTCAAAGTGGATGGCGAATCAAAACGCGTCTTTATCGAAGACGAGATTGCCGAAGACAGCGAACTGCTCGAGTTTTTGCGTCCTTACCAAGAGCAAGGTCAAGCTCAGTTGAATGTGAAGATCGCAGAGACCAATGGCAAGCTGGAAGGGGATCGTAATGTGGTTCGTTTCCAACAGACCAACTTAGGCCGTTTGATCGCGACCTCGCACATGCAACGTGCCAAAGCGGATTTTGCTGTGATGAACTCAGGTGGCGTGCGTGACTCGATTGAAGGCGGTGACGTGACCTACAAAGACGTGCTAACGGTTCAGCCGTTTGCCAACATTTTGACCTACACCGATATGTCTGGCCAAGAAGTGTTGGATTACCTCAACGTTGTGGCGACCAAGCCAGTGGATTCTGGCGCTTACGCTCAGTTTGCAGGTATTTCAATGACGGTGGAAAACGGTGAAGTGTCAAACGTGTTTATCGGTGGCAAACAGCTGCGTCTTGACGGCACTTACCGCTTCACAGTACCAAGTTACAACGCTGCAGGGGGCGATGGCTATCCTAAGCTGACGGACCACCCAGGTCACGTCAACACGGGCTTCGTTGATGCAGAAGTACTCAAAGACTACCTAGAGGCGAACAGCCCAGTAGATGTAAACCAATACGCACCAGCAGGTGAGATGGTCTACAAGTAATTGACCTAACGAGCTAAATCTTATTAACTGAATGCGCAGCCTAGAGCTGCGCTTTTTTTATTCTCGGAGTGTGTATGACCCCAGCCATCAATCTTGCTAAAAAACACAAAATTCCTCATCAAATACACCAGTATCAGCACGACGCGCGCGCCGAGAGTTACGGGCTCGAAGCCGCACAAGCATTAGGGCAAGATCCCAATAGCGTGTTTAAAACTCTACTGTTTTCACTCAATGGTGAGGCGAAAAACCTCGCTGTCGCTGTGATACCTGTTAACCAAAAACTCAATTTGAAGCAGGCGGCAAAAGCGGCAAAGGCTAAAAAAGCAGAGATGGCCGATCCGGCTATTGCGCAAACAGTGACTGGGTATATTGTGGGCGGAATCAGCCCGCTCGGGCAAAAGAAGCGATTGGCGACGTTTATCCATCAAAGTGCGTTGGAGCGTGAAACGATCTGTGTCAGTGCAGGTAAGCGAGGGTTGGAAATCGAATTGGCGGCGCAAGATTTGGCAAAGCTGACCCAGGGCCAGTTTGCCAATCTTTGTGAAGGCTGAGCGTGGATTAGCGCGCTTCTTCCTCTTCCATTTGTGCGTTGTCGACGACGTGGTTTTCACCCAGATCTTTTGGAAGAACCAGATTTAGCACAATCGCGACGATACCACACAGGCTCACGCCTTGGAGACTGAACTCACCGATGCCAAACGCCATACCACCAATACCAAAGACTAAGGTAATGGCAACGATGACAAGGTTACGAGACTTGTGCAAATCGACGTGATTTTTGATTAAGGTGTTCAATCCCACGGTCGCAATTGAGCCAAACAACAGAATCATGATACCGCCCATCACTGGCATAGGGATGGTTTGCAGTGCAGCGCCAAGCTTGCCGACCAACGCAAGGACAATAGCCGTCACCGCAGCGTAAGTCATGATCACAGGATTGAAGGCTTTGGTCAGCATGACTGCACCTGTCACCTCAGAGTAGGTGGTGTTGGGTGGCGCACCAAACAGTGATGCCGCCATCGTCGCGACCCCGTCCCCTGCAATCGTGCGATGAAGGCCGGGCTTTTTCAGGTAGTCTTTTCCGGTGACGTTTGAAATGGCCAGCATGTCCCCAACGTGCTCCACCGCTGGCGCGATGGCAACGGGAATCATAAATAGAATGGCGTTAATGTTAAATTCAGGCGCCGTGAAGTTTGGTAGCGCAAACCAGGACGCTTCTTTGACCGGCGTGAAATCGACAATGCCGTAGCCCAAGCTCAGGCAGTATCCCACCACAATGCCCCCCAAAATAGGGGTGAGCTTGAGGAAGCCTTTGGCGAAGACACTCAGTAGAATCGTGGTGAGCAGTGAAACAGAAGAGATCACTAGCGCCGCTTGTCCATCAATCAGTTGCGTGCCATCGCCCCCTTTACCCAGTGCCATATTGACGGCGACGGGCGCCAATCCAAGACCAATCACCATAATGACCGGCCCAACCACAACGGGAGGCAGCAATTTATGGATAATCTCAACCCCACGAAGTTTGATTAGACCACCCAGTGCGACATACACCAAGCCAGCGGCCATCAAACCACCCATAGTGGCTGGTACACCCCAGGTTTGTACTCCGTAAAGGATAGGGGCGATAAAAGCGAAGGAGGAGGCGAGGAAGATGGGAACAGAGCGGCGAGTCATTAATTGAAAGAGTAAGGTACCAAGGCCAGCACCGAAGAGGGCAACGCTAGGGTCGAGTCCCGTCAGCAGCGGGACGAGAACCAGGGCCCCAAACGCAACAAACAGCATTTGTGCGCCTTGAATGGCATTTTTCATGTCGTCATTCCTTTGTAAAGCGGATAGTTTCGGTCTAGTACATAGCGATAGAGCATGGGTACTAAAAATAAAATCGCGAGATTTTAACATTAAAGCAAACGATTGCAATCTGAGCTTGATCAAATATTGCTCGTTTGAATAGGCAGGTGAACTGTGTTTACTCGGTGCTTTGCTATTTTAATCCGTGCGTTGCTGTTTCACTCCGAGAGTGGCTACGAGGAGAGTGTTAGCCATATCGCGCTTGCTGCTGCCAACCGACCGGGAAAGTTGCCCCGCAGCGGATAGTTGCTTATCATCGCTGTTTGTGAATTTGATTAGATGTAGGAAATGTATGCGCCGTTTAGCTTTACTCGCGCTCGGACTGATGGGTTTGCCAGCGATGGCCTTGACCAATGTGGATCTTTACCGAGCTGAAATCGTCATCGATCAAAGCGAGAATAACGCCGATACCCGAGCTCGTGAAGCAGGGATGAAGCAAGTCATCATTCGCGCGTCTGGCGATCCGCAAGCTGCGGATAACGAAGTTGTCAAGAAGGCTCTCTCTCAGAGCGCTCAGTACGTTTCTCAACTCGGCTACGGCAAAATCGGTGAGGAGACCTCACTGCGCATGTCGTTTAGCGGCCCTCATATTCGTTCTCTACTCAGTCAAGCGCAATTGCCGCTTTGGCCAGCAACACGTGCGAACGTTTTAGTCTGGATGGTGGAAGAGACATCCTACGATCGCACCATCATCTGGGAGCACTCTCGCTCTGAGACACTGGTCAACTTGCAGCAGCAAGCGCGAGAGCGAGGCTTGCCTGTTACGGTACCGGTTGGCGATTTTGATGACGTTACCGGAGTGGCTGTCTCAGACTTGTGGGGCGGCTTTATTCAGCCAGTGGGTCAAGCGAGTCAGCGCTACCCAGTTGATGCTGTCTTAGTGGTGAAAGTGCAAGGCGAATCACTACGTTGGACGTTATACGATCAAAAGCCAGCGACCATAGGGGTGACTCGTCAAGCACCGATTAGCGGCGCCAATAATGGTGCAGATGCGGCGAATAAAATGATCAACCAAATCAGCGACTACTACGCGAAAAAGAGTGCGGTGCTGGTGGCGAGTGAGTCTTCTGAGTCCGTGAAAGCACGCTTTATTGAACTCAATGACGCGATGGGCTTTTTCCAACTTGAGAATAAACTCAAGGCACTGAGCTCAGTCGCCTCGTTAGACATCATCAAAATTCAAGGCAATCAGGTGACCTTTGATGTCCACTTGCTTGCCAGTGTTGAAGAGTTTGAGCAGCAGGTCTCTGCACTCGAAGTGACGCAACTGGAGACTCAGTTTATTCAAACTGAACCCGAGGTAGGGGAGCTCACGCCAACGTTGCCAGTGCAAGGCAGCGATGAGCTCAATCAGCCTAGCGATACGATGACGGCCGATTCAACTCTGGTGGAGACAGAGAGCTCGCTGGCGGCTTCAGCCCCGCTTATTCAGACTGAAACGGTGCTGCTTTTCCAGTGGCAAGGTAAACCGTATCAACCTGAGCCGCTACTGATCCAGCCAGACAGTGACGTCTCTGCCAACGAAGCTGTGGCAGAGACTGAAGGTGTGGAGATGGAACCTATTGAGGTAGTAGAGTAAACCACATCAAGATTTGAGATGAGAAAGGGGCTGGATGATCCGCCCCTTTTGTCGTTTTTACCCGGAATATAAGTGTGAGTTGGCTAGATGGGTGACCATCAACGTGACCTTATCCCTCGGACTTATCTTCAGCGCCGAACTTAGCACGCTCTTCTTTTTCCACTTTGGACAATCTTTTTAGTTTCATGCCCAACTCTTGTCCCCGTGCTCGTGCATAAAGAATGTTGCCAGCAAACGCGAGACTGGTGAGTAGCAGTTCAACCAGTGCTAAATAACGTTCGCCGTCGTCAATCCAAAGGATGGTCAAAGCGTGCAGGAAGTAGAGCATTAAAACAAAGTTTGCCCATGCGTGTGTATACGGTTTGCCGGCCAAAATCCCGGGCATAGGCAGCAGCAGTGGGATAGCCCAAGCAATCGCGAGTGTGGTGCTGTTGAGGTGAGGGTGAGGCGATAACGATAATTGCCACAGTCCAATCCAAGCGAGCAGCGCCAGATTGCCAAGCAGCGCCATGAAACGGTATCGTTTTGTGGTCGCTTGCATCTCTTGCATGGTTAGAGTTCCTTTAATTGACGTGCGCAGCGGGCCAGACGTTTGCCGACTTGCTGAGCTAATGCTATTTCGTCTTGCGACAAGGTGCGTGGTTGATGTGTCGTGACCGCACTGGCGCCATAAGGCGTGCCTCCAGAGCGTGTGGCATGCAGAGCTGGCTCAGAATAAGGAATCCCCAAAATCAACATCCCGTGGTGCAGTAGCGGCAACATCATAGACTGCAAGGTGGTTTCTTGGCCGCCGTGCATGGATGAGGATGCGGTGAAGACACAAGCGGGCTTATCAATCAGATCGCCCGCTAGCCATAATGGTGTCGTTTTATCCCAAAAGTGCTTTAACGCGCCAGCCATATTGCCAAACCATACAGGGCTGCCCATCGCCAGCCCCGCGCAGTTTTTCAACTCGTCCAGAGTAATAATGGGATCGAGGGGATCATCGCCGCTCTCTATTTCGTTGACGGTGCGAAGCAACGCTTCACAACCGTCAATCGACTCAATGCCTCGCGCAATCTGCTGTGCGAGAGAGCGGGTTGCACCGTGTCGACTGTAGTAGAGGACAATCAGGCGGCAGCTCATAGTAGCTCAAGCACCTGCTCTGGTGGTCGGCCATGTTTGGCATGACCTTTGTTGACAACAATTGGTCGCTCAATCAACTTCGGATGTTCCGCCATTGCGCGAAACAGGGTTTCATCGTCGGCATCGGCCAGTTGCAGCTCTTTGTAAATCTCTTCTTTGGTGCGCATCATGTCACGAACTTCAGAGAAGCCGAGTTGGCTAAAGAGCGTCTTGAGTTCATCGACATTTGGGGTTTGCTCAAGATATTTGACGATGTGTGGCTCAACACCGTTTTCTTTCAATAGCGCCAGTGTTTGACGGCTTTTTGAGCAGCGAGGGTTGTGATAAATCACGACAGACATAGTCTTTCTCCATTATTGTTATCGTTAGATCTTGTGTTATTGCAGCGCCATAAAGCGATCACGCTGAATCATGAGTTGGTCAATGCGTGCATCGTATCGCGCCTGTTTTAGGCTGCCAAGGTCAGCGAGTTGGCTGGCTTGAGTGTAATACTGAATCGCTTTGTTCCAGTTGGCTTTCAACGCCAAAATCTCCGCACGCGCGGCCAAATCTTCGTCACTGTACCCTAAGTGAATGCTGGCTTCCGAGAGCAAGTGCCATCCGTTGACATCATTTGGGTTGTCGTGGGTATAGCGCTGCAAGACTTTGGACGCGTCTTGATTCTTATCCATTTGCATCAAGACGTTGGCGTAGTTGATGGTCAGGACGGGGTTGTTTGGCGTTGCTTTCAGAGCTTGCTCTAACAGCGTTTTGGCTTTCTCGGGTGTTTTTTGCGCGATATAGAGATCGCTCATCGCATCGAGATAAAAATGATTGTTCGGCTGCTGCTTGTAGAGTTCATGCAGGGTTTTGCTCGCTTCGTCGAGTTGGTTGTTGTCCATTTGTACCAGGGCTCGACCGTATTGGAATGCGCGTTTAATCTCGGGCTCTGCTTTTGCTTCGGTGCGCTCAAACCAATCGAGTGCCGCTTTCGAACTGATACCCGCATAGCGGGCGACGATACGCGCACGCGCTAAATGATAATCGAGCGACGAATCGACCCGTCTTGCCGGATAGTTTTGTGCACGAGCTCGGCTATCGGTGATGCGATCTTCAGGTAAAGGGTGAGTGAGCAGCATTGGCGGTGGCGTACTCGCGTAACGGTACTCATCCGCTAGGCGACTGAAAAAGCGTGGCATGGCGTTGACGTCAAATCCCGCTTTCGCCAGAGTGGCGATGCCAAAGCGATCCGCTTCTTTTTCGTTCGAACGTGTGTAGTTGATTTGGCCCTGCATGCTGCCTGCCGTTGTCGCCGTAATGGCCGCAATTCCTGCCTCTGGTGCCGCAATTGCAAGTAGAAGGGCACCCGCGAGAGCTGCCATGGTGGCAGGCGAACGTCTGGCTTGATCTTCCATACTGCGCGCTAAGTGACGCTGCGTGACGTGGGCGATTTCGTGCGCCACGACGGAGGCGAGTTCACTTTCACTCTGTGCATGCAAAAATAATCCGCTGTGTAACGCGACGTAACCACCGAAGAAGGCAAAGGCGTTGATGTTGCGGTCGCGGATCATAAAAAAGGTGAAGGGGGTTTTCACATCGTCCGCATTCGCCACCAATCGATGGCCTAAAGCGTCGATATATTCGTTGAGAACTGGGTCATTGACGATCGGCTGGCCGTTTCTCAACATGCGCATGTAGGCGTCGCCGTATTGCAGTTCTTGTGCAATCGTCAAGGTGCCGCTAGCGGCGGTACCAATGTCGGGCAAGTCTATTGTGTTGGCATACACCGGTGTAACAGGGCCGAAGCTGGCGGTAGATGTCCCTAAAACAGTCGCTACACACAAGCAAACGATAGAACGCGTACGTTTAAGCATAAATTTCCTGAAATGCTCCGTGGATATTGTCTCGACAGCAAGCTGAGCTGCACTTACTGCTTGGACACCGAGTTTTGCGGTTGGTTTCGAGTGCAATGTCTCGGTGGTCTCCCTGTGTTACCCGTCATTCTCTTAGTTGGTTGAGGGAGAGTCAAATAGCGGTCAAAGTTTGCCTGGCCGCCTCTATTTACACTGTCTCTTTTAAAAAAACACTATACAATACTTCACGATATAATATGCATCGAGCGGAAGAATGGAACCCAATATTTTGGATCTGCGCCAGGAGCGGTGCCCGATGGCGCTGTTATTAGCCAAACGTTACCTCACATCGCTTCATGAGCAGAGTTCAGCATCACTTCTTACCTCTGACCCGCAATCGCTGAAGGATATTCAGCGTTTTGTTACGGCGAAAGGGTGGCTACATGACTGCCAACCCCAAGAAGGCCACTTTGCTTTGCATGTTACTCTTTGTCTAGATGTCACAAGGGAAAACAGTTAAATGCTCGAAATGATCAATCGCTGGTACAAGCGACGCTTCTCTGATCCTCATGCCGTGAGCCTAGTGGCCATACTGCTCTTTGGTTTTATTACAATCTACTTTTTCGGCAACTTGATTGCGCCTTTGTTGGTGGCGATCGTGTTGGCTTATTTACTTGAATGGCCGGTCAATCAGTTGACCCGAGTTGGGCTGCCCCGCACCTTGTCGGTGGTGGTGGTGATTCTGGGCTTTATCAGCATTATGCTGGTGGCTGTGTTTGGTCTGGTACCGACGATTTGGCAACAGGTCGGCAACCTTATCAATGATATTCCCACCATGTATGTCGGTTTACAAAAAGTCATTGCCGAGTTGCCTAAGCGCTATCCAGAACTTGAGAATTTCCAGATCGTCGAATCTCTGGTGAGCAACACGAAAAATCAAGTGTTGGGTATGGGAGAAAGCGTTGTCAAAGGGTCGTTGGCGTCTTTGGTGAGCTTGGCCACATTGGCTGTGTATTTGGTACTCGTGCCACTGTTGGTGTTTTTCCTATTGAAAGATAAGCAAGAGATGCTAGAGATGGCCAGTGGCGTACTGCCGAGAAATCGTCGTCTCGCCAACAAAGTGTGGCTTGAGATGAATGAGCAGATCTCCAACTACATTCGCGGCAAAGTGATGGAAATCCTGATTGTGGGTGGCGTGAGCTACATTACGTTTGCGATTTTGGATCTGCGTTACGCGGTGTTATTGGCGGTGTCTGTCGGGCTCTCTGTACTCATTCCTTATATTGGCGCGGCTGCCGTTACCTTGCCAGTGGCTATGGTCGGATTGTTCCAATGGGGATTCACACCACAATTCTACTGGCTGCTGTTGGCTTACGGCATAATCCAAGCGTTAGATGGCAATGTGTTGGTTCCGGTTCTGTTTTCTGAAGCGGTCAACTTACATCCGGTGGCGATCATCGTTGCTGTTTTGGTCTTTGGCGGATTGTGGGGTTTTTGGGGCGTCTTTTTTGCAATTCCTCTGGCCACCTTGGTAAAAGCAGTATGGCGTGCTCTTCCGAGTAGTGACGAAGAGAATATTATTTCTTAGTGTCTCATCAGTTGTCGGTGAAATAACGCCGCTAGAGTTAAAGCTCTAGCGGCGTTATTTTTTATGCGCTATTCATATTAGTGGCAGAATTTCATTCGATAAAATCTCGATATTGCCAAAGGAGGTGTGTCGAACAAACCCAATGTGGACGAGACGAGGTTGCATAGGGGCTAGGTGACAAAAAAGTGGACTAGTACTTTTGAATTGTCTGGTTTATGCAGCTAGATTTATACAGTTAGGTAGGAATTGCCTGATAGAGCGATGAAATATTGAAAGGTTGAGTGAAAAAATTCACTCTTTTTGTTTACAAGCTATCGTTTCTATAAGAATTTACTCAAGTCAACGTCAGCACAGTCGATAGATATAACTACAATAATACGAACGACCTATACATTTTTCGAGGGAAGTTATGAGATTTAGTCAAAAGATTGTCGCCGCATCGTCCGCGCTGCTATTTGTGACGGTCGCCCTGTTGTCCGTCCAGCAACTGTCCATTGTGAAAAACGAAGTTGAGGAGCTGGTGGATGTCAGCTTGAGCGAAATCGTTAACGGTGTAAGAAGCACGGTGGTGTCCGAGATGGAAGCGAAAAAATCGTTGGCCCGCTCGTCGACTGAAGTGTTGCAGTTAGACCCATTCAATAAAGCACGTGTGAGTGAAATCCTTGAGCAGCCCAATTTGAAATCGAGCTTTCTTGCTGTGGGATATGGTTATGAGTCCGATGGGTCTCTGGTAGAAAATGACGATGGCTGGGAAGCCGACTCGAGTTATGACCCTCGCGTTCGTCCTTGGTATCAAGATGCGAAAGCCAAAGGATCGTTGATTGTCACTGCGCCATACGTGGATGTCTCGTCGAAGAAAGTGATTATCTCGATCGGCACGCCAGTGAAAGAAAACGGCAAAATGGTCGCCGGTATGTTCTATGACATGGAGCTGGGTGGCTTGGCGGATTTGGTCAACACAGCCAATCTTCATGATGCGGGTTATCTGTTTATTATCTCAGGTGATGGCACGACCATTGCGCACCCTAACTCGGACTTTAACGGCGAGAACTTGTCGACCTACCTGCCTGAAGTGACGCTTCAAGAGGGCGAACAGCGCATCACACAAGACGGTAAAGATTTCCTTATTAAATTGGCGCATGTTCCCAGTGAAAACTGGTACATTGGCGCGATTGTCGATGAAAGCGTCGCGTTTAAAGCCATCAGCGATATGCGTAATAGCTCGATCATTTACGTGATTATCGGTGTGGTGCTGAGTATTCTTGGCCTGACCTTCCTCATCAAAGTGCTGATGCGCCCACTAGGGACACTCAATGCAGCGATTCAAGATGTGGCATCTGGGCAAGGGGATTTGACCAAGCGTCTTGATACCAACACAGATAAAGAGTTTGCCGAGCTTGCGCATGGCTTTAACCAGTTCACGGAAACGTTGCAGAAACAAATTCAACAATCGAAAGCGATCGGTGCAGAGATCCTACGCGGAACAGAGATGACGGTTCAAGGCTCGCACGAATCTGCCGAAGCAATGCGCAGTCAGTTACAAGAGCTTGAACAGTTGGCGACCGCGATGAATGAGATGGCGGTCACCGCGACGGAAGTGGCCAACAACGCACAAGGTGCTGCGGCTGCCGCGCGTGAGGCCGATGAAGCAACCCTTGATGGCACCTCGGTGGTGAGTGACACTACAGCCTCGATCGACATGCTGTCTGCTCGAATCGATCAAGCGGTTGAAGAAGTGCAAGGGCTTGAGTCGGCGACGGCCAACATTGAGACCATTTTGAAGGTCATCAATGACATTGCCGATCAAACCAACCTATTGGCACTGAACGCCGCGATTGAGGCTGCGCGTGCGGGTGAGTCGGGACGTGGGTTTGCGGTCGTAGCCGATGAAGTTCGAACTCTGGCGCAAAGAACCCAAGAGTCAACGACCGAAATCCGCAACATGATTGAGCAGCTACAAGCGGGTGCGAGCTCAGTGTCGGCCGCCATGAACGAAAGTAAAGCGACCGCGGTCGACGCTGTGGACAAAGCGCAAGCGGCCGATGGTGCACTGCAACGTATTCGTGATGCGATTCAGCGTATCTCGGATATGAATATGCAAATTGCGTCGGCGGCTGAGCAGCAGAGCTTGGTAGCAGAAGAGATCAACAGCAACACAGTGAAAATCAAAGATCTCTCGACACAGGTGACCAACGCGTCAGAGGAGGCCAGTATTGCCATGCAGGTTCAAACCGAGAACGTGCGAGAGCAAGACGCGATTCTTAACAAGTTCATTGTGTAGTTCCTACCCTTGATAGTAAAAATGCCAGCATTTCTGCTGGCATTTTTGTCTCTGTAATTTTGTCTATCCCACTTTTTCACGGTAGGTCGCGATGAGTGGGTGACAAACGTACTCGTTAGGCGTTCTCATTCAGGTAGTTCAGAACCACTTCGTGATGGTCTTTCGTTTTGAACTTGTCGAACACGTGTTCAATCACACCTTCTTCGTTGATAAGGAAGCTAATACGGTGCAAACCGTCATACACTTTGCCCATAAATTTCTTTTCGCCCCACACACCGAACTGCTCGGCGACAGCGTGGTCTTCATCGGAAAGTAAGGTGAAGTTGAGCTCGTCACGTTCGATGAATTTACCGAGTCGTTTCACTGGGTCGATACTTACCCCTAACACCACCACATTGTGCTTATCTAGCTCGGCTTTCACGTCACGCAGACCTTGTGCTTGAACTGTGCAGCCTGGCGTCATCGCTTTAGGGTAGAAGTAGAACAGCACTTTCTTGCCAGCGAAATCGGACAATGACACGGTATCGCCGTTTTGGTCGAGAAGAGAAAAAGCAGGAGCAGGAGAGCCGGCTTTGAGTGTATTCATGAAGTATTCCTTTCTTACTGACTATTTTTTAGAAAATTAAGTGAGCCTCGAACTTGTAGCTCTTTACATAAAGCGTTGAAGTCTTCTTGTAACTGCATCAGGTTACAACCCGAGTCGACAGAAGCAGAAATAGCGATATGGAACTGGTCTTGCGGCGCTTGAATCTTATCTTTATTGATCGTCTGGGCGCTAAGAGAAGAAAGGCCAATCTCTTTGCTGGCAAAGAACTGGGTGAGCTGTTCCGTTAAGCCCGGTTTATCGTCCGACTCAATGAAGACTTCGACCATATAGCTATTGTCTGACAGAGTGTGAGGAGAAGTACGTTTCATCATGGTGATGAGATCATGTTCCTGGCCAAGTAAAGGCAAGGTGGTCTCGACGCGAGTGATGGCTGCGTTGCTTCCCGACAGCAGCATGATAAGCGTGAATTCACTACCAAATAGCGCAATACGACTATCAACAATGTTGCAACCCGAGTGCGTCACAAGGTGAACGACTTGGTTACAGATGCCTGAGCGGTCTGTCCCTACCGCGGTAATCACCAGATGTTGGTTCATAATGTCACTTCAGTCATTGTTAACTTTGTTAATGAGATAGCTTAGCACAGTTAAAAGGGAGAAAGTTGCGGGATCTGTAGGTTTTCTAATCACCTACATTGAGTGTTTTCACATTGTAGAGTGAAAGCGCGCAGCCTAAGTCAAATCGGGCTGTGGAGTGGTCTAGGTTGGGATAGATTTTACCCAGAATTGCGCCAACGCTAACATATGATAAATATTCACAGATTTAGGTGATTTAAGCGTGACGAACCGCTTGTGTTTTTCAATCCCCATACAGTAACATGCGATAAGTATCGAAATTAGGGAGAGAGACATGTTTTCAGGAAGTATCGTCGCGTTAATTACACCGTTTAATCAAGAAGACGAAGTCGATTACGCGAGTCTGAAAAAACTGGTCGAATACCACATTGCTGCGGGCAGCAGCGGTATTGTTGCGGTAGGTACGACGGGTGAATCATCGACGTTATCGATAGAAGAGCATGTCAAGGTTGTACTCAAGACGCTGGAATTCGCGGATGGCCGTATTCCTGTTATAGCAGGCACAGGCGCGAACGCAACCCACGAGTCAGTCACCTTTAGCCGCCTATTGAATAATACGGGTATTGCCGGTTGTCTGAGCGTTACACCATACTACAACAAGCCAACACAAGAAGGTTTGTACCAGCACTACAAAGCGATCGCTGACGTCAGCGAAGTGCCGCTGATCCTATACAATGTACCGGGTCGTACTGCGGTAGACCTTAAACCTGAGACGGTTGCTCGCCTTTCTGAAATCGAAAACATTGTTGCATTAAAAGATGCGACCGGTGATTTGAGTCGAATTGCGATTCATCGTGAACTTTGTGGCGAAGATTTTATCTTACTAAGTGGAGATGACTCGACCGGTTTGGATTTCGTCAAAATGGGTGGTCAAGGTGTGATTTCTGTGACCAACAATATTGCGGCTGCGGATATGGCAACTATGTTCCGTTTAGCCAGCGAAGGCAAATTTGACGAAGCGGAAGTCATCAACCAGCGTTTGATGCCTTTGCACAAGAATCTATTTGTGGAGTCAAGCCCGATTCCGGTCAAATGGGCGGCGCATAAGCTGGGTCTGATTGACCACGGTAGCCTAAGATTGCCGCTGACAGAGCTGTCAGACAACGCGCAGCCGATTGTATCGCAAGCCATGACGGATGCGGGCATCTACTGATTTAGGATAACTGCCGAAGCTTAGCTTCGGCTTTGATTTCTTAGGAGTTTCAATGAAATTGTCTCACCAGCTAGTCGTTAGTTCACTAGCTGTTTTTGTTTTAAGTGCCTGCTCAGGCAGCGCCACGCAGCGTCGCCAAGCCAAAGATGACTTTGAGTATCTTAATACCCCTGATTTAACCGAGTGGACGTTACCGGCAGGCGCAGAGCCTCAGTTTTACCCCAACTACCAAATTCCTCAGGGCGAGTTCAGCGGTGGAATTGGTCGTGAAGTGGATATTCGTCCTCCCCAGCAGGTCCTAGCCTTGATTCCTGGCGCGCGAGCAGAGCGCAAAGAAGGGGAAACGACATTATGGCTGCTGCGTGAAGATGAACTGGATCGCGTTTGGCAAACTGCGCAAACCATGCTGAGTGAGCGCAACATCGGTATCGTAGAGCAAACGGCAGACCATATTGAAACCGATTGGGTGACATGGAATTCTGCTGATGAAGATGTGGAGCTCAGCTCTCGCTACGATATCTCTCGTCTTGTGGCAAACAACCGCTACGGCTTCAAAATTTCTCTTATCGATTGGCGCGAAGGCGGTAAATCTATGCCTGTTACTGCGACCAATAAATCTCGCTACAACGCGTTGATGACCAACCTTGTAACTGCTCGCTATGATTTGGATTTGCGTGAAGAAGCGACGCGTAAAGCGCAAGAGCTGGTTAAACAGATCCCTATTACAATGGGCCGAGATCGCAGTGGCTTCCCGGTTATCATCGCTCGTACTCCTTACGATGTCCTATGGCAGCGTTTGCCAGAGTTGCTACCTAAGATGGGCTTTACCATCGAAGCGCGTAACCAATCTCAAGGCACCATCAAGGCCAAGTATGCCTCACCGGATGATGCGTTTTGGGATGATATTGGTGTGAAACCGACCGAGCTTAAAGCGGGAACTTATACCTTCCTCTTTGGCGACCTTGGGAACCGTACGTCCATTAACATTACCGATTCATCGGATGCTCCTGTGAATGAAGAGTTGTTGAAAGACATGGCACCAGTGCTGGCGGCTGTGGCAGAAAAACACGCCAAATAGACGTTGCCTACACCATTCAAGCATAAAAAAAGCTGACACGAGTCAGCTTTTTTGATCTTAATTGTCTTTAGATTTTCATCTATCCACAGACCAACGCGTTTAGAGCGTCATCGCGGCAATCCAGCCAAAGACGATCAAGGGGATGTTGTAGTGGATAAAGGTCGGGACAACCGTTTCCCACATGTGTTCATGTTGCCCATCGGCATTCAGGCCAGACGTCGGGCCTAAGGTCGAATCAGAGGCCGGAGAGCCTGCATCACCAAGCGCTGCCGCCGTACCGACAAGGGCAACGGTCGCCAGTGGTGAAAAACCAAACGCAGCAGCAAGTGGAACGTAAATGGTGGCGATAATAGGAATAGTGGAGAAAGAAGAACCGATACCCATGGTTACTAATAGGCCAACAATGAGCATCAGAAGCGCAGCGAGCGGTTTGTTGTCACCAATGCTGGTAGAGAGTGCTTCAACCAAAGATTCAACACCACCGGTTTGCTTCATGACCGCGGCAAAGCCTGCGGCTGCAATCATGATGAAGCCAATCATAGCCATCATGTGCACACCCTTAGTAAAGACATCCTGAGTTTCACGCCAGGCAATCACACCACCAAAGGTAAAGACCATAAAGCCAGCTAGGGCACCGACAATCATTGAACCGGTCGAGAGCTGAACCGTCAATGCCGCGATAATACCCAATGCGGCAGTCAGAACGTTCTTCTTGTTCACTTGGGTGGTGTTCTCTTCCACATGCGTCAGCTCCGTCTCTTTGTAGATTCGAGGCTTACGGTAGCTGACAAAAATAGCCGTGATCAGACCAAACACCATACCCGCAGCAGGGAGCAGCATCGCCATCGGCACTTGGCTTGCGGTGACAGACTCAAGACCGTTGTCGTGCAAATTTTTCAGCAAGATGTTGTTGAGGAAAATGCCACCAAAACCGATCGGCAACACCATGTATGGCGTGACCAGGCCAAAAGTCAGCACACAGGCAATCATGCGGCGGTCAAGGTTCAGTTTTGCAAATACGCCTAGCAAAGGTGGAATAAGAATAGGGATGAAGGCGATATGGACAGGAATGACGTTTTGCGATGACATGGTCACTAGAATCAGGGCAACCAGCACGGCGTACTTAAGGCCAAGTGACGCATTGGCATTCTCTTTACCATGAATGCGTTTGATCACGCTGCTTGCTAGAAGGTCGGTGATGCCGGATTTTGAAATCGCAACGGCAAACGTACCTAGCATCGCGTAGCTCAGTGCAATCGTTGCGCCGCCACCTAGACCACTTTCAAACGCGGAAACCGCCTCATTTAGACTCATGCCAGAGACGAGACCGCCGATGATAGCACTGAATGTCAGCGCGACCACGACGTTCACGCGCATCAGGGCAAGCGCTAGCATAACGCAAACGGAAATAACAACAGGGTTCATAACTTACTCGATAATTGTGTTTACATGTTTTTAGTATTAATCGGCGTCGTCGCTCAGTGGCCAGCCGCCTAGGGCTTTCCATTTATTGACGATGCCACAGAAAAGCTCTGCGGTTTTCTCCGTGTCGTAGAGCGCAGAGTGGGCTTCTTTGTTGTCAAATTCCATCCCTGCGGTTTTACACGCTTTGGCCAGAACAGTTTGACCGTAGGCCAAACCACTTAATGCGGCAGTATCAAAGGTGGCGAAGGGGTGAAACGGGACGCGTTTGAGCTTGCTACGTTCGCTTGCTGCCATGACAAAACTGTGGTCAAAAGTGGCATTGTGCGCAACGATGATAGCTCGGCTACAGTCCGCCGCTTTTTGCTCGCGGCGAACGAGCTTATAAATCTCTTTTAATGCTTCGGCTTCTGTCACTGCGCCGCGAAGCGGGCTAAATGGGTCACGAATCCCATTGAATTCTAGGGCTTCTTTTTCTAAGTTCGCCCCTTCAAATGGTTCAACATGGAAGTGAATCGTTGACGCAGGGTGGAGGTCGCCATTTTCATCCATACGTAAGGTGACCGCGCAGATTTCCAAGAGGGCATCGGTTTGGGCGTTAAATCCTGCGGTCTCGACGTCGATCACCACTGGGAAATAGCCTCGAAAGCGTTTTTTAAGCGTCAATGCTTCGTTTTCTGAACTCATGTTGGTCTATTGTTATGTGACAGGGGCAGCATTATTGCAGATTCTGTCAACAAGAAAAACCGTTAATCTCTTTGATGGCGACGCTGTGGAATGAAAGTGTTGGCGAGCTTTTTGCATTATTCTCACCAAAGTCATGCAGACAGAGTGACAAGCGGCAACGCCAGTCACCCAGCAGTATTAGAGATGAAGCATACTATGAACAAATTCTACGTTGCCTGTTTAGGGCTAGTCATTGCCGGTTTTGAAGCGAACGCCTTTGCGCTTGAGAAGCGCTATGTGGCAACGCCGATGCAGTCAACCTGGCAAATGGTTGCCAATACGCCGCTAGAATGTAAGTTGGTTCATCCTATCCCAAACTACGGCGATGCGGTGTTTTCTTCCCAAGCCAGTAAAAAGATCAATCTGGACTTTGAGCTGAAGATGAAACGGCAAATGGGGCAGACAAGAGACGTTAGCTTAGTGTCGATGCCTCCAGCATGGCGACCTGGCGATGGCGCCAGCCGCATGTCGAGCATTCAGTTTTTTCAGCAATTTGATGGTTACGTTGGTGGACAAACCGCGTGGAGCATTTTGGGTGAGCTTGAAAAGGGGCGTTATCCCACGTTTAGCTATCAAGAGTGGCAAAGTCGTGACGAGCGGGTAGAGGTGGCGTTGTCGTCGGTGCTTTTTCAGCCCACCTACAACGTATTTAGTGATTGTATTGCCAACTTGTTGCCTTACAGCTTTGAAGATATCGCCTTCACCATTTTGCATTATGACCGTTCTAGCGTAGAGCTGAATAAAGCTTCGCAAAAACGCCTTGCACAAATTGCGGAGTACATTAAACACAACCAAGATATAGACTTGGTGTTGGTATCGACATACACCGACTCGTTAGACAGTAAAGCCGCCAGCCAAAGTTTATCTGAGCAGCGTGCTGAAGTGCTGCAACGTTACTTCCGTTCGCTTGGTTTACCGGAAGATAGGATTCAAGTTCAAGGTTATGGGCGTCGTCGTCCGGTGGCGGACAACGCATCACCGCTTGGCAAAGATAAAAACCGCCGCGTAGTGATTTCTCTCGGTCGTACCCAAGTCTAAAAGAACAGCGCCAAAATTTGGCGCTGTTTTTGTATCCGCTGCATAGCTTCAGTATGTAAGGTAAAACATGAAGCCAAGTTTTTAGCAAGATAGCCGATCAGTTCAGCTTAAACTGTGCGATTAAGTTGCAATTGGTCGCTGTATCGATGTCTTGTACCATGCGAGCGATGGTCGGATTGGGGTGGCGTTTCATAAACTCCACTAACGCCTTTTTACAGCAGCCGATCGAAGAGACAAAGGCGTCACAGTCTGAATTCGGGCATTGAGGGATCAGCGTCAGCACTTTCTCTGAAGCGAGCTGTAAATACTTCAGTTCATACTTTTCATCGCCCATCGAGCGCCAGAAGGTCGCTAGGTTGTGGCACGAAATCACCGAGATCATCAGTCGGTCTTCGATATCGACATCGACCTGTTCACCCAGTCGTTCGCTCAGTGTTAATGCCTGTTGATAATGCAGAATACTGCGTAAGTGGTCTTGGTCCTTAAACGCGACGTCTGCGAGCAGTGTGTGTTTTTCCCATTCTGCCAGTTGCATGCTTGTCTCTCCTCTCTATGAGAAGAATAAGATTAAGTGATAATCATTATCATGTAAAGCAAATAAAAATGGGCAGCCAATGCTACCCATAGATTGGATTGATTCGCACTGTTAGCCTTCAAGCCCAGCTGTCGCTTGCTTGTTTTGAATCAACTCAATTTTGTAACCGTCTGGATCTTCAACAAACGCGATGTGTGTCGTGCCACCTTTTACGGGGCCTGGTTCACGAGTCACATTGCCGCCTGCGGCTTTGATCGCATCACAAGTAGCGTAGATGTCATCGACACCCACCGCTACATGGCCAAATGCGTTGCCAAGATCGTAACTGTCGGTACCCCAGTTGTACGTTAGCTCAATCACCGCGCCTTGCGATTCATCGCCATAGCCAACGAAAGCCAACGTGTATTGGTATTCTGTGTTTTCGTTTTTACGTAACAGAGACATGCCCATTACGTCAGTGTAGAACTGAATAGATTTGTCGAGATCACCTACGCGTAGCATGGTGTGTAGAATGCGTCCGTTTGACATGTGCCTAGCTCCTAGTTGTCGGGGTAAACTTTCTCTTTATACTCACACAGGTCTTCAATCAAGCAACTGCCACACCTTGGCTTACGGGCCAAACAGGTGTAGCGGCCATGAAGGATCAACCAGTGATGTACGTCGAGTTTGAATTCTTTGGGGACCACCTTAAGCAGTTTCTCTTCTACTTGGTCAACGTTCTTGCCCATAGCGAATTTGGTGCGATTGGAGACGCGGAAAATGTGCGTATCGACCGCAATCGTTGGCCAACCAAAGGCCGTGTTGAGGACGACATTCGCCGTCTTGCGACCCACGCCAGGTAGTGCCTCGAGTGCCTCACGGTTTTCAGGCACCTCACCGTTATGTTGGTCGAGCAGAATACGACAGGTTTTGATGACGTTTTCTGCTTTTGAGTTAAATAAGCCAATGGTTTTGATGTACTCTTTCACGCCGTCAACGCCGAGATCAAACATCGCTTGTGGCGTGTTGGCAACAGGGTAGAGCTTGTCAGTGGCTTTGTTGACACTGACATCGGTGGCTTGAGCCGAGAGGAGAACCGCGATCAGCAGCTCGAAAGGCGTGTTCCAATTCAGCTCCGTTTGCGGGTGCGGATTGTCATCTCTTAGCCTCTGTAGAATTTGAATGCGTTTCTCTTTGTTCATTATTCGCTGACTTCCCGTGTGTTGATTAGCTGGTCACCCGCGCTCGTTCTATCGTTGGTTTGGTTTTCTCTTTGCGCGCGCTCAGTCGACTATCGATGGTGTTTTTAATCGCAATCAGCAGCCCAACGCCGATGAAGGCACCTGGCGGCAGCATTGCCAGTAGGAAATTGCTGTCAAATTGGAACACTTCAATTCGCAGCGCTGTTGCCCATTGCCCTAGCAGCAGCTCTGCACCATCAAATAAGGTACCATTGCCAAGAATCTCACGCATGGCTCCCAAAATGACAAGAATAATCAGCATCCCCATGCCCATCCAAAAACCGTCTTGAGCGGCAAGAAGTGGCACGTTTTTCGAGGCAAACGCTTCAGCGCGTCCGATGATGATGCAGTTGGTCACGATAAGTGGGATAAAGATACCCAGCGACAAATACAAACCGTAAGCGTACGCGTTCATCAGCAGCTGCACGCAGGTCACTAACGAGGCAATGATCATCACAAAGACCGGAATGCGTACCTCTTTTGGCACATAGTCGCGTACTAAAGAGACGGTCACGTTCGATCCAACCAGAACCAACAGGGTCGCAATCCCCAAGCCAAGCGCATTAGTGACGGTAGAGGAGACCGCCAGCAAAGGGCATAGGCCAAGCAGTTGGACCAGTGCGGGGTTGTTGTCCCACAAACCATTCTTAATCAGTGTTTGATGTTCAGTCACGCGCACCTCCGCAATTGAGCGGTTGAGATTGAATGTCACCACGATGGTCGTTGACATACTCTAACGTATTACGTACCGCCTTGACGACCGCTCTTGGCGTGATGGTTGCCCCGGTAAATTGATCAAATTGCCCGCCGTCTTTACGCACTTTCCAACTGGCCTGGTTATCCGTAGTCAGCACTTTGCCGGTAAAGCCGAGGATCCAATCTGTGACACGCAAATCGACTTTGTCACCGAGTCCGGGTGTCTCTTGATGGCTCAATACTCGGGTACCGGTGACCGTGCCATCTTGTTTCACGCCAATGATGAGTTTGATGGAACCGTTATAGCCATCGGGCGCGATGGCTTCAATCGCCATGGCGCTAGGCTCGCCATTTAAGGAAGCGAGGTAGACTGGCATAGGTTCAGCCGTGCCAAGCAGCGGATCCGTCACCAAGGTACAGGCTTGGTAGAGATCGTTGTCGTGCAGATCATGTGGGATGACCTGATTGAGTACCGAGAGCAACTGCGCTTGCTCCTGGCGCTGGATCTGATCGGCGGTCAAGTAGTGAGTCAGCGCAACTAAGCCTGTAGAAGCACAGGCAAAGATGGCAAGGATTGCGCCGTTGTTACGTATAGCGTTCAGCATGATACCCCTCAGTGACCGTAAGTTTTGGGTTTGGTGTAGTAATCAATCATGGGTACGCACATATTGCCCAGTAGCACCGCAAAGGCAACGCCATCTGGGAAGCCGCCCCACGTTCGAATGATAAAGACCATAGCGCCAATAAAGGCCCCAAATACCAAGCGTCCCTTGACCGTGGTCGACGCCGACACCGGATCGGTTGCGATAAAAAAGGCGCCGATCATGGCTGCGCCAGAAAGGAGGTGCAAGATGGGTGAGGCGGTCTCTCCTGGCGTGATGAGCATAAAAATGCCGCTCATGGCAGCGAGGCTAGCGAGAAAACTCACAGGGATGTGCCAACTGATGATGCGCAGTTTTATCAGCATCAAACCACCGAACAAATACGCCAAGTTGACCCATTCCCAACCGACGCCGCCTAAACCGCTAAATTGCGCTTGTCGCATCACTTCCACACTGGTATTTCCTGCAAGCAGGCCAGTTTTAAACGCATCGAGTGGCGTGGCCATAGTGATGCCATCGATACCGGTGCGAATTTGTTGTAGCGACAGCCCCTCTTGACTGTAACCGCTAAAGATTAGCGACAAGGTATCGGCAAGGGAGGTGCTGACGGGTTGCAGTGTGCTCGGAGCCATCCAACTGGTCATTTGGACAGGGAAGGAGATGAGCAACACCACGTAGGCGACCATTGCTGGGTTAAAGAGGTTTTGTCCAATACCTCCGTAGAGGTGTTTTGCGATGACGATGGCGAACACCAGTCCAATCACCATCATCCACCAAGGGGAAAGAGGCGGAATGGCCACAGCCAGCAACCAAGCGGTCACGATGGCGCTGTTATCACGCAGTGCCGACATGGGCGAGCGGCCACGAACCAGCATCACCACACTTTCGAGTAGCAGTGCCAGTGCAATGGCAAAAATCAGTTGGATCAAAGTGCCCCAACCAAAAAAGTAGATTTGAGCGGCAAGCCCGGGCAAGGCGCAGACGGCGACCCATTTCATCAAATCCGGCGTGCTTTTACGGCTGTGAGCATGGGGGGAACTTGCGATAAAGAACGCCACTAGTTGTTCTCCTCAGAAGGTTTAGATGATTGTTGGGCAGCTTTACGCGCTTTGGCGCGAGCAATCGCTGCCGCCACGGCCGCTTTTTTCGGATCTTCAGTAGGCCTACTCTTAGCTTGAGCCTCTTCACTATTGGAGTCCGCGTCGCTCTCTTGCTGCGCTTTACGCGCTTTGGCGCGCGCAACCGCTGCTGCGACGGCGGCTTTTTTCGGATCCTCAGCCGGTTCACTCTTAACTTGAGTCTTTTCGCTGCTAGAGTCAGCGTTGCTCTCTTGCTGCGCTTTACGCGCTTTGGCGCGCGCAACCGCTGCTGCGACGGCGGCTTTTTTCGGATCCTCAGCAGGCTCATTCTTAGCTTGAGCCTCTTCGCTGCTGGAGCCCGTTTCGTTCTCTTGCTGCGCTTTACGCGCTTTAGCGCGCGCAATCGCTGCCGCGACGGCGGCTTTTTTCGGATCCTCAGCAGGCTCATTCTTAGCTTGAGCCTCTTCGCTGCTGGAGCCCCTTTCGTTCTCTTGCTGCACATTACGAGCTTTAGCGCGAGCAATCGCTGCCGCGACTGCCGCTTTTTTTGGATCCTCTGCTGGCTTGTGCTCTTCAGGTGTCTCTTCGCTACTGTTACTTGCTAATGCGGCTTTGCGCACTTTCGCTCTGGCCACAGCAGCGGCGACGGCGGAAGATTTGTCTGTTTCGCTTTGCTCATCACTTTGAGTGGTTTCTTTTTGCACTTTCTGCGCTTTTTTCTCGCGGGCTTGACGTTTACGCTCTTCTCGCAACTTGGCCATTTCCGTGTTGTCCGGTTGGTCGCTGCTGCTTGTCGCTTGCTCTCTAGCCGCTTCTTGTTTCGCTTTGGCTCTGGCAATCGCGGCGGCAACCGCTGGCTTGGTTTTGCTGTCTTCGCTTGTGGTTTTTTGCGCTTTCACACGCGCGATGGCGGCGGCGATGGCGTCATCACCTCCACTGGCTTTCATCTCGCTGCGACGTTCATCCGCGGCTTTTTTGAAGCGATTCTCACGTTCGGCTTTGTCGCGTTCCATACGCGCTTTTTTCTCTTCAAAGCGGAGTTTGGCACGCTCTGCTGCTTGCGCTTCTTCTTTGCGCGTGCGTATTTCCGCTTTGGCCTGGCGATAATATTGCACCAGTGGGATCTCGCTAGGGCAGACGTACGCACAAGCGCCACATTCAATGCAGTCTTTTAGATTGAGCTCTTCACATTTTTCATACTCTTGCGATTTCGCATACCACTGCAACTGTTGAGGCAATAGTGACGCGGGGCAAACCTCAGCGCACTGAGCACAGCGAATGCACGCCATTTCCGTACCCGCAGGGGCGATCTCGCGGCGAGTTGGGGCAAGAATACAGTTGGATGTTTTTGTGATGGGCACATTGGCGTGCGGCAAGGTAAAGCCCATCATTGGCCCACCCATGATCAATCGAGGTAGGCGCTTATCTGCTTGATAGCCGAACTCGTCGAGCAGCGCTTGAACTGGGGTACCCAAAGCCGCAAGGACGTTGCGTGGTTGACGAAATGCATTGCCCGTTAACGTAACGATGCGCTCAATCAAAGGTTCACCATCCACAACGGCGCGTTTGATGGCGTACAGCGATCCGACGTTTTGTACCATCATCCCAATGTCCGCTGGGATGCCATCGGCGGGGACTTCTTTGTTAGTCAGCAGTTTGATGAGCTGCTTTTCGCCGCCCGAGGGGTACTTAGTCGGTACGACACGAATGATCAGGTTTTTGTCTTGCGCTGCCGCTTCTAAGGCTGCAATCGCCTCAGGTTTGTTGTCTTCAATGCCGATCACGGTCAGCTTTGGCTTGAGAATATGCTCGACAATCTCGATGCCCGTGATCACCTCTTGTGCAAACTCTCGCATCAAGGTGTCATCGGCGGTGATGTAGGGTTCACACTCAGCGGCATTGATGATCAAAATCTCGGTACGCGAGAGGCCTGATTGAATCTTTTTCGCGGTAGGAAAGCCAGCGCCTCCCATACCAGAAATCCCCGCTAGGCGGATCTTTTCAATCAGAGCTTCTGGAGAGTGTTGGCTGAAATCAGGCCAAGGGGCTTTGTCATACCAGGTGTCTTTGCCATCGGGTTGAATGACAATGCAGGTCTCCGCCAAACCGGAAGGGTGGGCGGTGGTACGAGGCTCAATCGCCGTAATGGTGCCTGAGGTGGGCGCGTGCACGGGCAACGTGAATGTGACGTCGTATTTGGTTAACGGCTCACCTTTTAAGACGTGCGCGCCGATATCAACCAGTAAGGTCCCTTCTTTGCCGATGTGCTGTTTGAGAGGCAGCACAATTTCAGTTGGCAACGAGGCGCGAACCAATTCACTGCCCAGCGACTGCTGTTTATTCTCTGGTGGGTGAATTCCCCCAGGAAACTGCCACAGCGTACCTGATTTAATTTGTTCGATTAATGACAACATGCCAGTCCTTAATTCACGCTTTTCTGCGCGGAGGCAGAATCGGTAATATCAACAACAGGAATGGCGTCCAGTTGCCACTTCCAGTTCGCTGTAGTGTTTTCTACAGGAATCATTTCAATGCAGTCCGTTGGGCACGGCGCGACACACAAATCGCAGCCAGTACATTCATCTTTAATCACGGTATGCAGTGCTTTGGTACCGCCAACAATGGCATCAACCGGGCATGCTTGAATACACTTGGTGCAGCCAATACACATATCCTCATGAATAAAGGCGACTTTTTTGACGGCTTCATCTAGGTCATGCGCAGACTCTGTCGCTTCGACACCCATTAAATCCGCCAGCTTCTCAATGGTGGCTTGACCGCCGGGAGGACACTTGTTGATCTCGTCTCCCGTGGCGATCGCTTCCGCATAAGGGCGACAGCCGGGGTAGCCGCACTGGCCACACTGCGTTTGCGGTAAAATCGCGTCGATTTGATCGACGATCGGATCGGCTTCTACTTTGAAGCGGATGGAGGCGAAGCCCAAGATTGCGCCAAACAGCGCAGCAAGCGCGGCAATCGCGATAACGGCAATTAGGATGGCACTCATTACAGCTTCACCAACCCAGTAAAGCCCATAAAGGCGAGAGACATCAGTCCTGCGGTGATCATCGCAATGGACGCCCCTTTAAATGGGACTGGCACATCCGCAGCGTTAACACGTTCACGCATCGAAGCGAACAAAATCAGCACCATAGAGAAACCCACAGCAGCGCCAAAGCCGTAGATAATCGATTGGATAAAGTTGTGGTTCTCATTGATGTTAAGCAGGGCAACACCCAGCACCGCACAGTTGGTGGTGATCAACGGCAGGAAGATGCCGAGTAAGCGGTAGAGTGTCGGACTGGTTTTGTGTACCACCATTTCTGTGAACTGCACGACGACGGCGATAACAAGAATGAAGCTCATGGTACGTAAGTATTGCAACCCAAGCGGCAGCAAGATGTAGTTTTCTACTAAATACGCGCACACGGAAGCGAGGGTTAACACGAACGTCGTCGCGAGCCCCATACCAATAGCGGTCTCTAATTTCTTAGACACCCCCATAAATGGACATAACCCCAGGAATTTTACCAGTACAAAGTTGTTTACCAGCACAGTGCCGACCAACAACAAAAGATATTCGGTCATAGTTATATAATTTAGATATTCCGATCCCGACATTATCCTGCTTTGGATGCCTAATAACAACCAAGGAAAGATAAGGTTTTATATTGTTGAATAAAAATTATACGGGATCGGGCGGCGTTTGGTCAGCCAAGTCACTAATTTGTCGTCGCTCGTTCACTTGGGTCGAGTTCAGGATAGCGCTCTGATATCGCTTTTAGTTCGCTTTGATGCTCGCGCAGTGCATTGACGCAATCACGATCCAATTTACCCATCTGAACCATCTTTTCCAGCTCTAGCAGTGCGTAAAGAATCGACGACGCCTGTTTATACGGGCGATGGGTGATCAAAGCGTCAAAGATATTTGCGACGCAGACAATACGAGCGGCGAGAGGGATCTCATTGCCTCTTAGATGGCGAGGATACCCCGAGCCATCGAGAAACTCATAGTGGTGTGCAATGATGTGTAAAAACAGTTCAGCACTGGGGTGACCACTTGCGCCCGCTTGCTCAATGAACTCATGAATGATGGCTTCTCCCGCTTGAACATGTTCTCTGAGTGTCGCGAGCTCTACCTCGGTCAACTTACCGGGTTTACACAGTAGCTCTGCCGGTAGCGTGACTTTGCCAATGTCGTGATACTGCGAAAATAAGCTCAGGTGTTCAATGGTTTCGTCATCGAGATCGTATTTGAGCGCAAGGCCCGTGGCGATCACATGTGTAAAACTGGCGACGCGCTGTTTGTGCGCCCGAGATTCTCGTTGATAGAGCGGAAACTGCGCAGCGTGCTTGCAAGCACAATTGATCAAGGTATCCACCAGCTGATACTCAGAAAAAATCGACAACCTCATCATTTCCAAGTAAGGCTTAAGGGTATCGAGCGCCGCCGGTGTAAACGCACTCTCTTGATAAGAGTTGAGGAAGATGAACCCAAGGAATCGATCATGGATAAAGGTTGGTATGGTCGCCGAAGATCGGTAGCCATCGCGCAGTAAAGACTCAATATGCGGCGAGCGGCGCAATGTTGTTAGATGCGTCAAAATGACCGGGCTGCGCGATTGCAGGCTTTGGCGCAACGTCGGTAATGAACTCAGTGGCGCTTCGTAATGGGTAATATTGAGCGAAAGCGAGGTGCTGTCGGCGTAACTGCGCAGCAAATGATCTCTGTCGTCATACAGGGCAAAACTTAAGTGGTCGAGAGCGGGATGGTGAACTTGCATACGCTCCAACAAGCCGGTCATTTGCTCGTTTAGGTGATGGGATTGTGCCAGTGAAGAGTGGCGACGCAGTGTTGAGTTTTCCATGATGCCCCCCCTTACAAAATCAACGCCAACGATGAATCAAGAACGAACCGATTGTTGTGCCTCACTGGGTATTGAATGTGTGCACACTCAGTTTCGGCCGCATAGCTTCGGACAAGCAGTAATCTGCAATCTGCAACTTACCTACTTAAGTGTAGACAGGGATAACTCGCTTGGCGGGGAAAGGCAGAGCTAAATGCGAAAGGCTTGATCCATCGCAAACTTGGGGAGAAAAAATGTAAAGCGCCGCTGATCGCGGCGCTTGGTCTATTGGTTAATCAATACGTTTTAACTGAGCGAGGATAAAACAGGCCGTCGCGCAGATGACGACAGATGGACCTGCCGGGGTATCGTAATGCCAAGAGAGCGACAGTCCACAGAGCACCGCGACACTGCCAATCAGCGATGCAAAGCACGCCATTTGCTCTGGGCTTTTGGCAAAACGTCTTGCCGCCGCAGCAGGAATGATCAGCAGTGAGGTCATGATCAAGGCCCCGACGTATTTCATACCAATCGCAATAACTAAACCGACCAGTAACATCAAGATCAAGCGCATCAAATCGACGTTATGGCCTTCGACAGCGGCCAACTCTTCATTGACGGTGGTAGAAATGAGCGGACGCCAGAAGACGATAAGCACCGCGCCGACGATGAGCGAGCCAAGGTAAATGTAGATCAAATCTGTGGGCGTGACGGCGAGCAAATCTCCGAACAAGTAGCTCATTAAATCAATACGCACGTGATCAAGAAAGCTGACGGCGACCAAACCGAGTGATAGGGCACTGTGAGCCAAGATCCCGAGTAAGGTATCGGTGGCGACCAACTGCTGGCGTTGCAACGTAACCAGAATCACCGCGAGCGCCAAACAGCAGACCACCAAGGCGAGATACAAGTTGATATTGAGCAAAAAGCCGAGTGCGATACCCATGAGCGACGCATGAGCCAAGGTGTCCCCAAAATAGGCCATTTTTCGCCACACGACGAATGAACCCAACGGACCGGAGATCGCCGCAATACCAAGACCGGCAAAGAGTGAGGGGAGTAGAAACTCAATCATGATGATGGTGTCCGTGAGAATGGTGAGAACAGGCCGTCGCATCGCCCGCTACGGGTTGACCGGATAAATCATGATGATGGTGGTCATGCTGGTGGTGATAGAACGCCAGTGACTCACGCTGAGCTTGGCCAAACAGCGCAATATAATTGGGGTGCTGTGCAATGTCGGCAGGTGCGCCGGAGCAGCAGATGTGATGTTGTAGACAAATCACATCATCGGTCTTGGCCATGACGAGATGTAAATCATGGGAGACCATAAACACCGCGCAGTTAAAACGGCGGCGTAGCGTATCAATCAGCTCATACAGATCGATTTGCCCTTGTACGTCGACCCCTTGCGCCGGTTCATCAAGCACCAATAAATCTGGACGCTGCAACAGAGCCCGCGCGAGTAATACGCGCTGCGTTTCACCGCCAGACAGCGAATGCATATTGGCCATGAGCATGTGTTCTGCGCCCACCAATTTGAGCGAGTCGATGATCTCTTGTTGGCTGTACCGCCCGGCCAGTTTAAGAAATCGCTCAACGGTCAAAGGGAGCGAATCATTCAGCTTGAGTTTCTGTGGGACGTAGCCGGTGCGCAGCCCTTTTGGGCGTGTAATCTGGCCAGTAAAGCGCTTCTGCAAGCCAAGCAGCACTTTGACTAAGGTGGATTTACCTGCGCCGTTTGGGCCGATCAAGGTGGTGATTTCGCCGCGTTTGATGGTCAAGGAGACCTTATCGAGCACTTTGCGCTCATCAAATTGGACCGAAATATTAGCTAGTTCGACGAGAGTCGACATGAATAGAACTCATTTGCAATTCAGTATTGTTATAATGTAACATTTATACTTTATCAACGCTATAGAGCAGTCGTACATAAATGAAACGTTTCCTTCCTCTCTTGTTGCTTATCTTGAGCAGCAAGAGTGTCGTGGCCAGCGATATTATCGCGAGTATAAAACCGATCCAATTAATTTCGTATGAATTAACACTAGGCATCAACGAGCCGGATGTTTTATTGGCGGCCAACACCTCGCCGCACGATTATGCGCTGCGTCCGTCTGACGTGCGCCGAATCAACCAAGCGGATTTGATTATTTGGTTTGGCCCAGAACTCGAGCCTTTCCTTGACAAAATCCTGGAGGGGCGTGACAACGTGCTAACACTGAGCAGAATTGACGGTCTCCCTTTGCGTGAATATCAGGGCGATCATCATGATCATGATGGTCACGATCATGGCAGTCACGATCCCCACTTTTGGATGGGCGTGGACACGGCTTCTCAGGTGGCCAAAGCGATCAGTGCCAAGTTGATTGAGATAGACCCAAGTCAGCAAGCAGCATATCAAGCCAACCTTGCTCAGTTTGAAGCGCGCCTGCGCCAGCAGCACAATGAGATTGCAGCTCAACTCAGCAAGGTGAAAGATCAGGGCTACTACGTGTTCCACGACGCGTATGGTTACTTTGAAGAGGATTATGGCCTCAATCAATTGGGCTTTTTCACTGTCAGCCCAGAGCGCAAGCCAGGCGCGAAGACCTTGATTGCGATAAGGCAAGCACTGTCGAAGAAAGAGGCGAAATGCGTCTTTTCTGAGCCACAATATACGCCTGCGGTGGTCGAGTCCGTGACGCGAAACACCGACGTCAACCAAGGCGTGCTTGACCCCATCGGCGCAGACATCGTGGTTGAAGCTGGCGGTTATTTCAACTTTATGCAGCAGATGGCGGACAGTTTTGAGCAGTGTTTATCGAACTAAGACGTTCAGATATAAAAATGTTCAGATATAGAGCGCAGCGGACGTTTGGCGTAGCGCACTAAGCGCAGAGAGCGAGGGAAAAGGGAGACGACGTGTCTCCCTTTTTGCTTTTGGTCACAACGAGTTGTCACAAAGAATGTGATAAGTGAGACGCAAACACCTTGTAATGACCCAGCGTTGTTAGATAATTATCGACTCAAAATAACTGCGTTGCGACTTTTGTCGCTGCGCGTCACTGATAGCAACAGGTGTATTTTGCGCGTCGTCCCTTTATCAAAACTGCTGACTCAGCTCATCGTTTTCTGGCTGTGTTTGAGCGCACACGTTGTATTGGCCTCTTCAGAGGTCTTTTATTCTCTACCTAGTCAAAGTCAGGGTAAGGTCTTTGCCGCCAAACAGCTGTTTCTTGCTGAGGGGGGCGGTTTGTGGCTGCAAGATGTTCGCGCACAAATCCTCTTTTTTGACGGTCAAAACGTGGCGCCAAACGTCGGCTCGGCGCTGACGCATGATGTCGATAAAGTGGCGTACGCTGACCATGCATTTTGGTCTTTCTTTCGCAATGAAATCTATCGAACGCTGCCAAATCAGGAGCGCGAACTGGTGTTGAGCCTCACTCCTGGCACTGACATTCATTCCATCGGCGCGTCGGGAGATTACATTTGGTTGGCCGATGAACGCTATTTTTACACCTACCATATCCCCAGTGGCGAACTCGACACGCTCTCTTTGATGGAGTTGTATCAGTTTACCCAATCCTCAACCATCATCATCAATGATGCGCAACTTGTCGTCTCCAAATGGGTGCTCGCCACCAATGCGGGCGCCTACGTCTCCGACCGACGTCATTTCGAACACGTGCCACTTTCGCAGCAGCATTACATTGAAAAGCTCCATTACTCCGCGAAGCGAGGCGAAATTGTGGTTGGGACCCTGTCGGGAGCGCTGGTGTTTAATATCCATCGTCCTACTCAAATGGTCGCCGACATTCCGGGTTCGCACGTGCTGAGCTTGGCAGAAACAGACGACGCGTATTGGATTGGCACTGAACACGGCTTGATTATTTACTCCCATAACGATGGTGCTGAACGCCGTCTTGGCTCCCAGCGTTTGGCTGGGCACCCGCTTTATGGAGAGCGTATCTACTCCATCGTCAACGATGAAGCGGGCGGTATTTGGTTAGCAACCGATAAGGGCGTGCGCTATTACTCCTTGTTCTCTCCCAATTTCCAGCGTTTTGATCCGCAATTGGTCAGCGAAGGAACGGAGCGAGAGCAACCCCTAATGTTGGAGCCAATGGCGCAGCGTCAAGGGTATTGGCTCTTAACGACACTCGGGCTCTATCAACTGGATCTCACTGATGGAGGGCAGAGGACATTAGTGTATCAAGGCGCTGTTAGTGATGTGATGGAGCATCAAGAGACCTTGTGGCTCGCGACCCTCAATGGCGTGATCACCTTGCCACTCAGTCGCCTTGCTGAGCCACAACTGGTATCGAATGCACCGGTTGCCAAGTATCTTGAAGTCGACAGTCAGGGCCACTTCTGGGGGGCCAGTGACCAGCAGTTATGGCGCTATGATCCCGAGCGCGAAGTGTTCCGTGATTTTGTCTCGGATTGGATGTTAACGCAGTACCTCCCTGCGCAACTGACGTATCTCAAATCGGCCGGTGAGCGTTTGCTGATCGGTACCGATCATGGACTGTATTTGCTCGAGCGTGGTGTGATCAAGTTTGTTGATGACAGCAGCCAATACGGCGGCGTGAGCCACATTATTGAGGTGGCAGATGATGAGCTTTGGGTGGCCGGTCAATACGGGCTCTATCGTGTTGATACGGCGACTGGGCTCACCGAATCGCTAGCGTTGATTGATGGTCATATCTCGCCAAAATGTTTGATGAGTAATGAACAAGGTATCTGGCTAACGACGTCCGCAGGGTTGTCGCAATACACATTGGCGGGGGAGCTCAAGGAGCACTATGGCGAGCCTTTAGGGCTGAGGAATAATGAGTTTGTCACTGGGCTTTGCGGCGCTAAATCTGGCCGCGAGCACACCTTGCTGATGGGCTCAAGCCATCATTTAATGGCGGTGGATACTGAGCGTTTAGCGCATCAAGCGCTCCCATCTGGTCGTGTCGTAGTCAGTCAAGTGAACGTTGGTCAGGAACGGGTCGCTTTGGGCCATTCACCGGATAGAAGATTAACCACAGAGTTTGGCGAGTCACTCTCCTTCCAATTTGGTGTGATGCCTCAGTTGAGCGGCGCGCAGATTGAGTATCGTTTAGATAACGAGCCTGAATGGCAAGTGTTGGAGGGAGTGACGCTGACCATCGAACACGTGCTGCCCGGCTTGCATCAATTGAGCGTGAGAGTGGCACACAACGGCCGACGCACCGGTCAGGAAGACCGCTTTCAATTTCTCGTTAATAAGCCTTGGTACTTAGAGCACAGCTCGCTAGGGGCGGCCGTGGTGTTGCTCTGTGTGTGTATCGTCGCGATAGTCTATTGGCGATCGCGGTTAATGGCCAAAGCAAACCGAGCGCTTAAAGCGCAAGTGGAACTGAAAACCCACCAGCTTGAACACCAAAGTCGAGTGCTATTGGCGAATAATGTCCAGTTAAGGAAACAACTTAACATTCGGCGTCTTATTTACGCCCAATCTGTGGCGAGTTTGCAGAGAAAGTTGACGATGCCGCCATACAACAGTGCGGAGTTTAAACCAGTCGTCGATAGGCTCAGTCAAGAGCTTGCGTTGTCGATTTTTGCCCGTGAAGCGAATAAAGAGGCGGATCCGGTTTACCACTTCAATCTCATTTTTCATGCAGCGATCGATGGTTGGCAAGAAGAGATTCGTAAATCAGGGCAAAGCTTGGATATAGAGTGGCCTCAAGATCAAGCGGTTTATCTCTCTCTAAATGCGTTCAACCTCGACGAAATACTTAACGTGCTGATTGATAATGTCATTAAGCGCGGCTATCGCAACCAGACGGTGATGATGCGTATTGACCACAATGTTGAGCACCTTGCTTTGACGGTGTTGGATCAAGGGGAGTCGATTGACCATGCGGATCTCGGCCAAGATTACTTGATGAAAATGAGCCAGCTGGTTGAGGCGAGCGGTGGTAGTGTGACGATTCACTGCTCAAAAGAGCGCAATATGCAGGAGTTCACGTGGCCAGTGAGCGATCACTTCACTGAGCGCTCAGCCGTCAAGCAACTGCCGCACTCTGTGCAAGAAGAGAGTGACCCTTGGTTCGCCAAGCTAAAAACCATTGTTGAAGCGCACTATGCGGAGGCGGATTTTGGCTTATCAAGGGCGGCGCAATTGCTCTATGTCTCAGAGCGTAGCCTTCAGCGCCGCTTAAAAAGCCATCAGCACACCACTTTTACCGAATATCTCAATGAAGTACGCCTCGATCATGCATGTCGACGTTTGCTGGCGGGGGAAAAAGTGTCGGATGTGGCGTTTGAATGTGGCTTTAACGATCCCTCGTATTTCAGTCAACGGTTTAAATATCGCTTTGGAATGTCGCCGACTCAATTTGTCGAAGGGCAGGGGGAAGAGTAAAAAAAATAACGTGGTATAGCCGGGGGGACTATACCACGGGTGTCAATGACACCTTCGCTTGCTGCCGGAGTGGCGCGCTGCGCCACCTCTGGAATTCAATGTCACTTCAGGCTGTGCCCTAGCGACCTGCTCACTATAAATACCCGCACTTATTTTACTTATAAAATTAACGCCATTTTACTATAAGAATTACGCCAATCGTTTTAAGTTCATGAATTTTAGTTACTTTATGTGGACTTTTGATAGTTTTATGTCATGTGGAATGTGGGAGAAGTCTGAACAAGCGTCCCATTTTGACGGTATTGACGAGGCGAAAATTAACAAAAGTGACGAGGACAAAAATGCAAAGATTGATTTCAGACAATATCTGACCGGGTAGAGAGAGATATCATCTCAATAACTAATAGTAATATTTCTCATTTACACTATCGATTGGTCTGTTATGCAATTATCTCAGCTTTCTCCGGGTCAAACCGCGACCATCATTGGCTTTGGTCAGATATCAAAAGAAGTACGCAAGAAACTCATGGTCATGGGGCTTCTGCCTAACACGGCGGTAACCTTGATTCGTGTCGCACCAATGGGAGACCCACTGCAAGTTGAAGTACGCGGTGTCTCACTGGCCGTTCGTCAATCTATGGCCAACTCGATTGATGTGGAGGTGCGCGCATGAATTACCAAATTCTCACTGTCGGCAATCCAAACAGTGGTAAGACGACCTTGTTTAACGGCTTAACGGGCGCGCGTCAGCAAGTGGGTAACTGGGCGGGCGTGACGGTAGAGAAAAAGACCGGCCGCTTTCGCCATGCCGGTGACGACTTCTCTTTAACCGATCTGCCAGGTATCTACGCGCTTGATAGCGGGAACGATGGCAACAGTATTGATGAGTCTATTGCATCTCGGGCAGTGCTCACTCATCCCGCGGATCTTATCATCAATGTCGTTGATGCGACCTGTCTTGAACGTAGCCTTTATATGACTTTACAGCTACGAGAGCTCGGCCGACCGATGATCGTGGTGCTCAATAAGATGGACGCCCTAAAACGAGTCAGACAAACCATTGACGTCAACGCGCTAGAACGCGCTTTAGGTTGCCCCGTTTGGGCGCTCTCTGCCAACCGAAAGGGTGATGTTGAACAGTTTAAGGCGCATATCCATAAACGTTTAGTGCAAGGCATCGCGCCGAAAGCATTTTGCTTGAATTACGGTGATGCGTTTGAAGCGGCGATTGATTCGCTTGCATCGACCTTATCGAGTCAGGCTGAAGTGAATCCGCGTGCGTTGGCGATCCGTGCGCTGGAAAGTGACCGTTTGGTGCTCAACGGACTCACTCAAGCGTCAAGAGAAAAGGTACATGTGGCTCAAAGTCAATTGACGATGGATATTGATCTGCTGGTGGCAGATACCAAATACACCTATCTTCACCAATTGTGCCAACAGGTGCGTCGAGCCCAGGGAGTGTTAAGCCATTCATTCACACAAAATGTTGATAACGTCATTCTCAACAAGTGGGTTGGCGTGCCGTTTTTCTTTGTCGTGATGTATTTGATGTTTATGTTCTCCATCAATATCGGCAGCGCATTTATTGACTTTTTTGATATTGGTGTCGGCGCTTTGCTGGTCGATGGCGGCCACTATTTGCTCGATGATCATTTGCCCGTGTGGTTGGTGACCTTACTTGCCGATGGCATTGGTGGCGGTATACAAACCGTCGCCACCTTTATTCCTGTGATCGCGTGTTTGTATCTGTTTCTCGCCATTTTGGAAAGTTCAGGCTACATGTCTCGCGCTGCGTTTGTGCTGGATAAGGTGATGCAAAAACTCGGTTTACCGGGTAAAGCATTTGTGCCTTTGGTGCTCGGGTTTGGCTGTAACGTACCCTCCATTATGGCGACGCGCACGCTCGATCAAGAACGAGAGCGCAAGCTGGCTGCTTCAATGGCACCGTTTATGTCTTGCGGGGCTCGTCTACCGGTTTATGCGCTGTTTGCTGCCGCTTTCTTCCCGCAAAGTGGGCAGAACATTGTCTTCGCCCTCTACTTACTTGGTATTGTCGCCGCAGTGTTGACGGGTTGGGTACTTAAGCACACGCTCTACCCAGGTTCGAGTGAGAGTTTAGTGATGGAAATGCCGGACTATGAACTACCGACAGTACAAAATGTGCTGATCAAAACTTGGCAAAAGCTCAAACGCTTTGCGCTTGGCGCGGGGAAAACCATTGTCATGGTTGTCGCGATCTTGAGTTTTATGAACTCGCTCGGCACTGATGGCAGTTTTGGTAATGAAGACAGCGAGCACTCGGTACTGTCGCAAGCGGCGGTGTGGGTCACACCGGTATTTGAGCCCATCGGTATTGAAGCGGACAATTGGCCGGCAACCGTCGGCATCATCACCGGAATTTTTGCTAAAGAAGCGGTGGTCGGAACCTTGAATAACCTCTACGCGCCCGCGCAAGGTGAAGAGAGTGAGTATGATTTATTAGCCAGTATGGAAGAGGCGTTTGCCTCGATCGGCGATAACTTGATTGGCCTGAGCTTTAGCGACCCGTTGGGCATTTCCGTGGGAGATTTATCCGACACCGAAGCGGTGGCAGAAGAGCAAGCGGTGGACGCATCGATTTTCGGTAACTTAAAGCAGCATTTTGCTTCTTCTCACGCAGCGTTCGCCTATCTGGTATTCATATTGCTCTACACACCGTGTGTGGCGGCGATGGGAGCGTATGTGCGTGAATTTGGCGCTCGATACGCGCGCTTTATTGCCGTATGGACGATGGGGCTGGCTTACGGTAGCGCGGCCTTGTATTACCAAGTGGCGCATTTTGCCGATCATCCTCTAAGTAGCAGCGTGTGGATTGCGGGGATTGTCGTTGTCAGTGGAGGCGTTTGGCGTGCTCTTAAAGTGGCGGGAAGACGAGAGCAAGCGTCGCTAGAGGTGCAAACCGCATGATCGTCTCAGAGCTAAAAGCTTACATTGATCAATATGGTACGGTGACCCAAGCCGAGCTTGCCAAGCGTTTTTCGTTGTCGCTCGATGGGGTCGATGCCATGTTGGCGATATGGTTACGCAAAGGGAAACTGTCTAGGATAGATGATGTCAATGAGCACAACATTACGGTTCGGACACGATATGTGTCCGTCCGAAATGACCAGATTGCTATCATCACTAGCATGTAGACGTCCGCTGCTGTGGTGCTCGACAGAAGTTCAAACTCGTGTAAACAAGTGACTAAGCGACAGAACATTGCTCAAGCGAGTTGCTATCTCAATTTGTGCCTCGTCGCTACGATGTTCACCCGGCGTATTGCCCCAAACAGGGCCAGGCCAAGCCACATCATCCTTAAAGCGAGCGATATGGTGAATGTGCAGTTGCGGCACCATGTTGCCCAGCGCCCCAAGGTTCAGTTTATCAGGTCGAAAGGTGGCTTCCAGAGCTTGGCTCACCGCTTGTGATTCCAGCAAAAACTGTTGCTGTTCTTGCATCGGCAAATGGTGCAGTTCTTTGAGTTGCGCTCGTTTGGGCACCAAGATAACCCAAGGCACGGCACTGTCTTTGTGTAGCAGCGCAACACAGAGTGGGAAGTGGCCAAGTAAGGTCGTGTCTTTAACCAGCTGGGGATGAAGTTCAAAACTCATGGTGAGGGTCCTTAGTCCATGGATAACAAAAAGGTTGATGCTTTCACACCAACCTTCGTTTCGTCGCCTGAATGGTCAAGGCTAGGCGCGATTACATGCGCTCAAGGGTATCGATACCCAACAGAGAAAGACCTTGTTTGATGGTCTTTGCGGTCAATGCCGCCAGTTTTAAGCGGCTTTGCTTGATGGACTCATCTTCGCTGCTCAAAATTGGGCATGCTTCGTAGAAGCTAGAGAATTGACCCGCTAACTCAAACAGGTAGCTACACATGATGTGAGGCTGACCTTCGCGAGCCACTGACTGTACTGCTTCTTCAAATTGCAGAAGCTTAGCGATCAGCGCTTTCTCTTTCTCTTCCGTCACTTTAATCTCACCAGACAACGCGTCCATTTCGATTCCCGCTTTGGCGAAGATCGACGCAACACGCGTGTAGGCATACTGCATGTAAGGCGCAGTATTGCCTTCAAAGGCGAGCATGTTGTCCCAGTCAAACACATAATCCGTGGTACGGTGCTTAGAGAGATCCGCGTATTTCACCGCTGCCATCGCTACGGTCGTCGCGATGTTGGTTTTCTCTTGCGCATCAAGATCCGGGTTTTTCGATTCGATCAGTTTGATGGCACGCTCTTGCGCTTCATCCAACAGATCAGCAAGGCGCACAGTGCCGCCCGCGCGAGTTTTGAATGGGCGACCATCTTTGCCAAGCATCATACCGAATGCGTGGTGCTCAAGGGTAACCTCTTCTGGTACGTAACCAGCCTTACGAACGATGGTCCACGCTTGCATTAGGTGCTGATGCTGACGTGAGTCGATAAAGTACAACACGCGATCAGCGCCTAGCGTTTCATAGCGGTATTTGGCACACGCAATGTCTGTTGTGGTGTAGAGGAAGCCGCCATCGCGTTTTTGGATGATGACGCCCATAGGCTCACCGTCTTTGTTCTTGTACTCGTCAAGGAAGACGACCTGCGCGCCATCGTCTTCTTGCGCCAAGCCTTTCTCTTTGAGATCGGCAACGATGCCTGGCAGCATGTCGTTGTACATGCTTTCGCCCATAACGTCGTTACGCGTCAAAGAAACGTTGAGGCGATCATAGTTGCGCTGGTTCTGGATCATGGTGACATCCACCAGTTTTTTCCACATTTCTGCGCAGTATTCGTCACCACCTTGCAGTTTGACCACGTAGTTACGGGCTTTCTCTGCAAATGCTTCATCTTCGTCGTAGAGCTTTTTCGATTCGCGGTAGAAGGCTTCAAGATCCGACAGTTCCATCGACACTTCGCCAGACTCTTTCTGTACGCGCTCTAGGTTGGCAATCAACATACCAAACTGCGTGCCCCAGTCACCGATGTGGTTAGCGCGAATCACTTTGTGGCCTAAAAACTCCAGTGTGCGCACCACCGCGTCACCAATGATGGTTGAGCGCAAGTGACCAACGTGCATCTCTTTGGCGACGTTTGGCGCTGAGTAGTCTGCGACGATGGTTTGCTGCGCTTCAGCCGCCACGCCAAGGCGCGCATCGGCAAGCGCTGCATCGGCTTGTTGTGCAAGGAAGGCTTCATCAAGGAAGATGTTGATGAAACCTGGGCCAGCGATTTCCGTTTTGCTGGCGATGCCATCGAGGTCTAGTACGTCCAATACTTTTTGTGCAAATTCTCGTGGGTTGGTGCCGAGTTTTTTCGCGACGCCCATAACGCCGTTCGCTTGGTAGTCACCAAACTGTGGTTTTGCAGATTGACGTACCGCTGCAGGGCTGCCTGCAGGTGCGCCAGCGGCTTCTAGAGCCTGAGAAACTTTGTCATTAATAAGTGCTTGGATATTCACTCGCGCTTCCTTCAATTCTCGGGAATTGGTTGGGTATGCATTCAATTTCGGCGAGCAGATGGGCATCTTGCTGCGCATAATATCCGTGGGGATAGGGTGAATGCATATCTCGATCTAGTTCATAAATTGGCGCACATAATAACAACTTTATCGCGGCGCTTATAGGGACTTAATTGGGAAATTTTCTACTTTTCAGCGCGAACTTGTTACTATTGCCGCAATCTCAACGTACTGGATGCAAAACCATGGCTCAATCCCTGTCAGACGCAGCGCTGTTGCCAGCGCAAATGAAAGCTAATTTGGATAACTTCATGCATAAAATTCGCGATTTAAGCGAGTTGCTGCATTTGGATTTGAGTCCTTACCAGGCGGATCACATCGCAATGCGTATCAATGACAATACGTTGGCTGAACTTGCCCATCAGGCCTGGCGTGAAGAGGGTACGGAAATCTCGACAGCGCGTATTAATGGCCGTCCCATCGCCGTGCTTGAGTTTCATCAACCTCTCGAAAGCTTGGGCTGGTCGATTGAGTGCTTAGAGCTGCCTTATCCGGCGCCCGGAAAAGTGTATCCAGAGCAGAGTTGGGAACATGTTGAATTTGTGGTTCCCTCACAGGCACAAGATGCCGAGGCTTACCTGGAAGAGATCAAACATCGTTTTCCGCTATTGAAAGCGCATTGGGAGAAGCTTGGTGAGATGGGAGTGAAAGTGAAATTGTCGAGTCCGAAAGGAGAGGGCGAGCGGCTCAGCAACCCGACGGTCGCCTTTAAATATCAAGGGGTGTGCATCAAGCTCCACCCCCATTCGTTAAAGGCCATTGTGGCGTCTGAGTTAGCCTAATTCGACATCTTTAGGTCGGAGTTGGAACTGTTCGATAGATCCAATCTCTAGACCTAACTTGAGCGGCGGGGCATCACTGTGTGCGTTGCCTTGAGTGTGCATGATCAAACGATCGGCGGTGCGTGGTTTGAGTTTATTCACCACGAAGCGAATCATGTCCGTTCTGGTCAGGCTCTTAAGTTCACGCAGTACCACTTCTTTCTGATTAAACTCTTTGTCTTTATTACCAATCGCGACCCAAAGACGCTGCGCGCGGCCGCGCAATGTGGTGTCTGGGGTGGCGATTTGGTTCCAAAGCCCTTTCTTACTGCTGTGCCATTGGTACTCGTTCAGTTCAAGCAATACCATGTAAAAAGCATTAAGGAACTCGTCAATCGACGCAATTAAATCAATCGGAGCGGCATTGGGCGACTGTACGTACAACACAATACCGGGGTGTTTGTTGAGGGGCAGATTGCCGGTGCCCACCATATACCCCAGTTGCTGTTTGGTGCGAATTTCATGGAAAAATGTCGCCGACATCAAATGGTTTGCTAACGAGTAGAGGGCGATGTTTCTTGGCGAGGAATCCTCGCATTGGTAATAAAGCACCACCGCTGAGTCTTCTTGGTTGCAGTGCACTTCTCGTTGGAAGGTGCCGTTTTCGCCAAGCATGACCAATGGACGCAGTGCTTCTTCATACTGCTGATTTTTGACGCGCAACGCGTGTTTCAATGTCTCACCGAGGGCGAGCGCATCGTGTTTGGTCCAGTCACCATAGACGAACATCTCAACGTGCAACTCGGCTAAAATAGCATCGACAAAACGTGCTAGCTCGTCGACGTTAATGGTATCTAGCGCGTCAAGTAACGTCGCATACGGTGGGTTGTTGGGTTGGAGTATGCCTGTTAGTGCATTGAACAACTGCGATATAGGGCGATCTTGCGCCGAGTTTTGCCAATTTCGTTTCAACTGCGCTTTGATGGTCTCAAAACGTTGAGCACTGAACTCTCGCGCTGCAAATCGTTTCAGGATCATCGCCATCAACTCGGGTTGTTTCTGGCTAAAACCGGAGAGGGTGAGCGTCACGCCCCCTTGATGTGCGTACATGTTGTAGCCAAGACCGGCGATTTCAGCTTGGTAGGTCTCTTTGGCCAGCGAGTCTAAAAACATCTCCACACACAGACGCGTCATGACAATATTGCGCGGATTGGCGACCGCATGTGGGCTATCAATCGCCACATAGACAACGCCTTTTGGCACGCGAAACTCGCTGTCTTGCATGTGCCAGAGAGTAAATCCAGGCAAATTCTCAAGGATTTCAGGGACAAGCTGATGCTCAGCAATAGGCTGAGGATCGAGATCGTAGGCGATAAACGGGTTTTTCTCTGGCAGAGCAAACGTCAGCGTTGATGGCGCGTGATAGAACGCCATCTGTTCATCACTGAGTGGCTTAACCGAGTAGGGCGTGAAGTACCATTTGGCTTGCTGGTCACACGGCAAGTTTTTGGCAATCACGGTGATGCGCAGGTTCTGCGGCGTGAAATAGCCCATCAATTCGCGTAATAAAGCCTCATCGTAGCCCGCCATCATAAAGTCGCCGTAGACGATGTCTTGCGCTTGGTAATGCTGCATGTTGACGACCAAATGGCTGACTAAATCGAGTGGACGAGTCGGCTCTTGAAAACGAAATGCTGACTCCAACACGGCGCGTTTTTCCATGTAGCGCCATTCGTCAAAACCGTGCGCTTTGATTAAAGTCAGGTAGCTAAACACCGCCTGAACCAGTTCATCAATGTGCTCAAGCCCTTCAGGAGTCAGTGCGCAGCTGACGGTAAATTCGCGGTAGTTGCTGCCACTGGTGCCGCCCCCTGCGGACAACGAAGTGATCCACCCAGCGTCTTTGAGTGCCAACATCAAGCTCCCTTCGCCTTCATAGCCAAGCAAATGAGCGAAATAAGAGAGAGGCTTGGTTTGATAATGAGCATCCATGCTTGGCATGGGGAAAGTGAGGATGATTTTACGCAGATCCTTAACCGGTTCGACATTGACACGGATAGCGGTGGAACCCGGATGAGTGTAGGGCGCCTCGATCTGCTTGCCCGCCAAGCGCTGATTGCGCACTGTAGTGAATTTCTCTCGCACCCATCCCTCGAGTTGAGACAACGACTGCGGGCCGACCACTGTGAGTGTCATGATATCCGCTGAGTAGTGATCGCGGTGAAAGGCGACGATTTCGTCGCGGATCGATTGGCCTTCTCGATCGCCTAAGGTGTCAATATTACCCACTGAAAACTTGCTAAACGGGTGAGCAGGATTCACCAACTCTTTGTGGACTTGGTACAGTCGGCGCGAGTCATCCTTGAGTTTCAGTTTGTATTCAGAGTCGACCGCTTGGCGTTCTTTATCGAGTGCTTCGGAGTTAAACAGTGGTGCGGTGAAGAACTGACTGAAACGATCTAGGCCCGATTCAAATGCCGTGGGAGAGACATCGAAAAAGAAGCAGGTATGTTCAGTGCCCGTCCAAGCGTTATTTGATCCGCCGTGTTGACTAATAAAACTTTGGAACTCCCCCACTTTAGGGTATTTCTCTGTGCCGAGAAAAAGCATGTGCTCAAGGTAATGGGCTAACCCCTGACGATCTTCCGGGTCGTCGAAGTGACCGACATTCACCGCCAATGCCGCAGCGGATTTCTGTGCGTTTTTATCGTGAATCAACAATACCCTCAAGCCATTGTCCAACTCGAGATAATGGTATTGATTGGTATCATTTGGGCTAATGTGCACGATGTTCTCCAAAAAGTGGGCGAGTGATGTGAATGGCGATTAGGGTAATGCAAATAGTCGTCGTTCTTTTTAACAATTATGAACGCGATGTGCCTGTCTGCAAACCATATCGTCAAGAAAAGTCATTGATTTTATAAAACGCTCGTCGGTACCTGCCTGAGATTGCGATCGTTTCGTCAACAATTCATTAATAAAATCGGTGTCTTTAGCCACGCTCTTGATATACTTGAGAGTAAAAATGGCCAGCAGGACTGGCACGATAATAAATTCGCCACGTCGAATGGGCGCTGGCAGGGTAGTGTAGGATTTAGCCATGAAAATTTTTATTATGCGCCATGGGGAAGCAGAGCATTTTGCCGACAGTGATGCCCAGCGTGAGTTAACCGCGAATGGTCGACAAGCGTCTCTAGCGGTCGCAAAAGCGTGTGTCGAGCAGGGCTATCGCTCTTTTGATAAGGTTCTTGTCAGCCCTTATATCCGTGCTCAGCAGACATGGCAGGAGATCGCTCACTGCTTTGACGCCAATAAAGTAGAGACACTGGATGACATCACGCCCTATGGGGACTCTGAGCAAGTCGCGCAGTATATTGACGCCTTGATTGATGTTGAGCAGCTAGAGTCTGTGTTGCTCGTCTCTCACTTACCTCTGGTCGGATATTTGACCGCGGAGTTTGTGGTGGATATGGCGCCGCCACTGTTCCCTACCTCAGGGTTGGCTTGTGTCGATTACCAACCTCAGACCAAACAAGGCGAGTTGCTGTTTAACCTCAGACCCTAACGCCGTCAGCAATATCCAGGCGTGAACGTCAGTCGTGCTACAGGTGTCACTTCGAAAGATGGGTCGCCTAGTTCTTGTCTCTAGCCAGTTTTTTGACAACATCACTGGACTAAAAATTGCATAAAGAGCTGACGTTGACTCTTTTTCCATAGATTCTCATTACTTACCTATGAAGTTTTCTTTGCCGTTTGCAGATAAGCTGCCACCGATACCTCAGCGAGCCTTACCCGCCATAGGCGCGCCTGTTATGGTGCTGTCGACATTGGCGATGATCGTATTGCCGATCCCGCCTTTTTTGCTCGATTTGTCGTTTACCTTCAACATCGCTTTGGCGATGGTGGTGCTGCTCGTCACGGTTTACACACGCCGCCCGCTTGATTTTGCGGCTTTCCCCACGGTACTGCTGATTGCGACCTTGCTGCGTTTGGCGCTCAACGTTGCTTCAACGCGTGTGGTACTGCTGTACGGTCATGAAGGACCCGAAGCGGCAGGTTCTGTGATTGAAGCCTTCGGTAACGTGGTGATTGGTGGTAACTACGCTGTCGGTCTGGTGGTCTTTCTCATCTTGATGATCATCAACTTTATGGTCGTGACCAAAGGTGCAGGGCGTATCTCTGAGGTGAGTGCTCGCTTTACCTTGGATGCTTTACCCGGTAAGCAAATGGCGATTGACGCAGACTTGAATGCGGGACTTATCGACCAAGATCAAGCGCGCACTCGACGTCAAGAAGTGACCAAAGAAGCCGATTTCTATGGTTCGATGGACGGTGCGTCAAAATTTGTTAAGGGTGACGCCATTGCCGGTATCTTGATTCTGTTTATCAACATTATCGGCGGCTTATCGATCGGTATGGCGCAATACGGCCTCGGCTTTGGTGAAGCGATTCAAATCTATACCTTGCTGACTATTGGTGATGGTCTGGTCGCCCAGATCCCATCATTGCTGTTGTCGATTGGCGCCGCGATCATGGTGACGCGTCAAAATACAGACGAGGATATGGGACAGCAGGTTGTCTTTCAGATGTTTGACAACCCCAAGGCGCTGATGATCACCGCCGCGATTTTGTTTGTCATGGGCATCGTTCCGGGGATGCCTCATTTTGCGTTTTTGCTCCTCGCACTGTTAGCGGGCGGCGGTGCGTACCTCATTCAACGTAAGCAGAAAAAACAGGCCGAGAGCAAGAACCTGCCCGCCACGCAAGAGACCGAAGCTCCCACGCCGAAAGAGCTCTCTTGGGATGATGTTCAGCCGGTCGATACCATTGGTCTTGAGGTGGGATACCGCCTGATCCCATTGGTGGATAAAGACCAAGGGGGCGAACTGCTTGAGCGAGTGAAAGGGGTGCGTAAAAAGCTCTCTCAAGATTTTGGCTTCCTCATTCCAGCTGTGCACATTCGCGATAACCTTGAATTGACGCCAAACAGTTACCGCATCACCTTGATGGGCGTTGCGGTAGGCGAGGCGGAAATTCGCCCAGATATGGAGCTGGCAATCAACCCAGGCCAAGTGTACGGGATGATTGAGGGTGAACCGACCATTGACCCCGCGTTTGGGCTTGAAGCGGTGTGGATTCGCGAAGAGCAGCGCGAGCATGCTCAGGCGTTAGGCTACACCGTCGTTGACTCGTCCACGGTGTTGGCGACGCACTTAAGCCAGCTGTTGACCAACAACGCCTCTCAATTGCTCGGTCATGAAGAAGTACAAAATCTCCTTGAAATGTTGGGTCGCAGCGCGCCGAAGTTAGTGGAAAACTTTGTACCCGATCAGCTGCAACTTGGCGTCGTGGTGAAAGTTCTGCAAAACTTACTCAACGAAGCCGTGCCCATTCGAGACATTCGTACCATCGTTCAGACCTTGTCGGAATACTCATCAAAGAGTCAAGAACCCGACATCCTAACGGCCGCTGCACGAATCTCATTGAAGCGCTTAATCGTTCAGGAAATCAACGGTATAGAGCCAGAGTTGCCGGTTATTACCTTGATTCCTGAACTGGAACAAATATTGCATCAGACAATGCAAGCTTCGGGAGGAGAGTCCGCAGGGATAGAACCTGGTTTGGCAGAGCGATTGCAATCATCACTGAGCCATGCCACACAAGAACAAGAGCTCAAAGGTGAGCCTGCTGTGCTCCTGACATCAGGGGTGTTGCGTTCAACCTTAGCCAAGTTCGTGAAGAATACGATTCCATCACTGCGTGTGCTGTCATACCAAGAAATACCTGACGAAAAACAAATCCGCATTGTTCAAGCTGTCGGTAACTAGAACAGAGTCGGTAAAACACGGTATCTAATTTGAAAATTAAACGATTTTTTGCAAAAGACATGCGTGGCGCTCTGCTTCAAGTGAAAGCAGAGTTAGGCGATGACGCAGTAATCATGTCGAACAAAAAAGTCGCTGGTGGCGTAGAAATCGTGGCGGCTGTTGACGGAGATTCCGCAGCGAAGCGAGCGGCGCCAAGTCACAGCTACAACTCCAACCCACGACATGTCCCCGCCTCTCAGTCCGCTAACCAGCATAGCCAAGCCAGTGCGAGCTTAGCCTCATCGAATCAGCGTCGCCTTGATGATGATAAGGTGAGCCTACAATCACAAGGGGATTCAGGGCGCTCGATGACCAAACGTTTTGCCAATATGCTGGCCCAATATCGTGGCGGGACTTCGCCTCGTGATGAGGAAGAAGAAGACTCGCTGGCGGCGTTGTTGAAGCGTCAAAACACCTCTTATAAACCCGGTCAGGATAACGATGTTCGCGTACGTGAAGATTCGCCTTTGGCCAAGCTGATTGCAGAAGACCGCCGTATTGAAAAACCGGCTGCGCGCTTGGATCCTTCTCGTTATGAGCGTGGTCGCGCGCAAGAATCAGCGATGTCCAACGAAGATTTTGAAGAGATGAAAGAGGAAATGTCCTCGATTCGTCGTCTGCTTGAGCATCAAGTATCGGGGTTAATGTGGCAAGAAGTGGAGCGAAGAGAGCCCCTTAGAGCCATGTTAATTAAGCGCCTTGAGCGGATGGGCGTCTCTTCGGATTTGGCCGATCAATTAGCGTGTTACATACCTGAAGACACGCCGCCTACCAAAGCGTGGAAAGCGTTGCTGGGTTTAGTCTCAGACCAGATCCCTATCTCCAAACAAGACATCCTTAAACGCGGTGGTGTGGTCGCATTACTTGGCCCAACCGGTGTGGGGAAAACCACGACGGTGGCCAAATTGGCCGCGCGCGCTGCCATGGAGTTTGGCGCGGACAACGTGGCGCTTGTGACCACAGACACTTATCGAATTGGTGCTCATGAACAGTTGGCTATTTATGGTCGAATTATGGGGTGCCCAGTAAAAGTTGCTAAAGATTCCAATGAATTAGCCGATGTTATTTATCAGTTGAGAAATCGTCGCCTAATTTTGGTCGATACTGCCGGCATGGGACAGCGTGATGTCCGATTGTCCGAGCAGCTTGACACCCTAATGCACGAAATTGGTGAAGTGATTCATAGCTATTTGGTACTGCCTGCCACCGCGCAGCGCAAAGTATTACAAGAGACCATTGATCACTTTAAACGTATTCCACTTTCTGGATGTATTTTGACCAAGCTCGATGAGTCACTGAGTTTGGGAGAGTTTGTCAGTGTTGTGGTGCAAAACGCACTGCCCGTCGCCTATATCGCGAATGGACAGCGTGTACCAGAAGACATTGTGATTGCTCAGCCAAAATACATGGTAGCGAAAGCAAATGAGTTGCTAGAGAAGTCGACAGATAACGAACCGCACTATTGGAATAGTGACGCAGACAGGTTCTAGGCGGCGGACGATTATGACGAAGAATATGATTCAAGACCAAGCTAGCGGGCTACGCCGCTTAACCCAACCCTCGTTGACTAAAGTTATTTCGGTAACCGGAGGCAAAGGCGGAGTTGGTAAGTCAAACGTAACCTTAGGCATGGCAATTTGTATGGCGCGCCAAGGCAAAAAAGTCATGGTGCTCGATGCAGACTTAGGTCTGGCCAACGTGGACGTGATGCTCGGCATTCGACCTAAACGCAATTTAGGCCATGTATTGGCCGGAGAGTGTGACCTGCAAGACGCCATCGTTGAAGGGCCACACGGTATTCGCATCATTCCTGCAACATCAGGGACACAGTCGATGACCGAACTTTCCCACGCGCAACATGTGGGCTTGATTCGCGCTTTTGGCAGTCTCGAAGACGAAATGGATGTGCTGTTGATTGATACAGCGGCAGGCATTTCTGATATGGTAGTGAGTTTTTCGCGCGCGGCCCAAGATGTGGTTGTCGTCGTGTGTGATGAACCTACGTCAATTACCGATGCGTATGCTTTAATTAAACTATTGAACAAGGACCACCAAGTGCAGCGATTCAAAATTGTTGCAAATATGGTCAGAAGCTATCGAGAAGGCCGAGAATTGTTCGCAAAGTTGACCTTGGTCACAGAGCGATTCTTGAATGTGAGTCTTGAGCTCGTAGCATGTATTCCTTTAGATGATAAAGTTCGACAAGCTGTTAAAAAGCAAAAGATTGTTGTGGACGCCTTCCCGCGCTCCCCTGCGGCTCTCGCCATCGGTTCATTGGCCAGTAAAGCGCTCACTTGGCCAATTCCGAAAGTGCCGAGTGGACATCTTGAGTTTTTTGTAGAACGCTTAGTAAATAAGAATGAGATGCTAGAGGAACCGTTTGGTGAATAAGGCCCTGACCTACGACCAATATGCCAATCACGATAGCCAGCGAGCGTTTTTAGAAAAATACTCGGTGTTGGTGAAGCGTATTGCTCACCATTTGCTTGGACGTTTGCCTCCGAGTGTGCAGGTAGAAGATCTTATTCAGGCGGGCATGATTGGTCTGCTAGAGGCACAAAAAAACTACGATGGTAGTAAAGGCGCCAGTTTTGAAACGTATGCAGGCATACGGATTCGAGGCGCGATGTTGGATGACATCCGACGTGGAGACTGGGTTCCTCGCTCTGTGCATAAGAACAACCGAGAAATCAGTCAAGCTATCGCATCGTTGGAAGGGCAACTTAATCGAGACCCAACCGATGCGGAAGTGGCGCAGTTTATGGGCATCAGCCTGGATCAGTACCACACCATACTAACGGACATTAACTGTTCACGTTTGGTTGGGATAGAGGACTTAGGGGTCTCGGAAGATTCGATTTCGCCTGAGGACCAAGAGGAAGACAATGTCCCTTTTAAAGGGGTGGCAGATGAGTATTTTCGCACCGCACTTGTCGACTCGATCAAATCTCTACCAGAACGAGAGGCACTAGTACTTTCGCTTTATTACGATGAAGAGTTAAACTTGAAAGAAATCGGTGAGGTAATTGGGGTTAGCGAGTCACGCGTTAGCCAGATACTAAGCCAATCAATGCAACGTCTACGCACAAAGTTGAGTGCTTGGACAAATAATGACTAACATCACTGATATCAAACTCAGTGGAGGCAATTTTGAATAAAAACATGAAAATCCTAATTGTTGATGACTTTTCAACAATGCGCCGAATCGTTAAGAACTTACTTCGTGACTTGGGTTTTAATAACACTCAAGAAGCCGACGATGGTTTGACTGCGTTACCTATGCTGAAAAAAGGTGATTTCGACTTTGTCGTGACCGACTGGAACATGCCAGGCATGCAAGGCATTGACCTGCTCAAGCACATTCGCGCCGATGCTGAGCTTAAGCACCTTCCTGTTTTGATGATTACTGCGGAAGCAAAGCGTGAACAGATCATTGAGGCGGCACAAGCGGGTGTGAACGGCTACATCGTTAAGCCATTTACCGCGGCAACACTAAAAGAAAAACTAGACAAAATTTTTGAGCGTTTATAAGTCAAGGAATTGACGACGTGGCGCAATAGGCCAAATTCAGAATGATTTCATTAGAACAGGCAAAACAACTTGTCGAACTATTAGAAAACGGTCAACAGCAGGAAGCAGACCTTCTTGTTAAAGACATTCATGAATCAAATGCCAATCCGATGCTTCAAGAGATTGGCGAGTTAACCCGTGATCTGCACGAGTCTATCAAGCAGTTTACGCTGAGCGAACGAGTTAACGAAATCGCGAATGACGAAATTCCTGATGCAAGGGATCGCCTCCAATACGTCATTGACAAGACAGAAGTCGCCGCGAACAAAACCATGGATGCCGTCGACCGTTGTATGCCGATTGCAGACAATCTGCACGAAGGGCTACTGAAGGTACGTCCTCAGTGGAACGAATTGATGCACGGGCGCATTGACCTTGCAGAGTTCAAAGCCTTGTGCCATCGCATTGATGACCTGCTCGGTCAAGTCGAAGGCGACAGTTCAGAGTTACGCGGTCAGTTGACGGAAATACTGATGGCTCAAGATTTCCAAGATTTGACCGGACAAATTATTAGACGCGTGATTACTTTGGTTAGTGAAGTTGAAGCACGATTAGTTGAGATACTCACTGCGTTTGGCGCAAGCCAGTTGGAAGGCAGCACAGATAACAAGAATAAAGCATCTACGGATCCGGAAGGGCCAATCCTTAACCCTCATGAAAGGGATGATGCCGTTTCATCACAAGACGAAGTGGACGACTTGCTCTCTAGTCTTGGGTTTTAGAGGTAACATATGAGCTTTGATTTAGACGAAGATATTCTTCAGGACTTTTTGGTAGAAGCGGGTGAGATTCTAGAACTACTGTCTGAGCAGTTGGTAGAATTGGAAAACAACCCAGATGACAGAGATTTGCTCAACGCCATTTTCCGTGGTTTCCACACGGTGAAAGGGGGCGCAGGGTTTCTCTCTTTGACTGAGCTTGTTGACACATGTCACGGCGCAGAGAATGTGTTTGATACCCTGCGTAATGGCCAGCGTCAGGTCGATTCTGGCTTGATGGATACCATGCTGCAAGCACTCGACACCGTCAATGAACAGTTTCAGGCTGTCCAAGACAGAGACCCGTTAACGCCTGCTGACCCTGCGCTTCTTGATGAACTTCATCGTCTAAGCAAACCGGCTTCAGAAGATGAGGTGCCCCAAGCCGAAGCGCCCGTTGAGCCTGAGCCTGTCGTCGAAGAGCCGGTTGTTGTCGAAGAACCTGTAGTCGAAGAACCTATCGGGGAAGCGCCAACTGCAGATGCAGCCCCGTCAGGCTCTGGCGGTTCTATCGACGAAATCACCCAAGACGAATTTGAAAAGCTACTTGATGAGCTTCACGGCAAGGGTAGTGCACCCGGTAAAGAAGCCGAAGCGCAGTCATCAGCTGCTCCAGCGCCAAGTGCAGACATGAGCGGTGATATCACCGATGATGAATTTGAAAAGCTGCTTGATGAACTTCATGGGGTCGGCAAAGGACCAGGTGAAAATGAAGCGGCAGCGGCGTCTGCTCCGCCGCCACCTCCAACACCGAGCCCAGCGGCTGGTGATGGCGATTTAATGACTGATGAAGAGTTCGAGAAGCTGTTGGACAACCTGCATGGTGCAGGTAAAGGTCCATCAGTGGAAGAACTCGAAGCGGCCACGAAGCCAGTGCCACCTAAACCTGCTGCGACGCCACCTTCTGCACCCCAGTCTTCTGCACCAAGTCAACCGGCTCCAGCGGCGGCTCCGAAAGCGCAGCCTGCTGCAAAACCAGCCCCTGCCGCGAAGGCAGAGGCAGCGCCACCTCCAGCGAAGAGAGAGGCGTCTGCTCCGGCCAAGAAACCTCAAGCGGAAGCCACGGTCCGTGTGGATACTTCGACCCTCGATGTCATCATGAACATGGTGGGCGAGCTAGTGTTGGTGCGTAACCGCTTACTCAGTTTGGGGCTTAATAGCAACGATGAAGAGATGTCCAAAGCGGTCGCGAACTTAGACGTTGTCACTGCGGACTTGCAAGGCGCGGTAATGAAAACGCGCATGCAGCCGATCAAGAAAGTGTTTGGTCGTTTCCCGCGAGTGGTTCGAGACTTGGCGCGTAGCCTGAATAAAGACATCACGCTGGAAATGCGCGGTGAAGAGACAGATTTAGATAAAAACCTAGTTGAGGCGCTTGCCGATCCATTGATCCACTTGGTTCGAAACTCGGTGGATCACGGTGTAGAAATGCCCGACGATCGCGTTGCCGCTGGCAAGCCGCGCACGGGTAAAGTGATTCTGTCTGCCTCGCAAGAAGGTGATCATATTGAGCTGGCTATTGTCGACGACGGTGGCGGTATGGACCCAGATAAGCTCCGTGCGATTGCCGTTAAACGTGGCATGATGGATGAAGACGCAGCGTCTCGCCTTACCGACAAAGAGTGTTTCAACCTGATCTTCATGCCAGGTTTCTCAAGTAAAGAGAAGATTTCTGACATCTCTGGTCGCGGTGTGGGTATGGACGTGGTGAAAACGGCCATCAATACCTTAAACGGCTCGATCGATATTGACTCAGAGCTCGGTAAAGGCACCAAGATTACGATCAAAGTACCTCTGACACTGGCGATTTTGCCAACCTTGATGGTTGGGGTGGCCGGGCATCCATTTGCGTTGCCTTTGGCAAGTGTCAACGAGATCTTCCATTTGGATTTAAGCCGCACCAACGTCGTCGATGGCCAGTTGACGATCATTGTTCGAGACAAATCTATTCCGCTGTTCTATCTGCAAAACTGGCTAGCGCCGAGTGCGGGGAAAGTCGAGCTACGTAAAGGGCATGGTCATGTGGTTATCGTTCAACTAGGAAGCCAGCGTGTTGGCTTTGTTGTGGATACCTTGATTGGACAAGAAGAAGTCGTCATCAAGCCGCTTGATAAGTTGTTGCAAGGGACGCCGGGTATGGCGGGGGCAACGATTACCAGTGATGGTCACATTGCTTTGATTCTTGATGTGCCTGATCTGCTGAAACAGTACGCAGCGGCATCACGCATCTAACGGTGCGTAAATAGAAGGATTTATATGGCAATCAAAGTATTAGTTGTTGACGATTCGAGCTTCTTTCGCCGTCGTGTTAGCGAGATCATTAACTCTGAGCCTAAGCTTGAAGTGATGGATGTCGCAACCAACGGCAAAGAGGCGGTGCAAAAAGCACTGTCGCTTAAGCCTGACGTCATCACTATGGACATCGAAATGCCTATTATGGACGGCATCACTGCCGTCCGCGAAATTATGGCGCAAAGTCCTGTTCCGATTTTGATGTTTTCATCATTGACGCACGATGGTGCGAAAGCGACCCTCGATGCGCTGGAAGCCGGAGCGTTGGACTTTTTGCCGAAAAAGTTTGAAGACATCGCGCGCAATCGAGATGAAGCGGTGACGTTACTGCAACAAAGAGTGTTGCAAATCGCTTCGCGTCGAACCTTTATGCGCCGTCCGGTGGCAAAACCGGCGACGCCCGCGCCAAGAAGTACGCCGACCTCATCTGCGCTTCGATCGACCTCAGCAGCAAGAACGGCACCAAGCGCCGCCACACCGTCGCGTCCGGCGGTGAATGCGACGCGCTTTAAAGCCAGTGGTAAAAAATATCAGTTAACGGCTATCGGAACTTCCACCGGTGGCCCGGTCGCCTTGCAAAAAATTCTCACCAAACTGCCTGCAAACTATCCGCATCCGATTGTGCTTATTCAGCACATGCCTGCGACGTTTACCGCGGCGTTTGCTAGTCGCTTAAACTCGCTGTGTAAAATCACCGTTAAAGAAGCAGAAGATGGCGATATGCTAAGACCAGGCGTGGCGTATCTCGCGCCAGGTGGTATGCAGATGATGATTGATGGCCGCCCAGGTAGCGCTAAACTGCGTGTGATCGATGGCGGTGAGCGGATGAACTACAAACCTTGTGTCGATGTCACCTTTGGCAGTGCAGCCAAAGTGTATGGTGATCAAGTGTTGTCGATGGTCCTGACGGGTATGGGGGCGGATGGTCGCGAAGGCGCACGAATGCTGAAAAATGCCGGCGCAACGATTTGGGCGCAGGATGAAGAGAGCTGTGTGGTGTATGGCATGCCTCAAGCTGTGGCTAGAGCCGGACTCTCCAGTGAAGATCTACCTCTAGACCGCATTCCAGAGCGAATGTTGGTTGAGCTTGGACTCGCGTAGAGGTGGCGACATGATAGTTTGGAGTATTGCAAACCAAAAAGGCGGCGTAGGCAAAACCACCACCACCATTACGCTGGCGGGCTTATTAAGCCAGCAAGGTAAACGGGTGTTATTGGTCGATACCGATCCGCATGCCTCTTTGACGACCTATCTTGGTTATGATTCCGACAGCGTACCTGCCAGTTTGTTTGATCTTTTTCAGCTCAAGGATTATACCCCAAGCACCGTCAACCCTTTGATCATGAACTCGGACATTGAAGGCATTGATCTGATTCCGGCGCACATGTCTTTAGCGACCCTGGATCGCGTGATGGGTAACCGCAGCGGTATGGGGTTAATTCTAAAGCGCGCTTTGCTCGCGATTCGAGATCAATACGATTATGTGTTGATTGATTGCCCACCTATCTTAGGGGTGATGATGGTCAATGCTTTGGCGGCGAGCGATCGAATTTTGATTCCGGTTCAGACCGAGTTTTTGGCCATGAAAGGCTTAGAGCGCATGGTTCGCACGTTGGCGATCATGCAGAAGTCTCGTAATCGTGCATTCAAAGTGACGATAGTCCCCACCATGTACGACAAGCGGACTCGCGCGTCGCTGCAAACCCTGCAGCAGCTTAAGAAAGATTACCCGAATCAGGTGTGGTCTTCGGCCATTCCGATTGATACCAAATTTCGTGATGCGAGCTTAAAGCATTTACCTGTCTCACACTTTGCGGCAGGCAGTCGCGGTGTGTTTGCCTACAAGCAGCTGTTGATTCATTTAGAGAGGTTAGCGCTCAATGAGTAACAACGCGTTGCTGTCAGGTGAACAGGCACTGGATGATTATTTTGCCGCTTTGCTCGACGAAGAGGTGGAGCTAGAAGAGACTCAGGTCGCCGCGCCACAAGATGAATCGTCGGACACAGTCGAGCCAATGCATGCGGTTGAAGCGTCATGGGAGCCAGAGCCACAAGTGCAGCCCGTGGCTGAAAACAGCTACATCTTACAGTCGACGGTCGATTTGGAAGTGCCCAATCTTGAAGACGTAGAAAGGCTGCTCAAACAGCTCGAGTCGACGAATCCTGTTGCTGACTTACAATTAGAAGAGGTCATGGAGCAGAATACGGCTGCGATTGCTCAGGTTGAACCTGACATTGTGAAGCCAGAAGTCGAAGAGATTCAAGATTGGGTGATCGATGAACCTGTAGCCCCGACACAAGAGGTGGAGGCGTTCGTCGAAGAGGACGTTGCGAATTTCGAACCGCCACTAACTGAGGTGGTCGATGAGGCGTCCATCGCTGAGGTTCCTGTCGCAGAGGTGCCGATTGCTGAAGTGGATCAGCATATTGAATCCACGGTCGAGGTGCAGAGCGAACTCGAGACATCCAGTGGCAATGCACTAGATAACTGGCAAAGCACCGAGCGTCACGTATCGTTTCAGGTACTCTACTTTGAGGTGAATGGCGTGACCTTTGCGGTGCCACTCGATGAGCTTGGCGGCATTCACCGTATTGGCGATCTGAATCATTTAATTGGTCGACCAACTTGGTATTTGGGTTTACAAACCAATCGGGATTCTCAGCTTGATGTGGTGGATACCGCGAAATGGGTGATGGCCGAAAAGCTGAAAGATGATAGCCATAAAGACGAATATCAATACATTGTCATGCTTGGTGAGAGCCTTTGGGGACTAGCAAGCACGCAATTGCTGGGTACTGAGTCGCTCAGCCCTGAAAAGGTCCGCTGGCGTGTGACGGCCGGGAAACGTCCGTGGCTTGCGGGTATGGTAAAAGAAAAAATGTGTGCTTTGGTTCACGTTGAGGCATTGATAGCTATGCTTAATGCAGGACTTGATGTTAAAGCACTAGATAAATAAGTTCATTTAAGGCCAATTTGGGCAGAGAGGAATAGGTATGTCTCAAACGAATGAAGTCGAAGTAAGAAAAGACCAGTCCAATGACGAAGTACTTCAGTGGGTGACGTTCCAACTAGAAGAAGAAACTTACGGTATTAACGTAATGCAAGTGCGTGAAGTGCTGCGTTACACCGAAATCGCGCCAGTACCGGGTGCGCCAGATTATGTACTGGGTATTATCAATCTTCGTGGTAACGTCGTCACTGTTATCGATACGCGTTCACGTTTTGGTCTCATGGAAGGTGAGATCACCGACAACACTCGCATCATTGTGATTGAGTCTGAGCACCAAGTGATCGGTATTCTGGTTGATAGTGTGGCTGAAGTGGTTTACCTCCGTTCTTCTGAAATCGATACAACTCCAAGTGTCGGCACTGACGAAAGCGCCAAGTTCATTCAGGGTGTGAGCAACCGTGATGGTAAGCTGCTTATCCTTGTGGACTTGAACAAGCTGTTGACTGACGAAGAATGGGATGAGATGGCTCACCTATAATGGATATCTTCGCTGTAGCTCCCGCACCTGTGTTAGCAGGGGCGGTGGCGTTCGTCTTTTTGTTTCTTTTGCTTGCGCTGTTTCGCCTCAAGCGAGGTCAAGTGAGAACGGCCGATCATTTTCGCCAGCAGCAACGGCATTTTGATAGAGAGCTGCAAAAGGCCAATAAGCAGCTTTTAGAAGTGCGCTCGGTTGTTGTTGGGCTTGGACAAAGGATCAGCGAGCAGCAGGACATCATTCAGCACCTCAATGAACGCGTGACAGAACTTGAGCAAGAGGACAGTGATGGGCGTCTCTATTCAAGAGCGACCAAAATGGTTCAACTCGGGGCTGATTTGGATGAGTTGATTGAGCAGTGTGAGCTTCCCAAGGCGGAAGCGGAGCTGATGATGTCATTACAGAAGAAATTAGCGGGAGAGGAGAAGATTCCTCCACTCCAGAGCACACCAAGACGTCAAGAGGCGCGCAAACGCCCGGTACGAAAGTGACATTATCAAATTAACAGTGTCACAAATATTGAGGATGCCCATTCAGGCATCCTTTTTTCTTTCACCTTACCCATAAGGGGTAGAGTGTGAAATTCACATCGCTGTAAATCACAATTTTCACACCGAAAGCATAAACATAATCAATTATTAACAGAATCTTACGTAGTTTCGTGAGCCTAGGTCAGTGTTGGTAGTTTTGTCGTGAAAAGGCTGTGGTAAACTAGCGGCTCGAAAATGGTTGATTGGTCATACATGTTACAAGTCTCGCAACTGACGGCGATCCGAGATGAAAGAGTGTTGTTTGAATCGCTCTCTTTCGATATAGAGCCAGGTGAATTAGTACAAATTGAAGGGCGCAACGGCACCGGAAAAACGACGTTGCTGCGCATTATTACTGGTCTTGGTGACAAAGAGTGCGGAGACATTACTTGGCGTGGTGAATCTGTGCTCTCCAATCGTGAAGCTTTCCATCAAGACTTGCTGTTTCTCGGCCACCAGACCGGCATCAAGCGCGAACTCACCGCGTACGAAAATTTGCGTTTTTATCTCGGCCTGCACAGCCAGCAAGCGCTCACGAAAACCGATATCTATAACGCTTTGGTCAAAGTTGGACTGGCAGGGCGAGAGGATGTCCCAGTGGGGCAGCTGTCTGCGGGGCAGCAGCGGCGAGTAGCATTGGCAAGGTTGTGGCTCAGTGAACATAAATTGTGGATTTTAGATGAGCCTCTCACGGCCATCGATAAGCAAGGCGTCAAGGTGTTGGAAGCGCTCTTTTTGCAACATGCAGAGCAAGGGGGCATAGTGATTTTGACAACCCACCAAGACATGTTTGCCGACAATCCCATCCTTAGAAAAATTAAGTTAGGTGACTAGCCATGCTCGCAGCTATGAACACGATAATTCGCCGTGAGTTGCTGATCGCGTTTCGCCGTCAAGCGGATATTTTTAACCCATTGTGGTTCTTTATTATTGTCATCACGCTCTTTCCGCTCAGCATCGGGCCAGAGCCCAATTTGTTGGCTCGCATTGCTGCAGGCATCGTTTGGGTCGCGGCACTGTTGTCGGCGCTGCTCTCCTTGGAGCGCCTGTTTAGGGATGACTTCCAAGACGGTTCACTTGAGCAGATGATGCTGATGCCCATTCCATTGCCGCTGGTGGTGATGTCAAAGGTGTTGGCGCACTGGCTGTTAACGGGATTGCCGCTCATTCTGATTAGCCCGCTGCTCGCCATATTACTATCGCTGGATTTTAATACTTGGCTTGGTGTCGTGCTCACACTCTTGATTGGTACGCCCACGCTGAGCTTTATTGGAGCGATAGGCGTTGCGCTGACTGTTGGTCTGCAGAAAGGTGGCGTGCTGCTGAGTTTATTGGTGCTGCCGCTCTATATACCTATTTTGATTTTTGCGACCTCCGCGATTGATGCGGCATCGCTTGGCATGGCGTATAACGGACAGTTGGCGATACTTGGTGCCATGCTGATGGGATCGATGACGTTAACGCCATTTGCGATCAGTGCAGCACTTAGGGTAAGTGTGACTTGATTGTTTTGAATCAAGCACGAAAAATTCCCTTTCTATACATGACATAATGGTCATAAATCAAACATAACGACAATAAATAAACCGACCGACCCGTTGATGAATTTTGCGGGACGGTGCCCAGAAGTAAGAGTGAGTAAAACGATGTGGAAATGGCTCCATCCTTATGCCAAGCCAGAAGCCGCTTACCGATTGTGCGGTAAGTGCTTACCTTGGTTTTCCGTTTTAGCCTTGGTGTGTCTCATCGCCGGAACCGTGTGGGGGCTGGCCTTTGCGCCTTCTGACTACCAACAAGGCGACAGTTTTAGAATCATCTATATCCATGTACCCTCTGCGATCTGGTCGATGGGCGTCTACATGTCGATGGCGATTGCCGCGTTTATCGGATTGGTGTGGCAAGTCCGCTTATCGGATATGGCAGCCTCTGCGATGGCGCCAATTGGCGCGGTGTACACCTTCATCGCCTTACTAACGGGGGCCGTGTGGGGCAAACCGATGTGGGGTACATGGTGGGTATGGGACGCTCGCCTAACATCTGAGCTGATTCTGTTGTTTCTCTACCTTGGCGTGATTGCTCTGTATCACGCGTTTGATGATCAAAAAACCGCCGCCAAAGCAGCCGGTATTTTAGCGATTGTTGGTGTGGTTAATTTGCCTATCATTCACTTCTCAGTGGAATGGTGGAACACCTTGCATCAGGGCGCCACCATTACCAAGTTCGAAAAGCCTTCTATCTCGGCGAACATGCTGTGGCCTTTACTCTTGAACATCTTTGGTTTTGCGTTTTTCTTTGCCAGCTTGACCATGGTTCGCTTGAGAAATGAAATTTTGGCTAAAGAGAGCCACCGCCCGTGGGTGGTTCAACTCGCCACAGAACGGTTCGCTACAGAACCATCCGCCAAAAAAGAATCCAAGCAGGAGGCCTAACCATGCATTTTGATAGCTTAAGTGATTTTTGGGCAATGGGCGGTTATGCCGGCTATGTGTGGAGTGCGTTTGGAATCACGTTTTTGTCGATGTGGATACTCTGGGTGGTCAGTGTGAAGCGTGGCAAAGGCATCTTGCGCGATGTGAAAGCAAAAGTAGACCGCCAAGCACGAATCGAAGCGGCGAAAAATTTGGAGAACACCTTATGAACCCAAGACGTAAAAAGAGACTCAGTATTGTCCTCGCTATTTTTGTCGGCATCTCTGCGACCGTGGGTTTGATGCTCTATGCCCTAAACCAAAACATGGATCTTTTCTATACACCAACCGAGTTGGTTAACGGTAAGCCAGATGGCACCAAACCAGAAGTGGGTCAACGCCTTCGCATTGGTGGCATGGTGGTAGAAGGGTCAGTTAAGCGCGATCCGCAATCTCTGCGTGTATCGTTTGACTTACATGATATCGGCCCGAAAGTGACCATTTACTACGATGGCATTTTGCCTGACCTATTTCGCGAGGGGCAAGGGATCGTGGCGCAAGGCGTACTAAAAAACGCGACTACCATCGAGGCGTTTGAAGTGTTAGCGAAGCACGACGAAGAGTACATGCCGCCTGAAGTGGCCGAAGCGATGAAGAAGACCCACGAACCGCTTCAGTACACTCAAGAGCAAAAACAAGGAAGTGACCAATGATTGCTGAGATTGGCCATTTTGCGCTGATTATTTCTCTCGCCATGGCAGTGCTGTTGAGCATTTTGCCACTGGTCGGTGCATCGCGTAACAATACGCTTTTGATGAACACTGCAAGGCCGCTCTCTTGGGGGATGTTCTTGCTGCTGTTGGTGTCGTTTGCCATCTTGTTGTGGGCGTTTTATACCAACGATTTCACCTTGAACTATGTGGCAAGCAACTCCAACACGCAATTGCCTTGGTACTATCGATTGACCGCGGTTTGGGGCGCCCATGAAGGCTCATTGCTGCTGTGGGTTCTTATCCAAGCGGGTTGGACGGTTGCGGTGGCGAGCTTTAGTCGAGGCATGCCACAAGAGTCGGTCGCACGTGTACTGGCGGTGATGGGGCTTATCACGGTAGGCTTCTTGCTGTTTATCATCGTCACCTCGAACCCATTTTTGCGTACATTGCCGTATTTCCCGGTCGATGGCCGCGATTTAAACCCGTTACTGCAAGACCCTGGCTTGATCATCCACCCACCCATGCTCTACATGGGGTACGTAGGCTTTTCGGTTGCTTTCTCATTTGCGATCGCCTCGCTGATGACCGGCCGACTTGATACAGCATGGGCGCGTTGGTCTCGTCCTTGGACAACCGCCGCTTGGCTTTTCCTCACACTGGGTATTGCGTTAGGCTCATGGTGGGCTTACTACGAGTTAGGTTGGGGAGGCTGGTGGTTCTGGGATCCAGTTGAAAACGCCTCTTTCATGCCTTGGCTTGCAGGGACTGCGCTGATGCACTCACTCGCTGTGACCGAAAAACGCGGCACGTTCAAAGCGTGGACAGTGCTACTGGCTATATCGGCATTCTCGCTCAGCTTATTGGGCACCTTCTTAGTGCGCTCCGGCATTCTTGTCTCGGTGCACGCTTTCGCCTCCGATCCATCACGCGGGATGTTTATCCTTGGCTTCTTGGTGTTTGTTATCGGCGGCTCACTGCTTTTGTTTGCGCTCAAAGGCGCGTCGGTTCGTGTGCGTGGCAACTTCGAGTTGGTATCACGTGAAAATGCGCTGTTGGTTAACAACGTGTTGCTGATTGCGGCCTTAGTGGTGGTGTTGGTTGGGACCTTATTGCCGCTCGTTCATAAGCAAATCGGGTTAGGCTCTGTCTCCATTGGTGCGCCATTCTTTGACATGCTGTTTGCCTGGTTGATGGTGCCGTTTGCCTTCTTCCTCGGTATTGGACCGCTGATCCGCTGGAAGCGAGACAACCTCAAAACCGTCAAAATGCCGATGCTTATTTCTGGCGTGGCTTCTTTGTTGCTCGCTGCCTTGTTCACTGTGTGGTTGGCCGATCAGTTCTTAGTAATGGCGTATATCGGTTGGGTGATGGCACTGTGGATCATCTTGCTGCATGGCTTTGAGCTCTACCAAAGGGCGACGCACCGTCACCCTTTCTGGAGCGGTGTGAAAAAACTTCAGCGCAGTCACTGGGCGATGATGTTGGGCCACATCGGTCTTGCGGTTTCGATTATTGGTATCGCGATGGTGCAAAACTACAGTATCGAGCGTGATGTCCGTTTGGCACCTGGCGAGCATTTCCAAATTCAAGGTTATGACTTCTATTTTGAAGGCTTACGAGACAAAGATGGCCCCAACTATGATGGCTATATTGCCGATTTTGAAATAACCCTCAACGGCAAATACATCAATACCTTACATGCGGAGAAACGCTTCTACCGCACGGCGCGCTCTATGATGACTGAAGCGGCGATCGATCGAGGGATAACGCGCGATCTCTACATCGCGATGGGCGAGCAACTCGACGACAACAAATCTTGGGCCGTGCGTATTTACTACAAACCGTTTGTGCGTTGGATTTGGGCGGGGGCTCTGTTCATGTCGCTCGGCGGTGCGATTGCCATCAGCGATAAGCGTTACCGATTTAGAAAGAATACCCAGCAGGAGGCATCATGAGTAAGAAGCTACTGTTTATTCCCTTGGTAGCCTTTTTGGGGCTGGTGAGCGTTTTTGCCACCCAGCTCATCAAAAACCAACATGGTGATGACCCCACAAAATTGGAGTCGGTCTTGGTCGGTAAAACGGTGCCAGAGTTTCGCTTAGAAGATTTGGCGGAACCCGGCAAACTGTACGATCAACAGATTTTTGTTGGCGAGCCTTTGCTACTCAATGTCTGGGCGACGTGGTGCCCTACGTGCTATGCCGAGCATCAGTATCTTAATGAGTTGGCTAGTCAAGGCGTTAAAATCATCGGACTGAACTACAAGGACGATCGCACCAAGGCGGTCGGTTGGCTCAATGATCTCGGTAACCCGTATCTCATCAGCCTGTTTGATAGCAATGGCATGCTGGGCCTCGATCTTGGTGTTTATGGCGCGCCAGAGACGTTCCTCATTGATGCAAATGGCGTGATTCAGTACCGCCATGTGGGTGATGTGAACGCACGCAACTGGGCAGAGAAGCTAGGGCCAATGTACCAACGTATGGTTGAGGAAGCAGTACAATGATTCGAAAGAGCGTTTCCCCCTTTTGGCTTTTAACTTTGATGCTCATGACGGCATTGACGCTCTCGATGGCAGCGAAGGCGGCCATCGAGGTGTATGAATTTGAGACTCTCGAGCAAGAGCAGCAGTTTAAGGAGCTCGGGCACACCTTGCGCTGTCCGAAATGTCAAAACAACACCATTGCGGACTCTAACGCGGAACTCGCGGTCGATTTGCGGCAAAAAGTGTACGAAATGACTAAAGACGGCAAATCGAAGCAAGAGATTGTTGATTACATGATCGCGCGCTACGGCAATTTTGTGACTTACAAACCGCCGTTCACGCTGGCCACCTCGATTCTGTGGCTTGGCCCGCTGTGTGTGGTGGTCTTGGGCTTTGCGCTGATTGTTCTTCGCAGCAGAAAAAGCAAAGTAAAGAGTGTATCCGATGAGCAATGGAGCGCCGATAAGGAAGCGCGACTGAAAGCACTTCTTGATGAACAAAATGATGGAGATAAACACAAATGACACTATTTTGGGTAGCCTCAGTCATTTTAATCGTCATGAGCTGCTTGCTGGTTGCTTTGCCTTTCATTCGACGCACAGAGAACCAAGATGTCCGTCTGCGTGACGAGCTCAATAAAGCGTTTTACAAAGACCGTCTCTCGGAACTTGCTGAAGAAACCGATGAAGGCTTGGTGGAGAACCAACAAGAGCTGATCGACGACCTTAAGCAATCCCTGCTCGATGACATCCCTGCCAAAGAGGTGGGCGCTGATAGCGCGACTATCAAGCCGGTCTGGGTGCTAGTGCCATCATTTGCGCTGGTCATTGCGCTCTCTTATGCGATGTATTTCCAGTTTGGTGGTGCTAATCAAGTCAACGAATGGCAGCAAGTGAGTGCAAACTTGCCTGCGCTATCGAAAAAGCTCATGTCGCCGGAAGGCGCCAGCTTGAGCGACGATGAGATGAAAGACTTAACCTTGGCGTTGAGAACCCGCCTTCATTATCAACCGGATGATTCAACGGGTTGGTTGCTACTCGGTCGCATTGGCCTCGCTAATCGCGATGTGGATACGGCGATCGGTGCGATGAAAAAAGCCTATCGTCTAGAACCCGAGAACACCGATGTTCAACTGGGTTATGCTCAAGCCTTGATGCTCTCTCAAGATGAGTTTGATCAAAACCGCGCTCGTACCTTGCTTGCCGAGTTGGTTCAGCAAGAGTATGTCGACTTGCGTGTGTTCTCTTTGCTCGCGTTTGATGCTTACGAGCGTCAGGACTTCCCAGCGGCGATTCGTTATTGGGGCGTGATGCAGCAGATGATCGGCCCTGAGGATAGTCGCTATGAGATGCTCTCGCGCAGTATTGACAACGCACGCCAGCAGATGGGGCAAGCGATAGGTAACGGTCAATCTGTGGCGGTGACGATTGCGCTTGACCCTAGCGTACAAGCGGATCCGAATGCTTCGCTGATTGTGTCTGTGCACAGCGCCGATGGCGCGCCTATGCCAGTCGCAGCAGCGCGTTACCCCGTTGGGAGCTTCCCGCGCACTGTCGTGTTGGATGACAGCAACAGCATGTTAGAGGCGCGTAAACTCTCATCGCTCGATGCGTTGATGGTGCGTGTGCGCATTGACAGCGATGGCAATGTTGCCACTAAAGCAGGGGACTGGTTTGGCGAGAGCGAAGCGGTTAAGATAGGGGAACCAGTTGAAGTGCTAATAGATAAGCAATACTAATTCCCAATGCTTATGGATTAACAAAAAGCCGGTCACGACCGGCTTTTTTCATGGAAAGAGATAATAATGATAGATAAAACGTCTCGAACCGGACTGTTACTTTGCTCAGCGTTAGTGATGTCAGGGTGTGCTAGCCAGCCTGATGCTTCCTCGGCTTATGACGACTCTGGTCCGTACGATCCCATCGAAGGGTTTAACCGAACCATGTGGACCCTTAATTACGATTACTTAGATCCTTACTTGGTTCGACCCGTATCGCTCGCCTACGTTGGTTATGTTCCGACGCCGATTCGTTCTGGTATCGGGAACTTCTTAGGCAACTTAGATGAGCCATCTAGCGTGATCAACAACCTGGTTATGGGCAATGGTGAAAAAGCGCTCGATCACTTTAATCGATTCCTGATCAACAGTACGCTGGGTTTGCTGGGTTTGATTGACGTGGCGTCTGCGGCGGGTATCACCGACCACAACGAAAAAACGTTCAGTGATGCGGTGGGTCACTACGGGGTCGGAAATGGACCCTATGTCATGGTGCCGGGCTATGGCCCTTGGACAGTGCGAGAGACCGCCGATTTTGTCGACAGTGCTTACGTACCACTTTCGTTGCTGAATTTTTGGGGCGCGTTAGGTAAATGGGCCCTGGAAGGGATGGAAACCCGTGCAGCGCTGGTGAATCAAGAAGTGATGTTGGAAAACTCTCCGGACCCTTACGCACTGACGCGTGATGCGTATCTTCAACGCCAAGACTTTAACGCCGAGATAGAAAAAGAAGCGTTCAATGAGGAAGAAGAAGCCTATCTTGATGAATATCTACAAGATTTCTGACTACTTGACGTTGAGAAAGTAAAAGGGCTTGGTCACTGACCAAGCCCTTTTCGTATAAAGGAGAAGTATTTAAGGGAATGCGTTAGAAGGTGTAGTTCGCTTGTACACCGACGATGATGACATTGCCAGTAACTTCACCCTCAAATACACCGCCATAAGTAGCAGCGGGTTGCTCATCCTCATACATTTTTGCGTCTTTAGCAAAAATGTATGTAAAACCGGCATCAAAATTAAGTTGCTCGCTCCACTGGTACCCAGCGCCAATGCTTAACCATAGTCGATCTGTTTCTGGGATTGTCGCGGTACGATTGTCTTCGCTGACAGCAGACGTATCGTAGGCGATACCTGAGCGAAGTGTTAGTTTATTTGAGTATTGGTATGTCGTACCAAGCGCGTAGCGGAAGTTATCTTCCCAATTCTCTTGCTTGATTTCTACACTAGATTCACCAGGGAAGTCTGCAACCAGTTTTTCAAAGCTGCTCCAGTCCGTCCAATTTATGCTTGCATGTACGGCCAACTTATCGTTGAGCTGATGGTAGCTCGCTAACTCAGCGGTCGCAGGAAGAGCAAGGTCCATAGAACCTGGTTTATTTGTGCCAGTAGGCAGGCCAAACCCTGCACCCGTCGCATAGCCTTCTAACGTCAAATCGACTTCAGATTTGTAGGCAAAACCAACGCGGTTGTTTGAATCTACTTGCCATACTGTCCCTACTTGCCAAGCCCAAGCAGTATCATCGCCTTCCATGTACTTTAGCGTTGTACCAGCCGCTGCGCCTAATTGTTTAGGAATGATGGCACCGAAACTGCCTTCAGCGTCAATGTACCTTAGACCACCACCGACGCTGACCGCATCATTGATTTGATAAGCGAGATTCAAATTCGCTTCCATCGTGATAACGCTGGCTTCATTGCCAAAGTTCACGGCAGCAAAGTCGGAACCCAGATCGGTTTCCATTCCATAGTTTGTGCCTAGTGCAAAACCGACTGCCAATCTGTCTGAATATTGATGTGACAGGTACAGGTTAGGAATGACCGCATCATGAGCGAAATCATCGCTGTTAGCTGGTATCTCTGTACCTGAAATGGTACTTGTCCCACTAATATCCACATTCGGATCAACATACACAGCGCCCACAGAGAGCTGCGTCCCTTTTAGATAAGTCAGCATGGCAGGGTTGCGCCATTGCGCACTGGCGTTGTCTGCCATCGCGGCTTCACCAGCGTACGCTCGACCTAGGCCAGTTGCGGAGTACTCGGCGAGCTGAAAGCCAGCCGCAGACACGTGTGTGGCGCTGGTCATCAGAGTGCCAGCCACTGCAAGAGAAAGAAGTGTTTTATTGGTTTTCATTTTTATGTTCGCTGATTGTCGTTGACTTTGGTCGTGTGATGATAAAGTTAGAGCAAACACTTTAAAAATAAAAAACGAGCCATTGATGGTTTTTGGAATAAAAAACTAATCATTATAAAAATATATAGTTTAAATGTTGTTTGTTAATGGTGTGTTTCTAAAATTGAGCGTACATCTGTAGGGTCAATCGGAGGGTTCAGGTTACACGTGTAGCCTGAATGGGAAGTGAAGTGATTGAATGCAAAAATTAAAAAAGGCCGCGAGAGCGGCCTTTGAAGGTATAGCGTGTTCGCTGTGCTTAGAAGCTACGGCTGTATTGTAGGCCGACCAGAATCGCGTCTGCGTGTGTTGTGCCGCTTACTGCTGAAACCGTCGTTCCATTGATGACAGTTGTTTCTTCGACTTTTACGTCATCACCTAACAAGTACGTAAATCCGAAGTCAACATTTGACTTGTTGTCGATATGGTAAGTAAAACCAGCGGATAACCAGTTTCTGTCCGAGTCTGGCACTGAGATTGAAGTAATCTCATCTTGAGCACTGGTATCATGCATATAGCCTGCACGGAGTGTCCAATCTTTGTTCATATAATAAGTACCACCAATGGAGTAGTGCATACCATTCTGCCACTCGTAAGTGTTCAGTACACCAGCGTTATCAGCTTCGAGTTTATCGAATGCACTCCAACCGATCCATTGAACGGAGTAGTGGACTGCGAATTTGTCATCTAAGCGGTGGTAACCAGAGAACTCTATAATGTCTGGTAGGGGCATATTTAGAGTATCATTTTTGTAGGTTACGTTGACCAAATCTCCCGTCAGAGGATTTACACCTAAACCAGTGATGTCACCCTCAGCTTCTAGTTTTGGACTATAACGGTAAGCAAGACCAAAGCGGTTCTTATCATCAAGCTCGAAAACAGTACCTAAGTTAAACCCTACCGCCCAGCCGTCAGCTTTTGTGTCTAGGGCTGTGTATGTACCAACACCCGTTGGAGAAACTACATTGTTAGGTAGTGTTATTGAGCGTTTAAGTTCTCCTTTACCGTAGATAAGATCCAACCCAGCACCGAAACTCCATTGTTTGTTCGCTCGGTATGAACCAGCTAGGCCTAGGTTAAAACTTTTCACGTCCGTCAAACCACCGTATTCTGATGCGGCATAATCATCTGAGAATTCCGTTTTAGTACCGAAGTTAGTGTAGGCGTTGATACCCCAAGCAAACTGTTCGTTAACAGGTACAATTAGATGGATATTTGGGGCAATTGACGTGTCACCTGCATCATCATAATTTGCAGAAGTTCCAGTTGGTGCAGTAGTTCCTTGGTATGTAGCATCCTTTACTTCGATCATTGAGGTGATTGATACAAAACCTAGAGATAAAGATGTTTCATCAAACAGCGCCATCGCTGCTGGGTTACGTGCCATTACTGAGGCATTATCAGCAATAACCGCATCACCTGCGAATGCACGGCCAAGGCCGGTCGCTGATTGTGCGTTAAGTTGGAAACCGGCGGCCATCGCTTGCTGTGAAGCCATTGCCGTTGATGCGATCGTCACTGCTAACAGTGATTTTTTAAACAGACGCGTCTTGTTCATTTGTGCTTTTTCCTTTTTGTTCGTCTCTTTCGGACGTTATATTTGAGCAAAAGCTCAGTGGTGGCTGATCCTAGAGGCAATTATAGGAGATACATATCCGACCATTGTGTAGTTGGCAGATAAAATTAGTGAAATGACGGTTATCTGGCAGGAAAATCCTACAAAATGGCCGTTTTTAGAGTGTAAGCTCTAATTTTATGCTAAAAAAATGGCCCGAGAGGGAATCTCAGGCCATGATCTTGCTCACAAAATGTTATCAGCTTGTTAACTCATCGGCTTGATGATATCCATCAAGGTTTGCGCGATGTGAGCCACATCTTCGCCTTTGTCTCCAACCAGAATCAGGCTGTTGTTGCCAATCGGTTCAACAATGCCCGCCATACCCTGTTTCTCAAAGGCAAAGGCTTTGTCACTGGCGATACCGGTTAAGAACAGCGTCACTTTGCCTTGCGTCCCTTTAAAGACCATATGCACCGCATTGGAGTCGCCAAAGCCACAGTGGTTAAGATAGTAGACATGGTAAGGGAACTGCTCAATCAAGTGTTTTTTAAACGGCACCATTTTGGCGTTGATTTGCGACGATTGCACTTGTTCATCCAACACAAACACGAAGCCTTTTTCATCAAACACATGTTGAATAGCGGTATCCGCTAAATTGGCGTTCGCGGGGGATACCACTAAATTGCCCCAGTTGACTTGGCCAACCAGTAGACCAGCGACAAACGCGACCGAGGCCGCCATTGCCATAGCTCGTTTGACGAAGGTTGGGCGAACGACATTGTCTTCTTTGATTGCCGCGGATTGATTAAACAAAATGCGGTCAGCAAGCCCATCGGGTACATCGACCTTCATGGCATTGGCAATTAGGGTATCGAGTTCAAGAATATCATCGGCAAACTTGGCATTCTTGCTCTCGGCTTTGATCGCTTCGTTGATTTGTGAGTCACGCTGTTTTGGGTCGGACATAATACGACGACGGAATTCTAACTCATCCATTTTTTTGCCCCCTTGCGCTGTCATCAGAATCTAACATCTCTTTAAGTTGGTTACGCGCTCGAAAAAGCCGTGTCATGACGGTGTTTTTGTTCAAAGACAAAATCTCGCCAATCTCTTCACCACTGAACCCTCCTACCACTTGAAGGAAGAGAGGTTCACGGTATTCTTCTTCTAGCTTCATGATTTGCGCTTGGATCCACTGGGTTTGATGATGTGGGTCATCGCTCACTTTGGCTTCGCCGCTGTAATCATCGATATCCACGAGATCAAACTGCTTACGCTCAAAACGACGCGCGTTCTCACGGCGCAAGATGGTGATCAGCCAAGACTTGGCGGCCTTTTCATCTTGCAAACTGTCCAGTGACTTCCAAGCCCTTAGGCAGGTTTCCTGCACCAAATCTTCCGCTATGGTTGGGTCTTTGCAGAGCCAATACGCATAGCGATAGAGATCTCGGTGATAGGCACGAACCAGCGCTTCATATTTTCTTTGTCTGTCCATATCCGAGTTGACCGGAGTGTCGGACTTTTTCTTTCCAAAAAACGAAATTATTGACACACGAGCCTCCTAGTATGCTCCGTGGTGCTCATTATGGCTGATAAAACCCTCTTTATATATTGAAGCAAAGTGGCGCACAGTGCGATAAAAAGAGAGAAATCCCATTAAAATTGATCTACTTCAAAAAGAGGCAATCGGCAACAGGTATAGTAACTCCTGTCATCTAGTCGGCATCTGCTGACAAGTTGAGCAAGATGACACTTCCTTTTGAAGGCTGACTTTACTTTCTCCTAATCAGGAAACTGATTATTTTCAATTGGCGTAAGTTAATTGCTTTATACATTCCGACCACACAGTTCTGTGTGGTTTTTTTTTTGCCTCGAGAAAGTGCCCGGCGCAGCAACGCTGTTCTCCCGTTTGGGCGGCTGTGTCTGATGATCACAGTGTTTGGCAAAAGCCGACAACCTGGATTGTCACCCTACCTTGTCTGATGTTATAAACTGAGGATAAAAGTGATGCATTTGTTGCATTGCCTACAAGGAAAGTTGAGGACCGATGAGAATCTTGATAGTGGAAGATGATCGTTTGATCAGCCAATCATTGGAGCAGCGCTTCACTGATTTAGGTCATGGAGTTGATTGTGCCTACGATGGAAAAGTGGCGTATGCCTTGGTCGCTCACACTCAATACGACTTAATCATCTTGGATTTGAATCTTCCGCATCGTTCTGGAGAAGAGATTACAAAAAAAATTCGCCAACGTTACGATACGCCTATTTTGATACTGACGGCGAGAAACGAGGTGCTCGATAGAATCCAACTGCTTGACTTAGGTGCGGATGATTACCTTTGTAAGCCTTTTGACTTGGGTGAACTAGAGGCGCGATGCCGTTCTATTGTGCGCAGGAGTCAAGGGCAAGATCACAACCTTATCGAATTTGGTGACATCTGTTTTGACGCAGCGAGTGCCACGGTGCAGGTGAAGGGTAAGACGGTGGAGCTCAAACAGCGAGAGTATCGCTTGTTGGAAGTGTTTCTCGGTCACCCGAATCGCGTTCTCAGTAAAGAAGAGATCATCGACCATCTGTATGGCTATGACAATCCGCCGAATCTGAACGCAATTGAGACATACGTAGGGCGTCTCAGAAAAGCGTTGTCCGAGAGTGAGGTGGAGATCAAAACACTGCGTGGCCTTGGGTATGTGATGGCCAAAGCAGGATGATCGCCTCATTGCCCGTTTTTCAGGGATTTTCTACTCGTTCTTTACGTTTTCAGCTTGTTGTTTATGCGACGATGTTGCTGCTGTTTATTGGCTTGCTCTCTATGCTCGCTGTCAAGCGCTATGCGTATCAGACAGCGCAAATTGCGTTCGATCGCCCGCTCGCCAACTCAGCGTTACAAATTTTAGAGCAGGTAAGGTTTGAGCACCTGCAAGTCAGCGTTGACCTGCCTTTCTCTGCGTTTGCCGGTTTATCAGATTCTCCCAGAGACAAAGTATTTTACGCTGTTGTCATCAATCACGATGAATTTATCACGGGCTATGCTTCTTTGCTCAGCGATACAACAATTCAATCACACATTCAGCAATATCCCGTACAGTTAGAGATCAACCCCCATTTTTTCTACCACACCATGTTTGATGAGTATGTACGCTTTGCCTTGGTCAGCCGCTCGGTGAACACCAGTGAGGGGGCGCAAGTGGTCTCGGTATTGGTGGGTCAGACGGTTCAAGCCAGGACCCATTGGGAAAAAGAGCTATCAGATGTGGCATTCAAGCTATTGGTCGGTGTGGTCAGTTGTGCCCTTGTAGTGATTCTCGTACTGATTGCTATGGTACTTAAACCTTTAAACGTGATTAACCAGAAAATCGCCAGTCGCTCCAATGTGGATCTCACACCCATCGATATGGATGCACCTGAGGAAGTGTCCCACTTGATTGAGACCGTTAACACCTTTATGTCTCAGTTGGATGACACGCTGACAAACCTGAAAAACTTTACTGGAGAAGCGGCGCATCAGTTGAAAACCCCGCTTGCCGGCATGCGCGCGCAAGTCGGTTTGATTCTGAGTCGAGATCACAATGAAGCGACCGCACGATCGTTAGCGAATGTGCTCAAGGCGTGCGATGTGCTCGAACGGACCATTGATCAATTGCTTAATCACGCAACCATTAAGCACCGATATCGAAGTGTTGAGCCTCAGTGGGTGAACATGAATCAGTTAACGGCAGCTGTGTGTCGTTCGTTGGCGATGAATGCGTTGGCAAAGGAGATAGAGCTAAGTTATGACGCGGACACGGCCTTTTCTGTACGCGGGGATGCCTTTGCACTTGAGCAAATGCTGACGAACCTCGTTGAAAATGCCATTAAATACTCGCCAGCATCCAGTCGAGTGGAAGTGGAAGTCAGCCATATGGGTAGCAAAGCCGTCGTGGTGATACGTGATTTCGGCCCCGGTATTAGCGATGCTGATAAGCCTTTGGTGTTTGATCGTTTTTATCGTATCGCGGGGACCGACGAAGCCGGTACCGGTCTGGGGATGAGTATTGCGGCTGACGTAGCGAAGAAGATGCAAGCCGTATTGTTGCTAAAAGACAGTGTCCCTACGGGGCTGACGGTAGAAATACAGTTTCCTTATACAGCGTGGCAAGAGGTAAGCGAATGAAGCGTATCGGGTGGTTAGCGGTTGCGCTCTTATGGTCTGGTTTCAGTGCGGCTGATGAGGCTTCGTTGCCACTGCGGATCTATGGCGCGGCATATCAGTCAGAAATGAAGCCGATGCTGGATGATTTTAAAATGCGTCACCCAGAGGTTAAGATCGATTACCGCTGGATGAGCAGTAATGATTTAGACCGGTATGTTCGCGATAACATTCAGCCACAGCCAGATATCACCATCAGTTCCGTGATGGATTTGCAACTACGGCTAGTGAATGATGGCTACGCATTGCCTCATCAGGTCGCGATGTCGAGCTACGGTACTTCGCAGAGTGTATTGCCGGAGTGGAGTCAATGGCGTAATGAGTTGTTTGGTTTTAGCTTTGAGCCTGCAGTTTTAGTGTTTAATAAAGCCTTCATTGACGGTAAGGTGCCCCCAATGAACCGCGTTGAATTATTGAGCTTTATCCGTCAATACAGCAGTGAGTTAGTCGGGAAAATCGGCCTGTTTGATATCCGCCGAGTGGGGATCGGTTATTTACTTTGGTCTTTTGAAAGGCAGCAGGCAAGAAATTACGGTCAGTTTCTTGAGCTGTTTAATTCCGCCCAGGCACGCACTTTTGATAGCACCCGTTCGATGCTTAAAGCGGCCAGTGAGGGTGAGCTTCTTATGGCTTACAACGTGCTCGGATCATACGCTAGAAGCTGGCAAGAGTTGGATGACAACATCGTGATCGTGTCGCTGACAGACTACACACCCGTAATCATTCGCAGCGCCTTTATCAATAAAACCACTCAACAGCCCGATACCGCAAAAGCCTTCATTGATTACATCTTGTCTTTGTCTGGCCAATGGGTCATGGCTGAACAAACCAATATGCCGCCGATTCGCACAGATATTACTAGTGAAAAATCCGCCGCATATTTACGTCAACACTATGCAGATCAACTGAACCCAATTCCTCTGGACGTGCGACTCATGGTGTTCTCAGATCAGAGTAAACGGGAGGTGGTAACGACAGAGTGGGAGAGCGCTCTCAAAAATTACGATTGAGTTGTCCACGCATGCGTGTGTCAGTTCGGTGACAGGTTCGTTTCGTAGCCTTACGCAGCCATTTCAAGCAGGAAGTGGTGTGATTGCTAAGGAGCGAAGGAATGACACACTCTCATCTAATTCCCTGCATGCTTATTCGGGGTGGCACCTCGAAGGGCGCGTATTTTCTTTCACAAGATCTCCCCAGTGACCCAGATGAACGTGATTCGTTGCTGATACGCATCATGGGATCAGGTGATGTCCAGCAAATCAATGGTATTGGTGGGGGCACCACGTTGACCAGTAAGGTGGCGATCGTCTCGTTGTCTGACTCGCTAGGAGTCGATCTTGACTATCTGTTTGCTCAAGTTGGCGTGGAGGAGAAGATCGTGGATACCAAACCCTCCTGCGGCAACATCTTGTCTGGAATCATTGCGTTTGCAACCGAAAAGAATCTTATCTCACTTCAAGACGGTACGACGACGGTCCGAGTCAAGAACGTCAATACCAACACCATCATAGAAGTCACAGCCGAAACGCCGAATCGACGCTTAAAGTTCGACGGGGATGTGACGGTTGATGGCGTCCCTGGCACGGGCTCACCAGTCTTGTTGAACTTCCTTGACGTGGGCGGAGCAAAAACCGGGGCGCTGTTCCCAACGGGGCTGCGTCAACAACGCATTCTTGATGTTGATGTCACCTGCATTGATGCCGCTGTTCCTATGGTGCATATACCCGCGTCAGCGTTGGGCATTATGGGTACAGAGAGCAAAGCCGAAATTGATGCGAATCATGATCTACTGGCACGCATCGAAGCGATTCGCATTGAGGCGGGTGAGCTGATGGGGCTAGGTGATGTTCGCTCGAGCGTGATCCCTAAAGTGTCCATTGTGTCCGCACCTCAATCCGGTGGAACCATTACCTCTCGCTATTTAGTCCCCCACAATTGCCATGCCAGTCATGCGGTGACCGGCGCTATTTGTGTTGCGTCTGCCTGTTTGATTCCCGGTACGGTCACTCACTCGCTGGCAGCGCCGAGCAAAGATGAGCGTGTAGTGGTTGAGCACCCAAGCGGAAAAATTGATGTGCAAATGAGTATTTTAGAAGGTGAAGGAGAGCCGATCATCGCTCAAGCGGCGTTAGTCAGAACGTCTCGGCCTTTGTTCAAGGGCGAGGTGTTTGTTAGCCACTAATGTGTTTGCTAGCAAACGGCTTCGCACGCTCGTCGTAAAGTCGATCTATGTAACATTTTTGTTAATGAGGTTGTCCTTGTCAGTTTGATGACAGGTTGAGTGATTAGTGTTAACGCATCGCAATATTGGGCGATAGATAACAAGATTAACGAGAAGCAATCAAAGGATTTGAGGAGGCATTCATGCCAATGAGCAAACCCACTTACCCCCAGTTTATTCGCCGTACTACGGCATTGTTTTCCGCAATGGTTGCCCTAGGGGTCGCCTCTCTGAGCCCGTCGGTACTGGCAGAGGATGTCTCCTTTGATGGCGAGCGTGCTCAAATTACCGTCCCATATAAAGAGGGAGGTGGTACGGATACCTGGGCACGATTTTTTGCTCCTTACTTTAGCCAAACGCTGCCTGGCGAGCCTGTTGTCGTGGTCAAAAATGTGCCTGGTGGCGGTTCAACTAAAGGAGCTAACCAATTTGCCCGTAGAGCCAAAGACAACGGTTTGGATGTCCTCGCGAGCTCCGCATCGACTCAGTTTACTTATCTGCTCGGTGACCGCCGTGTCAAATACGATTACAACGATTGGGATGTCGTGATGGCGTCGCCTACCGGCGGTGTGATTTACGTGTCTCCGAGTACTGGTATCAACAATGCGGATGATTTTGTTGCCAACTTAGGCTCAGTAGAGTTTCAGTATGCCAGTCAAGGTGCGACAACGATTGATTTGGTGCCTTTGTTAGCGCTTGATCTATTGGGTGCTGATGTCAAAGCTGTCTTTGGTATGAAAGGTCGTGGTGCTGGTCGCCTCGCTTTTGAACGTGGCGAAGTCAATTTAGATTCTCAGACCAGTTCTGCCTATTTGAAGAAGGTAACCCCGCTGGTAGAGGAAGGCAAAGCGATCCCCATCTTTAGTTTGGGTGTGTTGGATGACAACGGTCAACTTCAGCGCGATCCTAACTTCCCCGATATTCCACACTTCGCTGAGGTCTATCAGAAAGCCAATGGGGACATGAATGCCCAAGGTTTCAAAGTTTGGCGTTCTTTCTTTGTCGCAGGTTTCGTGGCTCAGAAGATGTTTTTCCTTCCTGATTCAACGCCAGAAGCGGTCAAACAAGCCTGGCGTGATGCAGCAAGAACCTTCGTTGCAGATGAAGAGTTCCAAGCTCGAGCTAAAGACGTACTGGGTAACTATCAACAGCTAACGGGCGCGGAGGCAGACAAAGCGGTAGAAGCGATTCTGTCACTCGATGAGAGCAGCAGAGAGTGGGTCGCTCAATGGCTTGCTGACAAGTACAACACCAAACTGTAACTCTCAATGAGCAGCGTTCTGAGCGCTGCTCTTCTCTCTCAGTCCTCAATTTAGTTGTCCCTCTATTCTCCGTCTGACGACGTTGGCGTTCAAAGGTTCTACGATGTTTAGTGAATTGTTTTTGGCCCTAGAGACCATACTTACCGTCCAGCACATTACCTACATGTTAGGGGGCGTGATGCTGGGCTTAGCGATCGGTATATTCCCAGGTTTAGGGGGGATTGCGGGTCTTTCATTGTTGCTGCCGTTTCTGTATGGCATGGATCCGGTTTCAGCACTCGCGATGTTGATAGGTTTGGTTGCCGTTATCCCTACCTCTGATACCTTCACCTCTGTATTGATGGGAATTCCCGGTTCGAGTGGCTCACAAGCGACCGTACTGGATGGTTTTCCTATGGCAAAGAAAGGGCAAGCTGCGCGAGCGTTATCTGCGGCGTTCACCTCATCTTTGTTTGGTGGTTTGTTCGGTGCTGTGGTTCTGACTGGCTTTGTGCTGGTGGCTCGTCCGGTGATTTTAGCATTTGGCTCTGGTGAGCTGTTTATGCTGACGTTACTTGGTCTGACCATGGTGGGCTCTCTAGCAGGAAGAAGTTTAGTCAAAGGCTTATCGGCCTGTGGTTTGGGTGTGATGCTGGGTAGTGTCGGCAGTGCGCCAGCCACCGGCGAATATAGAATGGTGTTTGATAATTTCTATTTGATGGACGGCATTCCACTTGTTGTCGTGGGCTTGGGAATTTTCGCTTTGCCAGAGATCATCGATCTCCTTCGCCAAAACAAGCCAATAGCCAGTGCCAGCAAACTCGGTTCCGGATGGCTATCTGGGGTAAAAGATTTCTTCGAAAACAAGTGGCTTGCTCTACGATGTAGTGTCATTGGCTGCATCATCGGTGCTTTGCCAGGTTTGGGGGGAAGTGTGGTCGATTGGATAGCCTACGGACACGCAGTGCAAACCACGAAGGACAAGCCTGATTTTGGCCAGGGGGATGTGCGTGGCATCATTGCACCTGAGTCATCAAACAACGCGAAAGAGGGCGGTGGTTTAGTGCCGACTCTGCTGTTTGGTATTCCTGGATCTGGTGGCATGGCGGTGTTTTTAGGTGGCATGGTATTGGTCGGTTTGGAGCCTGGACCAGCGATGGTCAGCACTGATTTAGACATTACTTACACGATTGTTTGGTCATTAGCGCTTGCCAACGTGTTTGGTGCAGGTGCTTGTATGCTGATTTCGCCATGGGTTGCTAAGTTGACCACCATTCGCTATGCCTTACTCGCTCCTTTTATGGTTATGGTGATCTGTTTTGCAGCGTTTCAAGCTACCCGCGATTTAGGGGACTTGGTGACACTGTTAGCAGTCGGTGTATTGGGCGTGCTTATGAAACGATTTGATTGGCCTCGCCCTGCGTTTCTTATCGGCTTTGTTCTTTCTGCCGGAATGGAAACCTATTTATATCAAGCGGTTCAATTTGATGGTGCAGCGTTCTTACTTCGTCCCGGCGTAATGATCATTGGTGCGCTCACATTACTTTCACTCGTTTTTATGATCCGACAAAATATGAAGAAGCGCGAGCAATCGACCAACGAAGCGTCCTCTACTCCCGCTCCACGTACCCCTCAATTAGCATTTGCGGTCGTGGTGAACTTGGCTTTCGCTTACGGTATCTATGATGGATATCAGCAGAGTTTCCTAGGGGGCATTTTCCCGATTGTCGTGGCGAGTGGTATGTGGTTGCTTTCCGCTGTAGTGATTGTGCAGTTACTGACGCACACCTCATCATCACCGATTTACTTTGATAACGAATATGAGCAAGGCTACGCGTTTGATGACAACACGTCATCGATGATGCACTACCTGTACTGGTTGGCGGGTTTGGTGCTCGGGTGCTTTTTAGTCGGCTATGTCATCTCAATTAGTGTGTTCTTCTGTTTATTCTTGATGAATAAAGCGGGTCTGAGCTTATGGCGATCTTTCGCAACGACGACATTGGCATGCGGATTTCTACTTGGTTTGACCCATCTTATGTTGTTGGATTTGCCCATTGGCCTATTGCAGGACGCCGTGGATCTACCTTGGCCATTCGGAGGATAACCTAGATGTCTATTAAATCGATCATCATGCCTTTTGCCTCGCAAGAGGATGGAGATACCCGCCTCGAGGGAGGCTTACATGTGGCCAAGTTTTTTCTGGCACACTTGGATGTATTGCACGCACAAGTGGGGTCTGAGCAACTGATGCCCCACGAGCAGCGGCTCGTGTCACGCAAATTCTATGACCAGATAGGTAAAATTGTTCGCGACTACGTCAGTAATGATATGTCGCAAGCTAAGTCGCGATTTTCTGAGCTATGTCAATCACTTAACGTGGTGGAGGGCGAGTCGAGTCTCAACCAAACCAGTGCCACTTGGCATGATATTTTTGGCTATCGTGGTGAGGTGGTGGCGGAGCGCGGTAAAGTATCGGACATCATCATTATTCCTAAATCGCTAACAGGGCGCACAAGCGTCAGCTTTGAAGCGGCGATAGAGCATGGCGGCAAACCGGTTCTAGTGATGCCGAGGACGCAGACGCATTTTGCACCTAAGACGGTAATGATTGCGTGGAATGGCGATGAAGCAGCAGCAAACGCAGTAAGTTCTGCATTACCGCTGCTCAAACTTGTCGATAATGTCGTGGTTGCGACTAGTGAGCGCTCATTAGCGAAAAAGCCGACGCAAATCGATCTCGCTACCTACCTTGCACGACACGGAGTGGATGCGGAATGTTTGACGTTTACCCGAGCGAGAAGAAACACGGCCTCGCAGTTGCTTGAGGTGGCCAGTGAAATCAAAGCGGATGTCGTGGTTGCCGGCGCGTTTGCACACCAGAAACTTCATCAGAAGGTGTTTGGGGGCGTAACTAACCAATTACTCTCAAGTGCCACGATCCCTTTGTGGATGATGAGTTAACTACGCGATTCACCGCATTGTTCAATGACAGCTGCGTGACAGCTTGAACGTGTACTCTAACTAAAAGACTGGTTAACACCTAATCCATCCGCCCAAGAAAAATGCAGGGTTTACTCCTCCTTGTGTTGTGTTAACCAGTCTTTTCCTTTTCCTTTTCCTTTTCCTGACTTTACTCCCATTTACCGCCTCTAAACCCTCTGCTACTTTTCCATCATAAATCACGTTTATTTAAACGGCCGTTTGATTGCTTTAACAATCTCGTTACAATGGCGTGGTCAGACCTCTCATGATTAAGGAGAAACAATGGGCAAGCAGGAATTAAAGACCCGCTCGGGCGAACGCATCGCCATCGTTGCCGGTTTACGCACGCCGTTTGCACGTCAAAGTACGGAATTTAGCCAGGTCCCTGCGGTGGATCTGGGCAAAATGGTGGTCAGCGATATGTTGGCCAAAACGGACATCGATCCTGCGTTGATCGATCAGGTGGTGTTTGGCCAAGTGGTTCAAATGCCAGAGGCCCCCAACATTGCCCGAGAAATTGTACTGGGCACCGGGATGAACATTCATACCGACGCCTACAGTGTGACTCGCGCCTGTGCGACCAGTTTCCAATCTGCAGTGAATGTGGCGGAAAGCATTATGTCCGGCACGATTGATATCGGTATTGCCGGTGGCGCGGATTCATCGTCTGTGTTGCCTATTGGTGTTTCGAAAAAGCTCGCCGCGAACTTGCTGGCGCTAAGCAAAACGAAGACGCTAGGTCAAAAGCTTAACATTCTTAAAACTTTGTCATTGAAAGATCTCATGCCGGTGCCACCAGCGGTCGCAGAATATTCCACCGGTCTTTCTATGGGGCAAACGGCGGAGCAAATGGCGAAGTCACACGGCATTTCTCGCCAAGAGCAAGACGCGTTAGCGCACCGTTCGCATACGCTAGCGGCAAAAGCGTGGGAAGAGGGGAAAATTCGCGACGAAGTGATGACCGCTTTCCCAGAGCCCTACAAAAAATGGATCGCCGAAGACAATAACATTCGCCGCGATTCGACTTTAGAAGGCTACGCCAAGCTTCGCCCTGCGTTTGATCGTAAGTTTGGTAGCGTGACAGCGGCAAACAGTACGCCACTGACGGACGGCGCCGCCGCGATTATGTTGATGCGAGAAGGGCGCGCTAAGGAGCTTGGGCTTGAGATCATGGGTTACATCCGTTCTTACGCCTTCTCGGCGATTGGCGTTGAAACCGACATGTTGATGGGGCCATCGTACGCCACACCGGTTGCACTCGACCGAGCGGGTATTACGCTGTCTGATTTGACCTTGATCGATATGCACGAAGCGTTCGCCGCTCAGGCGCTATCGAACGTGAAGATGTTTGCGAGCGATAAGTTTGCCCAAGAGAAATTGGGTCGCTCAAAAGCCATCGGTGAGATTGATATGGATAAGTTTAACGTTCTAGGTGGTTCGATTGCCTATGGGCACCCATTCGCGGCGACGGGCGCTCGCATGATTACGCAAACGCTGCGTGAGTTGCAACGCCGTGGCGGTGGATTGGCATTGAATACTGCCTGTGCAGCAGGTGGATTGGGCGCAGCAATGGTTCTGGAGGTCGAATAATGAGTGAGCAAAAAGCATTTAACTTAACCATTGATGAGCAAAACATCGCTTGGCTGGCGATTGATGTGCCCGGCGAGAAAATGAACACGCTGCAAGCGGCGTTTGCCGATGAAATGGCCGCTATCTTTGATGAGCTCGGTGACAAGCAGTCTACCCTCAAAGGCATGGTGATCCACTCACTCAAGCCGGACAACTTTATTGCTGGCGCCGATGTACGTATGTTAGACGCCTGTCAAAGTGCTGCAGAAGCGCAAGCGTTAGCGCAACAAGGTCAGCAGATGTTCGCGAAATTATCGGACCTGCCTTTTCCTGTTGTCGCAGCGATTCATGGCCCGTGTTTGGGCGGCGGCTTAGAGCTTGCTTTGGCGTGTGATTATCGTGTTTGTAGTGATGATGATGCGACTAGACTGGGTCTACCTGAAGTTCAACTTGGGCTTTTGCCAGGCTCGGGCGGCACGCAAAGACTGCCTCGTTTGATTGGTTTGCTGCCATCACTGGATTTGATTTTGACCGGTAAACAGTTGCGAGCGAAAAAAGCGGGCAAATTGGGCGTGGTGGATGCGGTGGTGCCGCAGACCATCTTGCTCGATGTGGCGAAAGGCTTGATTGAAAAGTCATCGCCGAAGCGAAAAAGTGGTAAAAAAGCGTCGACCAAAGAAAAACTGATGGCGCACACCGGGTTGGGCCGCAAGGTGACCTTTGAACAAGCTGGCAAGAAAACCCACGCAAAAACGCGCGGCAATTACCCAGCGGCAGAGGCGATTTTAGACGTCATTCGTTACGGACTTGAGCACGGCTTCGATAAAGGGTTACAGAAAGAAGCGCAGCGCTTTGGTGAGTTGGTGATGACTTCAGAATCGAAGGCATTGCGCTCGATTTTCTTTGCGACCACTGAAATGAAAAAAGACAACGGCAGTGATGCTACGCCGCGCAAGATTCAGCGTGCCGCCGTGCTAGGTGGTGGCTTGATGGGGGCGGGCATTAGTCACGTTAGTGTGGCGAAAGCGAAAGTTCCTGTCCGGATAAAAGATGTGTCAAACGATGGCGTTCTTAACGCTTTGCAATACAACTACAAGTTGTTCGACAAGCAGCGTCAACGTCGCATTCTTTCCAAAGCGCAACTGCAATCGAAAATGGTGCAGCTGTCGGGTGGCACCGATTTTACCGGCTTTAAAAACACAGACATCGTGATTGAAGCGGTATTTGAAGATTTGACGCTCAAGCAGCAAATGGTGGCGGATGTGGAAGCCAATGGCCATGCAGAAACTATTTTTGCGACCAATACGTCATCATTGCCGATCCACCAAATTGCCGCCGAGGCTAAGCACCCTGAGAAAGTCGTCGGGTTGCACTACTTCAGCCCGGTGGAAAAAATGCCGCTGGTTGAGGTGATCCCACACGAAGGCACATCGGATGAAACCGTCGCCACCGCGGTCGCTTTTGCTCGCAAACAAGGCAAAACACCGATTGTGGTCAAAGATTGTGCAGGCTTTTACGTTAACCGTATTTTGGCGCCTTACATGAATGAAGCGGCGCAAGTGCTGATGGCGGGTGAACCGATTGAACAGTTAGATAAAGCGCTGCTAAACTTCGGCTTCCCAGTCGGCCCTATTACGTTGTTGGATGAAGTTGGCGTCGATATCGGCGCGAAAATTATGCCTATCTTGGTCAAAGAACTCGGCGCGCGTTTCCAAGGCCCAGATGTGTTTGACATCTTACTCAATGATGGCCGTAAAGGGCGCAAGAGTGGCAAAGGCTTCTACACCTACAAAGGGAAGAAGAAAGAGGTCGATAAGTCCGTGTACAAACTGCTGAAGTTGACCCCGGAATCTAACCTTGCTGAGAAAGACATCGCCATGCGCTGTGTGCTGCCGATGCTCAACGAAGCGGTCCGCTGTCTGGATGAGGGCATTATTCGCAGCCCTAGAGATGGTGACATCGGGGCGATTTTTGGTATTGGTTTCCCTCCATTCTTAGGCGGCCCTTTCCGCTACATGGACCAAATTGGCGTGAAGAAGCTGGTGGATATCATGAACGACCACGCACAGAAATACGGTGACCGATTCGCGCCATGCGATGGGCTGTTAACACGTGCGGGTTTGGATAAGCCCTTCTACAGCAACTAGTTTTTTCTCAAAATAAAAAGCGAGCCTGGGTAATAGGCTCGCTTTTTTTGTTTGACGCGTTACTATTTATAACGATAAGCAGCCAACCATAGGCTGGCGAGTGTCTCGAATATAATCATTAAGGATATCAAATGGATGCGCTTGATTTACTGCTCAACCGTCGCTCAGTCGGCAAACTGTCTGCCCCGGCTCCTGAGGGAGTCGCATTAGAAAACATCATTCGCGCTGGCCTGCGTGCGCCGGATCATGCGGGGTTGACGCCGTGGCGTTTCGTGATTGCTCAAGGGGAAGGGCTCAATAAGCTGTCTGCGATTTTGCACCGCGCTGCGGTGGCAGACAACAGTGATGACGCTGTGCTTGAAAAAGTGAAAAATGCGCCTTTTCGCGCGCCTATGGTGATCACGGTGATCGCCAAAGTGACGGAGCACGATAAAGTGCCAGCACTTGAGCAGCACCTATCTGCAGGTTGTGCCGTGCAAGCGATGCAGATGGCGGCGGTTGCACAGGGCTTCCAAGGGTTCTGGCGCTCTGGCCCTTGGATGTTCCACCCGAATGTGCATCAAGCTTTTGGCTTGCAGGGAGAAGATCAAATCGTCGGATTCCTCTATCTTGGTACGCCCGATAGTGAGCCAATGAAAGTGCCCCATCGCGAGTTGAGTAAATTCGTCGAGTATTTGTAATATTTGACGGACAAATAGGGAAAGAAAAGCGCCTGATTGAAAACAATCAGGCGCTTTTTTAATGCAGGTTGAACGCGATCACGAAGTCGATGAATAAACGGACTTTCTCCGGTAAGTGATCTTTGTGGTTATACAACATATAAATATCGCGAGGGTTGGCGATCCAGTCATCGAGCACTTGGACAAGGCTGCCATCCTCAATGTACTCGCGAATCATCACATCCGGCATGAGCGTAATGCCAAGCCCTTCAGAACACGCGCTGCGAACGACATTGAGCGTATTGGCTTGGAAGCGGCCTTTATCATTATTGACCACCACTTCGCCATTGTGATTTTTGAGTTGCCATTTGAGCAGCGGCGAACCTTTGAGCAGTGCATGCTGGCTCAACTCTTCGGCGTGTTTCGGTGCAGGATGTAGGCGCAAATACGTTGGGCTGGCGACCAAAATGTCTTTGACCGAGCTAATTTTACGTGCAATCAGGCTTGAATCTCGCTGCGGCCCCACTCGGAAAATAACATCCCACTCGGTGGGGTCAAGGTGGTCGGATTGCGTGCTGGTATCAAGCTCTATATGGATATCAGGGTATTGAAGCATAAACGCATTGAACATCGGCATCATCATGCGTTTGGTCAGATTAGACGGCGAGGTAATACGAATTTTACCCGCAGCGCCACGACACTCATCAGAGATCTCCTCTGCTGTCATCGTCAGACGGTTGAGCAGGGGAGAGCACTCATTGAAAAAGCGCTCACCCGCCTCAGTCAGTGACAGCTTTCTTGCATGTCGATTGAGCAAGCGAAGGTTAAGTGAGTCTTCCAGCGCTTGAATTCGTCGAGTGATCGTGGCGACCGGAATCATGGTTTTACGGGAAGTTGCGGTATAGCTTCCATTTTCTACCACCAGTCTAAATAGGTTGAGATCATCTAATTTCATTCTGTCGAACACACTTTGGTTACGAATTTAGGTAATTTATCTTTATATATCATGTCAAAGCTTGAGGCACATCAACAACTTCACCGATCTTACCGGATTCATACATATAGTAGCTATCCCTCATTTACGGTGGAATATTTGTATAAATGGACGGTGGCGACTACTTTTTAAGAAGTGTTTCAAACAAGCAGTTAATAATAACAATAATGTTGATAATCCAAATTTGGGTGAGGCAAGGTTTATGCACAAATCAGTTCAGGTGGCCTCGGTGGTGAATCCGCGACTGGCTGCAAGTCAAAAGCTCATTATGGTCGTTGATGACGATCCTATCTTTCGTCGCATTACGACGGGATTCCTAACCGCACAAGGTTATGAAGTCGTCGAGGCTTCAGATGGCTTAGAAGGTTTAAAACAGTTGAGGGAACATTCCCCCGACCTAATTTTATGTGATCTGTCGATGCCGGTGCTTGATGGTATCGAATTTGTCGAGGAGGTGAGCCTAGAGTACCCGTCTATGCCGCTTATTGTTGTATCGGCGACCGATGAGATGTCTGATGTGGCGAAGGCGCTGCGTTACGGCATCAAAGATTTCCTTCCTAAACCGATTTCCAATTATGAACACCTCGCCAACGCCATTGAAGTGACGTTGGAGGATTCTGACAACCACCTCAGTGATCTCAGGGATTTTTCCAGTCAGTGGTTTCGTGTCGATAGCGGGGATATGCCTGAGGAGCAAGAGCTTCATTGGCACTTGGAGTTTCTAGAGGATAACCCAAGTGCGGCCAAAGATTTACTTCATGCGCTGCTTCCAGACAAAGACACCGCACAAGGGGATTGGAAGTGCAGTTACCGCTTACTGCAATCGACGGATGTGATGCCTTTGGTGTTTGATTATGCCTGGCTTATGAACGGTCAATTTGCTTTCTATTTGGTGGATTCGGCCAGTAGCCATCATCATGGCCCAGCGGCGACGCTGCTGGTTCGCGCTTTGTTCCATGATTATTTGCGTAACCTCAAATCCTTCAATGCGGATTTGAAAGATCTGGCGGATATTCTCGAGAAAGGTATCCAGTGCTCCGACTGCGGCGCACCGGTGAAAGCCTTGTTTGGGGTGGCTGATCTTTGCTCAGGAAAGCTGTCTTTGCTGCCCGCCGGGCTGGATGCACAGTGGTCGAATGGGTACCAATCTCAACATATCCCTTCTGGCGTCAAGTTGGGAGAAAACTGCGCCAAAAACTTCATCACCACCGATCTCTCGATACAGTCGGCGTGTCAGCTATCCCTAAGCCGCCTAGGTTCTAGCAGCTTTACTTTAGACATCTTCCGTGGTGGCAGCGCTTAAACGCATCCATGTATTCCCCCAAATAGTGATCAATCCCAAAGGCCTTATTCGCCTTTGGGGTTGATGGGTTATCCCCTCTCATTTTATCAATAACCTTACACCTGTTCGGTGTTTATGCTTTAACCATTAAGGTATAGTTTCGCCAAACAAAAATAACCCTAAAACGCAGGGCAGCACTTGCGTTAATGGGACTTTCATTATTGAAAGAAACGTATCGCCACCTACCAAAAGAGAAGCAGCCCATGGCAGACAAAGATTTTAAAGAACCGTATAATATTTTTTACTTTTTAGGCTTTATTGCAGCCCTGTTGATCCCAACGCTTCCCGCGACCTTGACTTGGATTCGCGTGTTCAACGGATACGCAGGCTTCTAACGCAGTTCTGGAGCATACCATTCCTCTACGCAGATTCTTTTTCTATGTTGTTGGTGTGCTCAGTTTATGCCTAGGCATACTGGGCATCTTCCTTCCCGTTCTTCCTACCACACCGTTTATTTTGCTCTCCAGCGCTTGTTTCATGCGCAGCAGTCCACGTTTTCACCGCTGGCTTCATCAACACCCGACGTTCGGGCCTATCATTATCAATTGGCATCAGAACCGGGCGGTAACGCGCGGTGTAAAACAGCGCGGCGCGCTCGCGATGGTACTCAGTTTTAGCTTCTCAATTTGGGTTGTCCCTCACCTATGCCTGAAAGCGATGTTGGTGGTGATGCTGGTGATTTTACTCAGTTGGTTCTTGCGTCTTCCTGTGATGGAGCCGCTTGCCGATAGAGAAGAAAATCACTAAGATTACCCAGAAGTGTGCCCACTCTATTGGTGGGCGTTTGTTTTTTATACGAACCGTATTTTAGTCAGTGATTTGGTCAGATACCGGATCCGAGTGGCACAAAACCCATTATTAAGTGGCCGATGATAACAATGATAGGCGCCCACTTAGCCAAAGTAAGTAATGAACTATGACAACTGAAACGATCGCATTCATCAAATCTAGCATCAAAAGCATTCCAGACTATCCAAAGCCAGGCATTCTATTCCGTGATGTCACGAGCTTGATGGAGAACGCCAAAGCCTACCAAGCCACGATCCAACTTTTAGTGGATAAATATAAAGATCAAGGCTTTACCAAAGTCGTTGGTACAGAAGCACGTGGCTTCTTGTTTGGTGCACCGTTGGCGTTGGAGCTTGGTGTGGGTTTTGTCCCGGTGCGTAAACCGGGCAAACTACCGCGTAACACCATCGCCCAATCTTACGAATTGGAGTATGGCGTTGATACGCTAGAGATTCATACCGATGCTATCTCAGAAGGCGACAAGGTGCTGGTGGTGGACGATTTGCTCGCAACCGGCGGTACCATCGAAGCGACCACCAAACTGATCAGACAGTTAGGTGGCGTGGTCGAACATGCGGCGTTTGTCATCAATCTACCTGAAATCGGTGGCGATAAACGTCTGCAAGGTCTCGGCCTTACGGTTTACAGCATCTGTGAATTTGACGGTCATTAATCGGAATTATTCATGAGTTATCTTGCTTTAGCGCGAAAGTGGCGTCCAACCAAATTCAGTGAAGTGGTGGGTCAAGCACACGTTCTGACGGCGCTTGAAAATGCACTCGCTCAAAATCGTCTCCACCATGCGTACTTGTTCAGTGGTACGCGAGGTGTTGGTAAAACCTCGATTGGGCGACTGTTTGCCAAGGGTCTAAATTGTGAAACGGGTATTACTGCCAACCCTTGTGGTCAGTGTGATACGTGTCAAGAGATAGACCAAGGGCGCTTTGTGGATCTATTAGAGATCGACGCGGCGTCGCGCACCAAAGTGGAAGATACTCGAGAGTTATTGGACAACGTCCAGTACAAGCCAGCGCGTGGACGCTTTAAAGTGTACCTGATTGACGAGGTGCACATGCTCTCTCGTCATAGCTTTAACGCGCTGCTGAAAACATTGGAAGAGCCGCCAGAGTACGTGAAGTTTATTCTGGCGACCACCGATCCGCAAAAACTGCCTGTGACGATTTTGTCGCGCTGTCTGCAGTTTCATCTTAAGCCGATTACGGTCGATGCCATTCATCAACAGCTGGATCATATCCTCGCACAGGAACAAGTGAGTGCAGAGGCACGCGCATTGGGTATGATTGCCCATGCGGCGGATGGCAGTATGCGTGATGCACTCAGTTTGACTGACCAAGCGATTGCTCTTGGCAATGGCAGTATCAGCCAAGAAAGCGTGGCGCACATGTTGGGTACACTCGACACCGATCAAGCCTTGCATCTGCTGCAAGCGATCAGCTCGAAATCGGTGGATGTGGTGATGTCGAGTGTGGAGCAAATGGCGCAAAACGGTGTGGATTGGGATGGATTGTTGCAACAACTCGCCAGTCAATTACATCGATTAGCCATGGTGCAGGCTTTGCCATCCTCGCTTGATAAAGGCCAGCCTGACGCTGACAAGGTCGTGCAGCTGAGCAAAGCGTTAACGCCGCAAGATATTCAACTGTTCTACCAAATTGCGTTGAAAGGGCGTGAAGACATCGCGTTGGCGCCGTCAGAGCGCATTGGTTTAGAGATGGTGCTGTTGCGCATGGTGGCGTTTAGGCCACAAGAGGTGTCGCAAGCCAATATGATCTCAACGTCCAGCGCACCTGTCGCAGAGGCGCCAGCGTCAAAGGCTCCGGTGCCATCTGCAGCGCCACCAGTCAGCCATGCAGCGCCTCAAGCGTCGATGTCCTCTCCAGCGGTATCACCTCAGCCTGAAGCACCGCCACCTAAAGCGCCATCGCAGCCAATGCCAAGCGCACCGTCGTATGAGCCACCGATGGCCGATTACGACATGCCACCGCATGACGATATGCATGACGCGTCTGGGTATGACAGAGATGAGTATGCACAGATGACGCCCGCTTCGGCACCACAAGCCCCTGAAACGCCAACGCCGCCTCCAACGCAGAAGCCTGCGTCAAGCGGGGTGAGCGGCGGCATTAGTGGTTTGCGTCATCAATTGCGCTCACAGCGTCAAGGGCGCAGCTCGCCAGGCGCGTCAACAAAAAAGGCTAAAGCGGCATCTGCCAAACCTGAATCGGTGCTCGAACGTGTTGCGCAAAAACACGCCGGAGCGCCGCAGATGTCGCCTGCTGCACACATGGCTAGAAACGAGTCGGCAAACAACGCATCGCTTGAGAAGCCTGAGCCCTATCAATGGACGCCAAGCCAACCAGTCGTGGATGAGCAAAAGCCGGAACTGAAACCCACGCAGCTGAAAAAAGCGCTCGAGCACGAGAAGACGCCAGAGATGGTCGATAAACTCGTCAATGAAAGCTTAGAGCGTAGCGTGTGGGCAAAGCTCATCAGTCAGCTCAATACAGCTAAGTTGACTGAGCAGCTCGCGCTCAATTCGGATTACGTCAAAGATGGCCGTTCTATCCAGCTGACGTTGCGACCACAGCAGGCTCACCTCAACACGGATAAAGCGCAAAGTGAACTGCTCTCAGAGCTCAATCGAGTGTTGGGCGAAGAGTGCCAGTTAAGTGTCGAGATTGGTGACAAAGGAGAAACACCGCTAGAGTTAAGAGATAAGCTGTATCAAGGCAAGCTTGAGCAAGCTTTTAGCAGTCTAGCGGCTGATGAGTACGTGCAGTTTATCGAGCAGCGTTTTGGTGCTGAACTCGATAGCGATAGTGTACGACCGATATAATTTCCGGTGGTTGAATTCATTTGATTCAGCCCCCATTTAATTCGATATAGTGACAAACTAGAGAGATAAACATGTTTGGTAAAGGCGGTATGGGCAACCTAATGAAGCAGGCCCAGCAAATGCAAGATCGCATGCAAAAGCTTCAAGAAGAAATTGCGAATATGGAAGTGACTGGTGAATCGGGCGCTGGACTTGTGAAAGTGACCATTACTGGTAGCCACAGTGTTCGCCGCGTTGATATCGACGAGAGCTTGATGGAAGACGATAAAGAGATGCTAGAAGATCTCATTGCTGCTGCGTTCAATGATGCCGCTCGTCGTGTTGAAGAGACGCAAAAAGAGAAAATGGCGTCAGTGACGGGCGGTATGCAATTACCACCTGGTATGAAAATGCCGTTCTAATCTTGCTCTCTGCGCGCAACAGATTTGCGCGCATTCGACGAGAATGACGGACAATTCATAGAGAAAGAGAGTCAATGCGTACCAGTCATATGCTGGAACAATTAATGGAGGCCTTGCGCTGTCTACCTGGGGTTGGCCCCAAGTCGGCACAGCGGATGGCCTTTCATTTATTGCAGCGAGATAGAAAAGGCGGCGTGCAACTCGCCGACGCGTTAAGTCAGGCAATGACGGAAATCGGTCATTGCTCCGAATGCCGAACCTTTACCGAAGAAGAGGTTTGCCATATCTGCACCAATCCTAAACGCCAAGAGAATGGACAAATCTGTGTTGTAGAAAGCCCTGCGGATATCGCAGCGGTGGAAGCGACCGGTCAATATTCTGGGCGTTACTTTGTGTTGATGGGGCACTTGTCGCCCCTTGATGGTATTGGGCCGAGTGATATCGGTTTGGATGTGCTGGACTTTCGCCTGCGCCGCGGTGATATCAGCGAGGTGATTCTTGCGACCAACCCAACGGTGGAAGGGGAGGCGACCGCGCATTACATTGCTGAGTTGTGTCATGAACACCAAGTCACGGCTAGTCGCATTGCCCATGGTGTGCCGGTCGGTGGTGAATTAGAGCTGGTGGATGGCACAACGCTGTCTCATTCACTGCTCGGGCGACATAAGATTTAATACCTGCATTTTTCACCCAGAAATAATATCAATATGGCCGCATCTGCGGCCATGTTTTTATCTGTCACCCATGATAGAGCGTAGTGCTTGGTTTACTTTTGTTACGTCAGACGCCAAGTGTTACGTCAGACGCTCAAGCTCTGTGATATTGGTCATCGCTTGCTGGTTGGTCGCCCCGCACACTACAGGACACGGCTTGAAATCTGCGCACACTTTGGGACGCTCTGGTAAGCCAAACAGCTTGCAGAGATTGTCTTCATTGAGCTGAATGCAACGAACACCGGCAGGTTTGCCATTTGGCATCCCCGGAATCGGTGATGAGATACTGGGCGCAATACAGCAAGCCCCGCAACCGAGTCGACAATCCATCCTGATACCCCTGAGTAAAATTGAGGCGCGATAATAGCAAAAATCATCAAGACGATCAGTACAAGATCTTGAAGTTTTTGCCGCTAGACGGTATAAATCGCCCCTTCTTTAACTAATCCAAGATGAGTCTATGAGCGCACCCTTTTGGCAAACAAAAACGTTAGAGCAGATGACGGAGCAAGAGTGGGAATCTCTGTGCGATGGCTGCGGCAAGTGCTGCCTGCACAAACTCATGGATGAAGATACGGATGAAATCTACTACACCAATGTGGCGTGTAGCTTACTCAACACGAAAACCTGTTCATGCAGCGATTATGAACATCGCTTTGAGTCTCATGAAGAGTGCACCAAGCTGACTCGTGATGACATCGATGATTTCACCTGGTTACCGCACACCTGTGCCTACCGTTTAATGGTAGAAGGTCAACCATTGCCTGAATGGCACCCGCTGCGCACTGGCTCTAAGTCAGCGATGCACGCCGCTGGGGAAAGCGTCAGAAATAAAGTGGTGTACGAAATCGATGTGATCAATTGGGAAGACCACATACTCAATCATCCCACGCGTGATTAAGCCCACGATTTTTCGTTGAATTGACAACAAGTCCTCGTCTTTAACCTCTTATCCGCCCTCTTTTGTCTCAATGGACCACGGGTTGCTCGGTGCGTGTTGGCGGAGCTAAATCAAAGCGGATGATGAGCCACTGAACGGGTTTTGGCAGTTGATTCATAATAGAGAAAAGTGGACCGGCCGTTTGACTGGGAAAGGTCGTGGTGACGGGCCAAGTCGAAGCGGGGGCTGGGCGGGTGCCACACTCCGCAACGGAGAAATGTATTGATGGCAATGATTTCATCTCTCTTACCTCACAATCCAAAGTGGAAGACAAGCGGGCAACGTCGCCCGCTTGTGTGCACTGACGCTCTAGAGCGCCAGTGAGAGAAGGTTAGGCTTCCTCACTCTCAACGTGGGCTGTGATCATGGCTTCGGTGGTGATCATCAAACCTGCAACTGACGCGGCGAATTGCAAGGCAGAACGGGTCACCTTAGCAGGGTCCAAGATACCCATCTCAATCATATTGCCATATTCACCGGTTGCGGCGTTGTAGCCATAGTCCGCATCGCCTGATTTCACCGCGTTGGCGACAACGGACGCTTCATCTCCGGCGTTAATGGCGATTTGACGAAGTGGCTCTTCCATCGCACGTAGCGCGACACGAATACCGACGTTTTGATCGTCGTTATCACCTTTGAGATCGGCGAGCTCTTTGGCAATCTTGGTCAGCGCGACGCCACCACCTGCCACAATACCTTCTTCAACGGCCGCTCGTGTTGCATGCAGCGCATCATCCACTCGATCTTTCTTCTCTTTCATCTCTACTTCAGTAGCAGCGCCAATCTTGATCACTGCCACACCGCCAGAGAGCTTTGCAATGCGTTGCTGGAGTTTCTCTTTATCGTATTGAGACGTTGTCGAGGCCAGTTGCGCTTCAATACTTGCCACGCGGTCTTGAATTGCATGGTGCTGTTCATCGCTGCCTACAATGGTCGTCGCGTCTTTGGTTATGGTCACTTTCTTGGCCTGACCAAGCTGCTCCAAGGTGGTCTTTTCAAGCTCTAAGCCAATCTCTTCAGAGATAACCGTACCAGAGGTAAGCACCGCAATGTCTTCCATCATCGCTTTGCGGTTGTCGCCAAAGCCTGGCGCCTTGACAGCGGTTGCGCGAACGATACCACGCATGTTGTTGACGACGAGTGTCGCCAATGCTTCACCTTCGATGTCTTCGGCGATAATCAGCAATGAACGAGAGGCCTTAGCGACTGACTCAAGAATCGGCAGCAGTTCACGGATACTGCTCACTTTCTTATCGACCAGCAAGATGTACGGATTGTCGAGCTCGACGGTACCTGTGTCTTGATTGGTGATGAAGTACGGCGAGAGATACCCACGGTCAAATTGCATGCCTTCGACAACTGAGAGTTCGTTGATCAGGCCCTGACCTTCTTCAACGGTGATGACACCGTTGCGGCCGACTTTTTCCATCGCCTGGGCAATGATCTCACCGATAGCGCGATCGCTGTTGGCCGAGATACTACCAACTTGCGTAATCGATTCTTGATCGCTGCAAGGTTTCGCCATATCGCGTAATTTAGCCACAGCGGCTTCCGTCGCTTTATCGATACCGCGTTTAAGATCCATTGGGTTCATGCCCGAGGCCACCGCTTTTAGCCCTTCATTGATGAAAGATTGCGCCAGTACCGTTGCGGTAGTGGTTCCGTCGCCCGCTTCATCGTTCGCTTTGGATGCTACCTGTTTGACCATTTGAGCACCCATGTTTTCGAATTTATCTTTTAGCTCAATGGCTTTGGCGACAGACACTCCATCTTTGGTGATGGTAGGGGCACCGTAAGACTGATCTAAAACAACATTGCGTCCTTTAGGGCCAAGCGTCACTTTGACCGCATTGGCTAAGACATTGACACCAGTGAGCATTTTTTGACGTGATTCGTTTGCAAATAGTACGTCTTTTGCAGCCATGATTTTCTCCTCAAAAAGATGACAGAACGAGATTATTCGACGATAGCCAACACATCTGATTCACTGAGAATCAGATACTCTTTGCCATCAATCTTTTCTGATTTCACGCCGTAGCCATCATTGAAAATGACGTGATCACCGACTTTGACGTCCATTGACGCGCGGTCACCGTTATCAAGACGTTTGCCTAAACCCACTGCGATGACTTTTCCGCGCGTGGATTTTTTCACCGATTGAGAAGTTAGTACGATTCCCCCTTCAGATTTGTTTTCCACTTCTTGTCTTTCAACAATCAGCTTGTCATTTAAAGGACGAATATTCATTGGATTTGCCTCCTACTTAGGACAAAAAATAAAAGACACAATATGAGCGATTCCTTCGCGCTCGATGAAAAAATAGGGTCTCTCATGGCAACTTCAAGGGGGAAGTTCGATAAAAGATTTTTATGAAAGTAGCGAGGACAATAAAAAAGCTCACCGAAGTGAGCTTTAAAACTAGGAAGGAGTGGCGCAATGGCTAAGAAACCGGGATGCCCAATTCGGGATGCCCAATCGGGGATGCCCAATCGGGGATGCCTAATCGGGGATGCCTAATCGGGGATGCCTAATCTCTGCAATGCGAAATGATTATGAAGCCACAGCAAGGTCGACAACAAATTGAGATTTTTGTCGTCTCGAATCAAAGGCTTGTTCCCTCACTGATTAAGAGTCGTTTAGCGCTCAATGTTAGATTAGGGCCAGCAAAATGCCGCCAACGGTTGCCGCCGCGGAAAGATATTGCCCCGCAGAGTAAGAGCCGTCTTCCTCTTCTTTGATCTTATCTGGGTGATCCATGCCTAGCGCACCGTGGGCGAAAGACTCTACTTTGTCACCGACGGTTTTTTCTGCTTTATTGTTGGCTTGGCTCTCTTTCTCAATTTCTTGCAATGCGGCAAGCAATGCTTTCCCTTCCTCTGAAAGGGTTACCGTGTTTTGCTCAACTTTTAAAGGTGCAGCGCCTTTATCTGCAACCGAGGTGTTGGCTTGAGGCTTAACCTGCTGGGTTGGTGCCAGCTTCGCTGACTCCATTCCTACTGGGGTCATAGTGTTCTCCTTACTTCATCCTCAAATAACGTATCGGCAGTGTGGTGTAAAACTTGTGCAAAATATGCGTTATTTGTATGAAAAGCCATCAAGCACAAATCATGCCTATTTATCGGTCGCGAGTGCAGGCGTTCAGCTAAGGTCGATTAGGGGGCTTCAGTTGGCTGACACTCGTTGCTCCCATGACGGGTCGACATTTTATGAAACGCCGCCATTTGATTTTCCATTTTGACGAAGCGCACAGGTGGGGCTAAGACGTGCAATGGGTAATCCGTGTTGAGAGGCTGAGGCTCGCTGGCGGCATCGATGATAGATGCGATATCAGACATAGGTGTGATAACCACGACAGAGAGGTTGGGGTTGCGCGCCAAAATAGACGCTTTGGTTCCTAGCCCTTGTTCGGTATGAAACTTCCCTGCGACATGAATGACTTGGTGACCTGGGTGGTCATTGAGGTATTGGACGATGCTTTCTGCCATGGTTTCATCCCACGTCATTTGAGCCGCGTACTGTTTTTCGGTTTGGGCTGGCTCGCCATGATGCATTGAGGCCATGAATTTGCGTTTGTATGCGGAGTCCTCGGTGTTGATCTTAGCGGCCACGAGGCGGCGCTCATCGTCGGATAGGCGATCAAGGTAGCGTAAACCGACACGGCCCACACAACGTACCGTTGATTTAGGTGCGTTGGCGGCAATGACAGGCCAGTTAAACGTTTTTGCTAGCTCGACTAATGGTCGATAGTCACTTTCATAGTTAGGCCAAGCGTTACCCGATGTGATCAGTGTTTGCTCTCCAATCTCACCGTTAAGGTAGGCGTTGAGATGGGGTTGGGCGTCTCTTGAAAACTGCTCCATCGACAAGGCGGTGTCTCGGCCTTGGCTCGCTATTGCCTTAATAAAATCGGCTTGAAAGCGATGGATAGCGGAATGAGTATGCCATTCACCAATCAAAATAACCTCTGCCTGAGTGAAGGTTTCAGGTAGTGCATTGAGTGACAGGGCTTTTCCCGATGGGTCGTATAGTTGATAGTCATAAAAACTAACGATAGGGGTAGCAGCGCTTGGATCAGAGGCCACTGAGTTTGAACGAGTGGATGGAGAGAGTGACGCTGCGCTGTATGAACAGGCGGTCAGAGTCATACAAGCACTAAAACAAACAAAACGGGTCAATATAAAACGGATCAGCATAAACCGTGGCCTCCTAATGGTCTGCTCGCATACTAAAGGAGGCTCGGGACATTTACAATGCAAATGAGAATTGTTATCTAGTTTGTACCGGGTTACGCCTGCTTACGATAGATGCGAATCATAAAATCTGCCTCACATTCAAACATAGTGGAGTTTTTCAGTTCGTCACGCAAAGAATCGCTGGCTTTCCAAGCAAATGGGGTCATTTGCAATAGGTCGAACGCATCACCATCGGCGAGGGGGAGGAGGTAGCTGAGCTTTTCTTCCCGCTCAAGGTCGAAGCCTTCAATCGATTCGGCTTCTTCGCTGTGCAGTCGTACATCGTCATAAATTCGCTCTCGCAACTGGTAAAGATGACGTCCTGCTGGCGTGACTGTGATGACCACGCCATTGTCTCGCACGCAGCGTTGCAACTCTTGCGCTTTGCACGGCGCGTAGATGCGTAACACGCCATCGAGTGAGTGGTCGGCAAAGGGTAGGCGGTGGCTTGAAGCAACACTGAAAAGGCAGTTTTGGTAACGTTTCGCGGCATAGCGGATGGCGATTTTGGAAATGTCCAAACCGTATGTGTTTGCTGCTGCGTGTTGTTCGATTAACCGATGTGCTACTTGGGTCGTGTAGTAGCCTTCGCCGCAGCCGATATCAAGCAACTGGTGATCACTACCGACTAAGGCTTCGGCGCATAAGTCGGCAATGCGTTGTCGCAGGGGTTGGTAGTAGGCTTTTTCCAAAAATCGGCGCCGAGCTTGCATCATCTCTTTATTGTCGCCTGGATCTTTTGAACGTTTATGATGTACAGGCATCAGGTTGACGTAGCCTTCTTTCGCGACGTCGAATGAGTGACGGTTTTCACACGAGTAGCGCTGTTTTTCTTGCGATAAAGGCAGATGACATAAAGGACAGGAGTAAGACATATCGAGCTCTGGGCCATTTCGGGGGCTGCATTTTATCAGCTTAGGCGAGCGAATCCCAGAAATAGGGTAGAGCGCCGCTCTACCCTCAACGATGTGTCACCCAAAGCCGCTACTTGTTCGCGCTGGAGAGTACGGTGACCAGTTGGTGAGTCTCACCTGGTTCAAGGCGTTTACCGGTGTCTAGAGAGGTCGCATGAAGGGTCGACTCGACACACAAAAAGTGCTGATAGCCGCTGTCTTGCATGTCGGCCATCGCCGCCGCACCTTGCTGCCAAGGGTTCCAAAGGACAGCGGAATTGTGGCCTTGGTTCTCAACGGTAAGTGTGCGATGAAAGACAGGGTCTTGCACATTGATTTGAGGCGCAGGCTTGGTATAGACGCGATCGATGGTGTCGGTCAACTGTAACACGTCACCGCCTTGGCATACTTTCCTGTCTTGAAGGCTATCGATGTACTCTGCGCCCATACCTGTTGTCTGGACTTGGGTAATATCACCCACATTGAGGTAGGTATGCAGCGCACCGGAGAAGGTCCATGCTTGATCATCAATGTTGATAACCTTGAGGGTGACGCTCAGTGTTTCGCCAATCTCAATCAAAAGTCGGGCCTCAAACATATATGGCCAGATGTCGTGGGTCTCTTCACTTGAGAAAAGGGCCAGCTCAACGATGACACCGTTTTCATTTTCTCGATGCTCGACCAATTCCCATTCGCTCGTACGAGCAAAGCCGTGTGCTGGGGCCGCAATGCGTCCAAACCATGGCCAGCAGACCGGGATGCCACCGCGCAGAGCGGCCTTACCATCAAAGACCGCTTGCTCACTCATCCAAATGAGATCTTCTTGGCCTTGAGGTTTGAATGAAATGACATGACCACCATGCAGGGCAATACCGGCGCTGGCTTTATCATGGATGACACGAATCACCTTTACTTGGTCGACTTCGACAATCGTGACACTGTCAGACAAGACAGTCAGGGCAGGGAGCGTGAATAAGTCCATGTAAGTTTCCTATGCCATAGAGAGCAGGCGTGTCGCCATTAATGGGCTCTCAAATTTCAGATACAAAAAAGGCGACTCAAGAGCCGCCTTTTATAAAATTCTGCGCTAAACGCTTATCTCAAAGTGATGATTACTTAGAGATGTGAGCGATTAGGTCTAGAACTTTGTTTGAGTAACCGATTTCGTTGTCGTACCAAGATACAACTTTAACGAATTTGTCAGTTAGCGCGATACCTGCTTTAGCATCGAATACTGAAGTGCAAACTTCGCCGATGAAGTCTTGAGAAACTACTTGGTCTTCAGTGTAGCCTAGAACGCCTTTTAGTTCGCCTTCAGACGCTTCTTTCATCGCTTTACAGATGTCTTCGTAAGAAGCACCGTTTACTAGGTTAACAGTTAGGTCAACAACAGAAACGTTAGCTGTTGGTACGCGGAAAGCCATACCAGTTAGTTTGCCGTTTACTTCTGGAAGTACAACGCCTACAGCTTTAGCAGCACCAGTTGATGATGGGATGATGTTTTGAGAAGCACCACGGCCACCGCGCCAGTCTTTAGCAGAAGGACCGTCAACAGTTTTTTGAGTTGCAGTTGTTGCGTGAACTGTAGTCATAAGACCAGATTCGATACCGAACTTGTCGTTAAGAACTTTAGCGATAGGTGCTAGACAGTTAGTAGTACAAGAAGCGTTAGAAACGATGTCTTGACCAGCGTAAGTGTCGAAGTTTACGCCGTTAACGAACATTGGAGTTGCGTCTTTAGAAGGACCAGTTAGTACAACTTTCTTCGCGCCAGCAGTGATGTGCTTACGTGCAGTCTCGTCAGTTAGGAAAAGACCTGTTGCTTCAGCAACAACGTCAACACCGATTTCGTCCCATTTTAGGTCTTCTGGGTTGCGCTCTGCAGTTACACGTACAGTTTTGCCGTTAACGATTAGGTTACCGCCTTCAACTTCAACAGTACCGTTGAAACGGCCGTGAGTTGAGTCGTACTTCAGCATGTATGCCATGTAATCTACATCGATAAGGTCGTTAATACCTACAACTTCGATGTCGTTGCGCTCTTGCGCTGCACGGAATACGAAACGACCGATACGGCCAAAACCGTTAATACCTACTTTGATAGTCATTATAGTTGCTCCACAACTTAATTTCTGATTAAAGATAACTGGTAGTAAAATTACAAAACCCAGTCAAAATCTGCAACCGATAATCGGACTTAACTTGTTTAATGTCAAAAAAAAGTGTCGCTTTTTTTCACAATTAAACGCGAGTGGTTGTTTTTTGAACGGATAGTGGAGTTTATACCTAACCAGTTGATGTAAAATGCGTTGAAGACTTGAACTGCTGCTTAAAGTTTAGCCATTCTGTTATGGTTTCAAAGTATGTGCTACAAAGGTTAAACTGCGCAAGTTTTTCAACAAAAAAGTCACAAATAAAAATGAGAATGTGGAGAATAAGTCAGTGAAACAACATAGCGAAAAAGTCACCAAGCCTGATGAATACTGGCGTGAGAAGCTATCGGATGAAGAGTATCGAGTATGCAGACAGCAGGGCACTGAGGCACCATTTTCCGGTAAATTGCTGCACAATAAAGAGACGGGAATCTACGCGTGTACCTGTTGTGACGCTCCGCTGTTTCGTTCAGATAACAAATACGATTCCGGTTGTGGTTGGCCAAGTTTCGATGCACCGATCAATGACGATGCGATTCGTTACTTAGAGGATCTGAGCCACGGAATGGTGCGTACAGAGATTCGCTGTGCACGTTGTGATAGCCATTTAGGTCATGTATTTGAAGATGGACCACAAACCACCGGTGAGCGTTTCTGTGTTAACTCGGTGTCGTTAGTTTTCAACAATTGATGGCAAGGCAGCGTTAAACGCTGTGTGTCTTGTTACTCACTTTCAAATTGAACTCGTTCAGTTCAAAGTGAGTAACCACTAAAAACCTAAGGCTAATCAAGCCCTTCGAGTTGCTGGCGCTGAAATTTCCCGGCCCGAATCGCATCTTCAATATCGTCTGCAAACGCATCTAATTGACGATATTTGTCCTTATCAAAACCGTACAGCAATTGCAGCTCCTTCTCGGAAGCGATCGGCACATCAAAGGCTTTCGCTACCATCGCCCAAACGTACGCTTGTTCGCGTTGATGGGTTTGATAGTGAATACTGGCAAGTGATTTCAATATTTCAACGTTGACAGGCGAGCTCTTGGTCAGCTCCAACGCGTGCTTAAGCAATGCGATGGTTTTTTCTTGGTCACGACCCGTATAAAACGTGGCTAACGCGTATTGCATTTCGGCGCTTTCAAGCTGAGGTGACCCTTCCATTTGAAGGAAGGCGCGGCGGGCAGAATCACTCCCAGTGCGACTCCATAGAAAGTAGAGGGCTTGTGGGCTGGTGGATTCAGAGAGCTTTTTCACTAGCGCTTCGAGATCCTTACCCGAGTTGACCAGTGCTTCAAAACGCCGCTGTTTCAGGTTGGATTGATCAATAGGTTGGATCTGAGAGGCTAGCTCTAGACACTTTTTATACTCTGACAGCAAATTGTATTCTTTGATGAGATTTTGGTCTGTTGGGTCTTTAAAGACTTCAAAGCGGTGCCAAATGAGATCGGTACGAGGAACGCGACATTGGCCATCATCCATATTCAGACGTTCGCAACGAAGTTCCGGTGTGTCTTTACACAGTTGGTCGGTATTTTTTCGAACTTCAAAGCAGCCCGTGAGTGTGGCCGCTAGCCCTATCAATACCAGTGTGATAAGTCGATTCATACGAAGTTTGCTTGTGATCCGTTACACTTATTCTTAGCCGTTATCTTGACGCCTTCATTGAGGCGGTTAATGTCAGGGCCTTAACAAAAAACAACAGAAACCAAAGGATACGTCATGGACGCAGAGCAGTTGATTAATTCAATTACACCAGAAGCTTACGAGCGTCTCCTCTATGCAGTTGAGACGGGTAAGTGGCCTGAGGGTACACCACTTTCGCAGCAGCAGCGAGATTCTTGCATGCAAGCTGTGATGTTGTATCAGTCTAAGCATAATGTAGAAGCGCAACATATGACAGTTGCGCAGGGTGGCGAGATCAGTTTTAAGTCAAAATCTGAGCTAAAAAAACAGTTTCAAGCGGAACAAGACGACATTTTGCGAGTGAACCCGAATAAATCTTAGTCTCTGATTTAATTCGTTATCCGCAGCATTTTTTAAATTTCTTCCCGCTTTGACATGGGCAAGGATCGTTGCGACCAACCTTGGCCTGATTCGCTTGTGGGAATTCTCCATCGATGTAGTACCACAAGCCATTTTCACGGGCAAATCGAGATCGCTCTTCAAGGCATAAGGTCTGTGTAGAGCGACCTTGCTCGGCAGAGAAATACGCTTTGAAGGTGACGAAACCCTCATCATGATGCTCGCCCGGCGCGGTGGATACCACTTCAAGGCCGCACCAGTCGCTCGCGATTGAATCTGCGATGGCATCGCGTTCTTTCTCCGCTTCGCACGAAGGGTGATAGGTGGCGATAACAAAATCGACCAGACCTTTGACATGGGCGCTGTAGCGAGCGCGCATGAGTTGCTCTGGTGTATGGGCATTCTGATGATGTTGATGAATCGGCAGGCAGCAAGACTCATAAGTCTGCTGACTTTCACAAGGACATAAAGACATCCAATCTCCGCTTTTTACTTATATCAGGGACAATCAGGGTTAATTAGACAGTAAATCTGCCGTCCATTGTACCGATTCATCGTAGCATTCACTAACGACTTCTTTCTCAAGGCCGAGCTGTTGACAGAGTTCAGCGGCTTCGTCCCATTGTGCGTGTTCATAGGCGATGACAAGCTTGAGCAACACCCCAAGCGTCCCTTCACCATCAGTGAGTGCATGTTTGACAGCTTCATCAATAGGGATTTCCGCCACGATTTGTTCTAACGGTCTGTCGAGTAAACTGTCGAGCAGCGAAAACATACCCGTAAGAAACGCTTGGCCAGAGGCGAGCTTCTCCTCGAGCTTCGCCGCGACTAATTCGCAGTAGCGTGCGCGCTGAATGGATAATCCGTAAAGGTACTCGGGTTTGGAATCTTGAGAGGAGGCGAGCGCCACCAAGGAGACAAATTTACGCAATCTATCTTCACCCAGGTAAATCAGCGCTTGTTTAAATGACTGAATCTTGGTGCTGACAATCGAAGACGAGTTGACGTGCGTGAGCAATTTATACGAAAGCGAGACGTCTTTACTCACCAAGGTTTCAATCCGCTGATAATCGATGTCGGATTTTGCAATCTCACTAAGCAGTTGCACTATGGTCATGAAGGAAGGTTCGATCGATTTGCGCTGCAAGATCTCGGGTTTACTAAAAAAGTAACCTTGGAAATAGTCAAAACCTGCTTCAAGCGCGTGACTAAACTCCTCATACGTTTCGACTTTCTCGGCTAAAAACTGGATTTTGCTGCCTTGTAACTTGCGAATGAACAGCCGCGCTTTTTCAATCGGGACCACACGGATATCAAATTTGATGATCGAAACATACGGCAAAAAGGCTTTCCATTCAGGGGAAGGCACAAAGTCATCCAGCGCAATTTTATAACCGAGTTTAGACATCTCTTTGACCGCCTCGAGCAGCTCGGGCGTCGGCAGGCAGTCTTCCAAAATTTCAACCACTAGGCTGGCCGACGGAAATAGAGTCGGCACCCGATTGATCAAGCTTTGATAAGGGAAGTTCACAAAGCCAACTTTGTCACCCAATGTCGAGTAGTGGGTGGACATAAAATGATCAGACAGCAAACGGCTCGTTGCCAGCTCAGGGTCGATTTCTGGAAACGTGTTTTTAGGGCCATCACGAAACAGCAGCTCATAGCCGATGGTATGTTTGTGCCGATCTAAGATAGGTTGGCGTGCAATGTATGAGGTTTTCAAAGTAGCAGTCTAACTTCAACGTGTTACCGAACATTGAAATTAAGTATAGGCACAATTTATTGAAAAATCTGGTACTTATTTGTCAATTTGTTGATAGGAATGCACGATTTTGTAGGTCGTATCCTGTTTTATCAACCACTAAGACCGATCCTTGTGTGTACCAATCCCCTAATACGACGCGATGCAGGGTTTTTCCGTTACTGATAAAACGGTGAATATTCGGGCGATGAGTGTGGCCATGAATCATGAGCTCAACATGGTGTTTATTCATCACGCTCTCCACTTCTTGCTGATTGACATCCATGATCTCAAGGGATTTGGTCTGCTTATCTGCACTGATGTCTGTTTGTACCTTGGCGACGATCTTCTGCTTGATGAACATCGGGATACGATTGAACACCCATTGTAGCCAAGGCTGATGAACTTTTTTGCGGTACTCAAGATAGCTGACATCGTCAGTGCACAGCGTATCACCGTGTAGAATCACGGTGGGCTGACCATACAAATCAATGACGGTCTCATCCCCGAGTAAGGTGACCCCGGTTTGCTTTGCAAAGCGCTTACCGACCAAAAAATCACGATTCCCCTGAGTAAAATAGCAAGGCACACCAGAGCGTGTTAAGCGGCGAAACTCGTCACGAATAGTTTGCGCGAATTCAGACTTATCGTCATCTCCCACCCAAAATTCGAACAAATCACCCAAGACATATAAGGCGTCGGCTTGGCTGGCTTCTTCGCGCATAAAGCGAATAAAACACGCGGTGATTTCGTGCGTTGAAGGGGAGAGATGCAGATCGGAAATAAACAGAGTGGTCATAAAGCAATCAGAGTTCAGGCTAGCCCAGTGGGCTGAAAGGGTAGGGCAAAACAATCACAGGTTTAGGGTAAAAGCGCCCAATATAGGAAAAAAAGAGCTGCATTAGGCAGCTCTTCTTTGGATAGATTACTCTTCGATCGTTGTGCCAGTGATCACAACATCTTCAAGCGGTACATCTTGGTGCATGCCGTAAGAACCCGTGCTGACACCTTTGATCTGGTTAACAACGTCCATACCTTCAACGACTTCAGCGAAGACACAGTAACCCCAACCGTCAAGACTTTCACTGCGGAAGTCTAGGAAGGTGTTGTTGTTTACGTTGATGAAGAACTGAGAGCTTGCAGAGTGCGGCTCCATGGTACGTGCCATTGCTAATGTACCCACTTTGTTGCTTAGGCCGTTGTTTGCTTCATTTTTGATAGGAGCACGAGTAGCCTTTTCGCGAAGACCAGACTCCATGCCACCGCCTTGAATCATGAAACCGTCGATAACGCGGTGAAATAGCGTGTTATCGTAGAAACCGTCGCGGCAGTATTGAAGGAAGTTTGCGCTGGTTTCCGGTGCTTTCTCTTCGTTTAGCTGAATTTTGATGTCACCAAAATTAGTGTGAAGGGTGATCATGATTATGTCCTTTCGGTCGATTTTCTATGTGAAGGCAAGATTCTAACGTAAGTTTTACGACTTTCCTACGTCCAAAGTCAGTCGTGTTGTTCACGTACTGGCCCTTTGTCACAAGGATAGTCGGTTTTTCGCCGAGTTAGGGATGACTTCGCCAAGCAGGACTTGATATACTGCCCCACTATTTTGTTTCACTCATTTATTAGATAGAGATCATGTTAAAGATATATAACACACTCACAAGACAGAAAGAGGAATTCAAACCCATCACCGCTGGCAAAGTCGGCATGTATGTCTGTGGCGTCACCATCTACGATCTCTGTCATATTGGTCATGGCCGTACGTTTGTGTCTTTTGATGTGGTCTCACGTTACCTACGCTACCTAGGCTACGATCTCACGTTCGTGCGCAACATTACCGACATTGATGACAAAATCATCAAACGTGCAAACGAAAACGGTGAGAGCTGTGATGCGCTGACAGAACGTCTTATCGGTGAGATGTACGCTGACTTTGATGCTTTGAATATGAAGCGCCCAGATGTTGAACCTCGAGCGACACAATTTATCCCTGAAATCATCGCCTTGGTTGAAAAACTGATCGAGCGTGGTTTTGCCTATGTGGCCGATAATGGCGACGTGATGTTTGAAGTGGGCAAATTTGACGAATACGGTAAGTTGTCAAAACAGGATTTGGATCAGCTGCAAGCCGGTGCGCGCGTTGATGTGGAAAGTGCAAAACGTAGCCCGCTTGATTTCGTGTTGTGGAAAATGTCGAAGCCGGGTGAGCCAACGTGGGAATCCCCATGGGGCCCGGGCCGTCCTGGCTGGCACATTGAGTGTTCGGCGATGAACTCGTCGATTTTGGGCAATCACTTTGACATTCACGGTGGTGGTTCCGATCTGCAGTTCCCACACCATGAAAATGAAATCGCACAATCTTGCTGCGCACACGGGACACAATACGTGAACACCTGGATGCACAGTGGCATGGTCATGGTCGACAAAGAAAAAATGTCCAAGTCGCTGGGTAACTTCTTTACTATCCGTGATGTGTTGGGTCATTACGATGCAGAAACCGTGCGTTACTTCTTGATGTCTGGTCACTACCGCAGTCAGTTGAACTACAGCGAAGAGAACCTCAACCAAGCGCGTGCGTCGCTAGAGCGTTTGTACACAGCGCTACGTGGCTTGGATCTGTCGGCCTCCGCATCGGGCGGGCAGCAGTACATCACTCGCTTTACCGAAGCGATGAACGACGATTTCAATACGCCGGAAGCCTATTCAGTGCTCTTTGATATGGCGCGTGACATCAACCGCTTGAAGAACGAAGACATCAATGCCGCGAACGGTTTAGGTGTGTTGATGCGCGAATTGGCAGACATCATCGGCATTCTTGGTCAAGATCCCGAAGCTTTCCTAAAAGGCGACGCGGGCAATGACGACGCAGTGGCCGAGATTGAAGCGCTTATCAAACTGCGTAACGACAGTCGCGCCGCTAAAGATTGGGCAAATGCGGACATGGCGCGAGACAAACTGACCGAGATGGGTATCGTTTTGGAAGATGGCCCAGAAGGGACCACCTGGCGTCGTAAATAATTTTAACTTAAGGGCTGACTTTTCAGCCCTTTTTGTCATTTTAATCGGCCGCATTGAGTATGCTCATGTTGCCACTTTTGCTACAGGTAACCTTTCGTGGCTCAGATGTACTTCTACTACTCTGCGATGAATGCAGGGAAATCCACCACACTACTTCAATCGTCTTTTAACTATCAAGAGCGTGGTATGACGCCGGTGATTTTTACCGCAGCGTTAGATGACCGTTACGGCATCGGTAAAGTCAGCTCTCGTATCGGCTTGCAATCTGACGCTCAGCTGTTTCGCGCTGAGACGGATCTCTTTGCAGAGATCAAAGCGCTGAACGAACAACAAAAGCGTCACTGTATCTTGGTCGATGAATGTCAGTTTCTCACTAAAGAGCAAGTTTACCAGTTGACCGAAGTGGTGGATAAACTGCATATTCCAGTGCTCTGTTATGGTCTAAGAACCGATTTTCTTGGTGAGCTGTTTGAAGGAAGTAAGTATTTACTTTCTTGGGCAGATAAGTTGATTGAACTGAAAACGATTTGTCACTGTGGAAGAAAAGCTAACATGGTGATTCGCACCGATGAAGAGGGTAACGCCATCGCTCACGGTGATCAGGTGGCCATCGGGGGCAACGACAAATACGTGTCGGTGTGTCGTGAGCACTACAAAGAAGCGCTGGGTAAATAAAGTTTTCCAGCGATTTGACAACAAAAAAGCGGAGCTAAGCTCCGCTTTTTTGTTGCTGTCTGATAATCAAAGATTAACGAGCACGGAAGACGATGCGACCTTTTGATAGATCGTATGGAGTCATCTCTACAGTTACTTTGTCACCAGTAAGAATACGGATGTAGTTCTTACGCATTTTACCAGAGATGTGAGCAGTCACGACGTGGCCGTTTTCTAGTTCAACACGGAACATTGTGTTTGGTAGAGTATCAAGGACCGTGCCTTGCATCTCAATTACGTCTTCTTTAGCCATTTAATCCTCTTTTAAAAAAATGGGCGATTTTCAGCGGCGAGAAAGGCCGATAAAAATGAATTAAGTAAAGTTGGGGCGTATTCTACCCTTGCCAACGCTGATTTACTAGCCTTTGATGACGCGCAAATCGGACTTTATAGTTCATAGCCGGGCATTCATCGATTTGATAGCCAAGATAGAGCCACTGTTTTCCAGCGTTCTGACCATAGGTGATTTGCAGCAAGACCGCTAAGGTGCCTAAGGATAAATCGATGTCTGGGTCGAAGAAGGTATAAAACGCACTGGCACTATTGGAGAGAATATCGGTGACCGCGACCGCAATTAAACGCTCACCATCATAGAGGTGCAAGTATTGGGTGTTGAGCCAGTTGCAACGTGAAAATTGAGCAAACTCGTTTTTCTTCGGCGGATACATACTGCCTTGGTGGTGACGAGCGATGATGTAGCGTGAGTAGAGATCAAACCAATCCTCATCTAAGGTCTCTTTGAGTTGCCAAGTCAGATGGCGTGATTTGGCCAAGAGACGCTTTTGACTCTTGCTTGGTACGAAGTCGGGCAGTGATACTCGCAGCGCCTGACAAGATTGGCAATGGTCACAGTGCGGTTTGTAGATGGTGTCGCCGCTACGGCGAAACCCGTTGGCAAGCAGCACCTCGTAACTGGAAGCGCTGTGCATTTTAGGGTCGAGTGCAACAGCCACGCGCTCTTGCCTCTCCTTGAGGTAACTGCATGGGTGACTGTCGGTTAATCCAATTCGAATCTGCTGTAAATCAGAGCTCATTCACGTTCTCTATTCATCGGCTAAGATTTGCTGAGCAAAACAGCCTAGTTTGACGCTTTGTGCTTTTAATAATAGCAGTTGTTGCATAAAGTCCTCTCTTTCTATCTCCTCTGCGCCCAATGAGTCAAGGTGCGGATTCATCACCTGGCAGTCAATGAGCTGGCCATCATGACGGGCAAAGTGACGACAAAAATACCAAAGTGCCACTTTGGAGGCGTTTGGTTTGAGGCTAAACATCGACTCACCACAAAACAGTTGGCCAACGCTGACGCCATAGAGACCGCCAATCAAGGTCTCGTCTTGCCACACTTCGACCGAATGGACGCGCCCTTTCTTCGCCAACTTCTTATACGTGTCACGCATCTCTTCGTTCAACCATGTCTCATCGGCAGGGCGAACACTGGCGCAATAGTCGATCACTTGTGCGGTCGCCTTGTTTATACTCACAGAGTAACGCTGTTTTTTTTGAAACTTCTTGAGACTTTTTGCCGGGGCAAAGGTCTTAGGATAAAAGACCGCCCTCGGTGCTGGGCTCCACCACAAGATGGGTTCACCTGGTCCAAACCAGGGGAAGATGCCGTGCTGATAGGCCAGTTCAACGCGCTCTGGTGAGAGATCGCCACCAAAGGCGAGTAGGCCATTGGGCTCTTCTAACGCCTCAAATGGAGACGGAAAGCTCAGCGTTTGTGGGTCTAACTCAGTCAAATATATCGTCATAATCGAGGAGGACGTGAGATGAAAAAGTGGACTTGGATCTTATTGATTTTTCCTCTGTTTGCCAATGCTGCTTATCAGAGAAATGTTGCCAGACCTGTGAACGAAGTGGTGTTTGGCGCAGTGGATACCGTGCGCTACATCAGTCAAGAAGAAACCGTTCAGTCGCGCGAGAATGGCTGGGAAACCTTGTTAGGTGCCGTTATTGGTGGTGTGGTCGGCAATCAGTTTGGTGATGGTACGGGGAGAGAGGTGGCAACGGCGGTAGGCGCCGTCGCGGGAGCCAGTGTGGCAAGGCATCGTGCCAATCAAACCTATAAAGTGGAATATAAACTGGTTGAGCTGTTGATTGAAACCGACAGCGGCCAATTGGTGGATGTGATTCAAGATGTGGACCCCAACATGCTGTTTAGTCGCGGGGATAAAGTCAGGATTTTGTATTTTGACAATGGCGTTCGAGTGGATAAGACCTATTGATGGAGTCGCACAGGCACTCAATCGTATTTGTACGTGACTTAGCTCTGGTTTTAACCGGGGATTTTAGTTAGTCTGCCAGTACGAAGAATTTTTCATTGCCCTCAATAGGAATGAGGGTGATAAAGGAACAACTCACTGAATGGAAAGCCTTACGTTACAACCGATCAATAAAGTCAATGGTGAGGTCAACTTACCTGGTTCAAAAAGTGTCTCAAATCGTGCGCTGCTGCTCGCTGCGCTAGCAAAAGGGACAACACGCCTGACAAACTTACTCCATAGCGACGATATTCGCCATATGCTCAATGCCCTGACGCAACTGGGTGTCAGCTACACCTTATCGGACGATAAAACCGTCTGTGAGGTGGAAGGTCTCGGTCACGCATTTCATAGCGAGGGCGCACTTGAACTCTTTTTAGGTAATGCCGGCACGGCGATGCGCCCATTGGCTGCGGCGCTCTGCCTTGGCACTGGCGACTATGTGCTGACTGGTGAGCCGCGCATGAAAGAGCGCCCGATTGGCCACTTAGTGGACGCGTTGCGTCAAGCTGGTGCGGACATCACCTATCTGGAAAACCCTAACTATCCACCGCTGAAAATTCAAGGCACGGGGCTTTCTGGTGGTACCGTTGAAATTGACGGCTCCATCTCGAGTCAGTTTTTGACCGCATTCCTTATGGCAGCACCGCTGGCGAAAGGGGATGTGACGATCAAAATCATTGGTGAGTTAGTCTCAAAGCCTTACATCGATATCACCCTGCACATCATGAAGCAGTTTGGTGTTGAAGTAGAGAACCGCGACTACCAAGAATTTGTCATCCAGAGTGGCCAATCTTATCTTGCCCCGGGTGATTTTCTGGTTGAAGGTGATGCCTCTTCCGCGTCTTACTTCTTGGCTGCCGCCGCGATTAAAGGCGGAGAGATCAAAGTCACCGGCATTGGCAAAAACAGTATCCAGGGCGATATTCAATTTGCTGATGCTCTTGAAAAAATGGGCGCTCAGATTGAGTGGGGGGATGACTACGTCATCTCACGCGTGGGCGAGCTTAAAGCGGTAGATATGGATTTCAACCATATTCCCGATGCGGCGATGACCATCGCCACCACCGCGCTGTTTGCGCAAGGGACAACCGCGATACGCAATGTTTATAACTGGCGCGTGAAAGAGACAGATCGCCTATCGGCGATGGCAACGGAGCTGCGTAAAGTCGGTGCAGAGGTGGAAGAGGGTGAGGATTACCTTATCGTGACGCCGCCAGCAACGCTGACACACGCTGCGATCGATACCTACGATGATCACCGTATGGCCATGTGCTTTTCGTTGGTTGCACTGAGTGATACGCCAGTGACGATTAATGATCCCAAGTGCACTTCTAAAACCTTCCCAGACTACTTCGAAAAATTGGCGGCGCTGAGCTGCTAACGAGGGTGAATAGATTAAAGCCAAGGCAAAAGTCCTTGGCTTATTTTTGGGGCTAGAGCGTGGCTATCGCTCGGTTATTTTGCGAGTGTAAACTCTTTAGACAGGTGATGAGCGAGGTATTTAAACATGTTGAATACGGCGGTCGTCTCTTGGGTAGGTAGGCCATTGTCATCAAGAAAGTAGTCACCTTTGAATACCAATACGTCCTCTTTTTCTTCTACGCTGGTCGCTCGCATCCCTTCAATATAGTCATCATGTTCTTGGATGATGTGATTGGCGATCATCAATAATTCCGTTTCTGAGATGGTCTTTTTATCGCTCATGGGGTTACCTCTTTGATATTGATAGCCGAATTCTAAGCATCTTTTCCATAATTTCAATGCGTGTTTATGTTGGATAAAGGGGACAGAGCGGCTACGCTTTTGTGAGCAAATGCAAAAATCGTTTCGATTTCTAAAGCGCATCGCTGAGTCTATCTATAGTATGTGCGCCCTTCTTTATTACCCATAGTGGGAGAGTCGTCGAATTGTCGAGCAGTCAATTGACTTTTTTAAAAAAGGTATTGATCTTCTTGCCATCTCGCTCAATAGTAAAAAAAGAAGCGAAATTTTAAGTATATCGTGCGCTAAAAGCGCTGCCGAAATAGGACACTTGAGTCGATTATGGGTAAGTCACTGGTTATTGTGGAGTCGCCAGCCAAAGCGAAGACCATCAATAAGTATTTAGGTAAAGACTTCATTGTGAAGTCGAGTGTTGGTCACGTCCGTGACCTACCAACTGCGGGTCAAAGCACAGGCCAGAAGGCGGCGGCGATCTCGACAAAAGGTTTGAGCGCTGAAGAAAAAGCCAAAATCAAGAAAGAGAAAGACAGGAAAGCACTGATCAAAAAGATGGGCATCGACCCATACCACGGTTGGGAAGCAAACTACCAAATCCTACCCGGCAAAGAGAAAGTGGTTGCAGAGCTGCAAAAGCTTGCTAAAGACGCGGACGCCGTCTATCTCGCCACCGATTTGGACCGCGAAGGAGAAGCCATCGCTTGGCACCTTCGTGAGATCATCGGCGGCGATGAAGAGCGATACAAACGCGTTGTATTTAACGAAATTACCAAGAACGCGATTCAACAAGCATTCCAAAAACCGGGTGAGTTGAGCATGGACGGCGTCAATGCACAGCAAGCGCGCCGTTTTATGGATCGCGTTGTGGGCTTTATGGTGTCACCACTGCTGTGGAAAAAGGTGGCTCGAGGCTTATCTGCTGGTCGCGTGCAGTCGGTAGCGGTGAAACTGCTGGTTGAGCGTGAGCGTGAAATCAAAGCATTTGTTCCTGAAGAGTTCTGGGACATTCATGCCAACACCAAAACGGCGGACAAGACGGATTTTCGTCTTCAAGTCGCGCAAGAAAATGGCACGGCATTTAAGCCCGTCAATGAAGCGCAAACTCAAGTGGCGCTGGATGTGCTCAAAAACGCCACTTTTGAAGTGTGCAAGCGCGAAGATCGCCCGACATCCAGTAAGCCTTCCGCACCTTTCATTACTTCAACGTTGCAGCAAGCGGCGAGTACACGTCTTGGCTATGGCGTAAAGAAAACCATGATGCTGGCTCAAAGGTTGTATGAAGCCGGTTACATCACCTATATGCGTACCGACTCGACCAATTTGAGTGCAGAAGCGGTCGACAGTGTGCGTGGCTTTATTGGCAGTGAATACGGTGATGCCTATTTACCCGCCAAACCGAATGTTTACGGCAGCAAAGAAGGGGCGCAAGAGGCGCACGAAGCGATTCGTCCTTCTGATGTCGCGGTGAAAGCCGAGGATTTACAAGGCATGGAAGCGGATGCGCACAAACTCTATGCTTTGATTTGGAATCAGTTTGTCGCATGTCAAATGACCCCTGCTAAGTACGATTCCACCACCGTTAGCGTTAAAGCGGCACAATACACGCTGAAAGCGAAAGGTCGTATTCTTAAATTTGACGGTTGGACACGCGTTCAGCGCCCGATGGGTAAGAACGAAGACCAAATTCTACCGCCAGTGCAAGTGGGCGATCACGTTGACCTAGTGAGCTTAGATCCTAAGCAGCACTTCACCAAGCCGCCTGCTCGTTTCACCGAAGCGGCACTGGTTAAAGAGCTTGAAAAGCGCGGCATTGGCCGTCCGTCGACGTACGCATCTATCATCTCTACCATTCAAGACCGTGGTTATGTGAAAGTGGATCAGCGCCGTTTCTATGCCGAGAAGATGGGTGAGATCGTCACCGATCGTCTTGATGGTAGCTTTGATGAGCTGATGAACTACGAGTTCACCTCTAAGATGGAAGAGAAGCTCGACCAAATCGCTGAGGGTTCCGCCAACTGGAAATCGGTCCTCGATAGCTTCTTCAACGATTTCACTCAAGATCTTGAACAAGCAGAGCAAGATGAAGAAGAAGGCGGTATGAAGCCTAATCATATCGTTTACACCGATATCGAATGCCCGACCTGTTCACGTCCGATGGGAATTCGCACCGCATCGACAGGGGTTTTCTTAGGGTGTTCGGGCTATGCGTTGCCACCGAAAGAGCGTTGTAAAACCACCATTAACCTCGGTGACGAAGAGGGCATCATCAATGTTCTTGAAGAAGACGTTGAAACCGCGGCACTGCGAGCGAAGAAACGTTGTCCTATCTGTGAAACCGCGATGGACGCGTATTTGATTGACGACAAGCGCAAACTGCACGTGTGTGGTAACAACCCGAACTGTGAAGGTTATGTGGTTGAAAAGGGCGAGTTTAAAGTCAAAGGGTACGATGGCCCTGTCGTTGAGTGTGACAAATGTGGCAATGACATGGTGCTGAAAAACGGTCGATTTGGTAAATACATGGACTGCACCAGTGAGACCTGTAAGAACACGCGTAAGATTCTGAAAAATGGTGAGGTAGCGCCGCCTAAAGAAGATCCTGTACATCTTCCTGAGCTACCTTGTGAGAACTCAGAGGCTTACTTTGTGCTCAGAGACGGTGCGTCTGGTCTCTTCCTCGCAGCGAGTACGTTCCCGAAATCTCGTGAAACTCGCGCACCTCTCGTTGAAGAGTTGGTGAGGTTTAAAGACCGCTTGTCACCTAAGTTCCTCTACTTGACCGAAGCGCCGCAAAAGGATCCGGACGGATTGCCTATGGTGGTTCGTTTTAGCCGTAAGACTAAAGAGAACTACGTGCGTTCAGAAGTTGAAGGTAAGCCAACGGGTTACACCGCTTTGTATATCGACGGAAAATGGGAAGTGTCGGACAAGCGTAAAAAATCCGCCAAGTAACACGACGATGTCTTTACGATAAGCACGTCTTCAGCAGACCCCAAAGGCAGCCAATCTAGGCTGCCTTTTTAGTTTTAGAACTAACAATAATAAGTATGGTGAATGAGATGGTGATCCCTATTTGCCAAATAAATAATCAACTTTGTGATGATTCGCTGGTTCTGTTTTGACATTTTCAATCTGAACTTCTATTGATCTATCTCTGGTGAGATAAAAAGATGACTCTAAAGTTAAGACTATTTTTCGCAATCTTCGTACTCTGTATGGCGTTCGGGTTGGCAGCCTATGCGGTCTCTAAGCATATTATCGATGATATTATCGAGGAGTTGATGTGGAAGTATGGTCAAATCACCGCGCAATATGATGTAGAGAAAACTCTTGCGCCGTTGACCACGGAAATCACCTTGGCGCAAGAGCTGGCAAGACACCCCAACATCACCTCCTGGGCGCAGAATGCTCAAGATGGTGTTTATCGCTCCGTGGCCCAAGAAACGCTCGAACACTACCGATGGCGCTTTGATTCCAAAAACTTTTTTATTGCACTCGATCAAGACCTTTCCTATCACTTCAACGACGTCAACAGTATTAGAACGGGTGACTTCCAACGATACACCTTAGAGCCTAACGCGGATGACGACCAATGGTACTTTGAGCAAAAATCGACCTTAACGCCTCTGGCGGTCAACATTGATAAAGACTCTCACTTAGGGGTAACCAAAGCGTGGATCAACCAAAGCGTTATTGTCGATGGCCAGTTTTTGGGCATTGTCGGTACGGGTTTGGATATTGATATGTTGGTCAGTCAGCTTAATCACCACAAAAACTCACCACTCTCGACCCTGTTTATTGATCGCCAATTGCGCGTGCAATTGATCCGAGATTCCGATCGCTTTGTGTTTCCACTGGGTGAGCAAGGTCAGAGCCGCCCGACACTGCAAGAGGTGATAGACAACGACAGTGATTACCAAATCATCCAGTCGGCGTTGTATCAACAACTGAATGGCCGTGAGTCACAGTTTCTGATGCTCAAGCAAGATGCAGGTAATGTGGTGGCCATGATGCATTACATCGACGCATTGGGCTGGTTTGAGTTGACGCTGCTAAATGTAGACGCGGTGCTGCCACTCTTTATGCTGGATTATTTGTTGTTTATTTACCTAGGCCTCGCGTTGGTACTGAGTGTCCTCTTCTACCTGTATGCAGCCAAAGAGTGGTTGATGCCGTTAGAGAGGTGGTTCACGCGCCTACACACGATGGCTCGTGGTCGGCGTCACCCCTATTTGGATGCTGTGACCGTTGATGCGGATTTAGCGGTTGTTGAAAGAGAGCTCTTAGAGGCACGTCAAAGTGTCGAGAAGTTGGTTGTCGCACGGACCGCCGCGCTCGATAAACTGGCGACCTATGATGTGATGACGCACTTACTTAATCGACGTGGCATAGAGAGAGAAGTAACGAATGAGCTTGCTCGAGGTAAGCGTGAACAGAGCCAATTCGGCTTGATATGGGTGGATGCTGGGCTTTGTGACGCGCTGAGTGCGGAGCACATAGGGCAAGACAAAACGCCTTGTTTGAAGTCGATTGCCTTGGCCATTTCAGATACGATTCGTGAGTATGACCTTGCTGCGCGTTGGGGAGAAAGTGAGTTTTTGTTGTTGATCAAAACCGATCAGAGGGAAGTGCTAAGCACGTTAGCACAGAGATTGATTGACACGATTCAACAGCAAAGAGCCCAAGACCAATTGCCCGCCTTATGTTTGTCCGTTGGTGGTTCTCTGATTAGCTCAGAGATGACCTTGCATCAAGCTTTATCGGTGGCGGATCGCGCCCTCTATCAGGCCAAAATTAATCAAGAAAAAATATATATTCATCACTGCCCACATGACACCCTGAATCAACTAATGGAACCGTCATAAAACATAAATAAAACGCTGGTTTATTGCTGAGCGATAACGTCACTCTCTTGTGGTGATCTTGTTAATCGTATGTGAGCAATCGCTTATGTAATGTGAGCTGAATCAGCCATCCGTAAAGTAACTCATCTTACCATCTAAGTACGGTATATTTTAAATTGTAATCTTGGGCAAATAAGATAACGTAGAGTAAATCGCCGTGTTAAACGTTTACGTAGCAAAATGCGCGTAACATCTATGCAGTTTGCATACGCCATTCGCTAACGCTGTCAGATTTTGGAACGTTGATGAGCCCCCCAAATATTACATTTTCTCATCGACAATATTATAAAAATGGAGATTAAAATGGCTGGTGTTTTAGGTATGATCCTCGCAGGTGGCGAGGGTTCGCGTCTGCGTCCTCTAACTGAATCAAGAAGTAAACCCTCGGTGCCTTTCGGCGGGAGTTACCGTCTGATTGACTTTGCGTTGAACAATTTCGTTAATGCGGATTTGATGCGCATTTACGTGCTGACGCAGTTCAAGTCTCAGTCTCTGTTCCATCACTTGAAAAAAGGGTGGAACATCAGCGGGATTACGGATCGCTTTATTGACCCGATCCCAGCGCAAATGCGCACGGGCAAACGTTGGTATGAAGGTACGGCAGATGCGATCTACCAAAACCTGCGTTTCATGCAGTTGTCGGAGCCAGAGCAAGTGTGTATTTTTGGCTCTGATCACATCTATAAAATGGATATCAAGCAAATGCTTGATTTCCATAAAGAAAAAGAGGCTTCCCTGACCGTTTCTGCGTTGCGTATGCCACTGTCAGAGGCGTCACAGTTTGGTGTGATCGAGGTGGATGAAGAAGGTCGCATGATCGGATTTGCTGAGAAGCCAGCCAATCCGAAAGCGATTCCAGGTGACCCTGAGCACGCGCTGGTCTCTATGGGTAACTATATCTTTGAAGCAGAGACGTTATTTGCTGAGTTGATTGAAGACGCCGACAATGAAGCGTCATCGCATGACTTTGGTAAAGACATCATTCCTAAGATGTTCCCAAGTGGCGACGTGTTCGTTTACGACTTCAGTACCAACCGTATCACTGGTGAGAAAGAAGAAGTGTATTGGCGCGATGTGGGTACGATTGATGCCTACTGGCAAGCGCACATGGACTTACTTGCCAAAGACGCGCCATTCTCGCTCTATAACCGTAAATGGCCACTTCACACCTACTACCCACCATTGCCGCCTGCAACGTTTAGTGATTCGGACAATGGTCGAGTGCAAATTATTGATAGTTTAGTGTGTAACGGTAGTTTTGTACGCGGTTCCCGTATTGAAAAATGTGTGCTTGGATTTAGAAGTAATATTGCATCTGCGTGCGATATTAGCGAAAGTATCCTTTTAGGTGACGTGAAGATCGGCCAAGGTTGTGTCTTGCGTCGCGTCATCATCGACAAGGGTGTGGATATTGCGCCAGGGACGCAAATCGGTGTGAACCTGACGGAAGATAAAAAGCATTTCCACGTGTCGGATGACGGTGTTGTCGTTATTCCAAAAGGAGCACGTGTTGGCTACTAAGAATCTCTCTGTTCTCTTTGTAGCATCGGAAGTAGAAGGATTGATCAAAAGCGGTGGCTTGGCAGATGTTGCCAAGGCACTGCCTGAAGCCCTTTTTGAGCTCGAGCAAGATGTGAGACTCACACTTCCCGCTTATCGCAAGGTTGCAGGCATTGAGTCTGCGACTGTGGTTTTAGAGACGGCATTAGAGCACTGGCCTCATACGCCTTATTGCGTCAAGCAGCTAGCGCTATCGGGAATCACTGTGTATGCCATCGATTGTCCGCAGTATTTTGACCGTCCTGACATGTACGCCGAGTACAATCAAGCCTACTCAGACAATGGTGAACGCTTCGCCTTTTTTAGTGCGGCGAGTTTGGACATGCTGCCGAAACTGGGCTTTCAGCCGGACATTGTCCACGCCAATGACTGGCACACGGGTCTGGTTCCATACCTTCTCAAGCATCGTTACGCCAGTGACGATTTTTTTGCGCATACCAAAAGCATTCTTTCCGTGCACAACGCGGTCTTCAAAGGTGTCTTTAGCTATGATGAGCTCGGCGATCTGCCTGAGTTTCAGACGCATTACGCGCCGGATGCCGCAGTGAGTGCAACGCACATCACCATGCTTCGCGCCGGGGTGAAAACCGCTGATAAGGTGAACGCGGTTAGCCCGACGTACGCGCAAGAGCTCAAGACCGAACTGGGCAGTCATGGTATGGCGCAAGACTTTCAAAGCCGAAGCCATGATCTGGTGGGGATTCTTAATGGTTGCGACTACAGCACATGGAACCCAGAAACAGACACCCACTTACCGTTAAATTACCGAGCGACGAAGCAGAGCATGGTGCGCGGTAAAAAAGCGTGTAAGGCGGCGCTGCAAGCAAGAGCGAAACTGAGCGAAAAAAACGTCGCGATGTTTGGCATGGTCTGCCGTTTGACGCAGCAAAAAGGGTTACATTACCTGATCCCTATTCTGTCTGAGTTTCTCAAACACGATGTTCAGTTAGTGATTGTTGGGACCGGCGACCCTATGTTGGCAAGCCATCTTAAAGCGCTCTCAGCCACACACAGCGACAAATTTGCGTTTATCGAGGCTTACGATGAAGAGCTCGCCCACCTGGTGGAAGCGGGCAGTGATTTCTTCTTGATGCCGTCAGAGTTTGAGCCTTGTGGTCTCAATCAGATCTACAGCATGGCTTACGGTACGCTGCCAATCGTTCGTGGTGTGGGTGGACTGAAAGATACGGTTCACCATTACGACGATGATCCGTCAATCGCTACTGGGTTTGTGTTTGATGAGCCAACGCCGACCGCGTTGTTGTTGACTATGCTCCGTGCTTTGCTGCTCTACGCGCAAAATCTCAATGAGATAAAACGGGTTCAATTGCACGCGATGACAGAAAACTTCTGTTGGGAAAAAGCGGCGGGTGAGTACATCGAACTCTACCACAGTGCTTTGAGCGCCTAACACTATGTCATTGAATTGCAGACGCTATTTTTTAGTCTGTTCGCGTAAAGACGACAATACGTCTGCATAAAGAAAGCGCCTGATGGGTTTTGTGCTTGCACAGTCTCACGGCGCTTTCATTTTTTCTAACATTTCCGATTGCACTAAAGTGGCGGTTTTCGTTTATGCTAAACAAAAACTCGGGCGCTTTTGTGTTACCCTGCGCCCTGAATTGTGTGACGATAACGGTTATTTTTCGACTATGACTCAAAGCTTGCTATTCCATAAGACTTTTAAACACCCCACTAGCGATGAGTGGGTGGTCTTTGTGCATGGCGCAGGCGGCAGCTCATCGATTTGGTTTAAACAGATCAAAGCCTACAAGCAGCATTTTAATTTGCTTCTGATTGATTTGCGCGGCCATGGAAAATCGAACCAGCTGATTAAGGAGATTATTGCCAATCGCTACACCTTTAAAGAGGTCACATTAGACATCTTAAAAGTGCTTGATCACCTAAAGATTCAGTCGGCACATTTTGTCGGCATGTCGCTTGGGACCATCATCGTCCGTAACTTAGCGGAGCTAGCGACTGGGCGCGTAAAAACCATGGTGTTAGGTGGCGCCGTCACACGACTCAACACACGCTCTCAAGTACTGGTAAAGTTGGGTAATCTGTGTAAACACATTGTGCCCTACATGTGGCTCTATCGCCTGTTCGCCTACATTGTGATGCCTCAGCGAGCACAAAAAGAGTCGCGACATATGTTTATCCGCGAAGCGAAGAAGTTGTGCCAAAAGGAGTTCAAGCGTTGGTTTATTTTGACCGCAGAGGTGAACCCTCTGATGCGCTACTTCAAAGACCGCGAGTTACCTATCCCTACGCTCTATCTGATGGGTGAAAAAGACTACATGTTCATCACCCCTGTGAAAGAGATGGTCTCAGCACATACGCTCAGTGAGCTGCATGAAATTCCTGACTGTGGCCATGTGTGTAATGTTGAGCGCCCAGATGAGTTTAATGATCACTCCATCGCCTTCATTCAGCAACACCTCACTGCTTAATTTCGGCTAGCTCCCCACACACTCATACTGGTTTGGTGTGCTCGCACTGCCAACATAACTGAAAATGGCCGTCATTTTCTTCTTGGCAAGTCGGGCAAACCCAAACCATGTTGTCGGGAGTGTCTTGTTGGAAGTCATCAATCAGCGCGAGTGCCGTCTGCTTTTGCTCTGGGCGAGTTAACCAAACGTACGGGCTGGCCTCTTCGCCAAACGGAATCTCTCCTTGCAAGCCGAACAAACCTTCACCTCTCACCTCACAGGCTATTCCTTCGCTGCGTAACATTTCACACACGATGTGTGCTTGTGGTGGGGTTGTGGCAATAAAGATTTTCAAGACGCTTGTCCATTGGATTGCGGTGACGCTTTGAGTTTGGCCATCACCCATTTAGCAATGATTGGGAATACCCCGAGCAACGCAAAAGAGGCGAGTACTGTTGGGGAGACGATGCCTGACAAACTGTCGATTTGCGCTAGCTGGGTCCCGGCGTTGAGGTAGACGGCCGTGCCCGGCAACATACCCAGTTGACTGACCAGATAGAAGCGCGCGATGGTGATGGGCGTAAGACCCATCAAGAGGTTGATCAAAAAGAAAGGGAATACCGGGATAAGGCGCAGTGAGAAGAGATAAAACGCACCATCTTTCTCGACCCCTTGGTTAATCGTCGCGAGTTTATCGCCAAACTTGCTTTGTACCCACTCTTTGAGTAGAAAGCGGCTGCTTAAAAACGCCAAGGTAGCACCTATCGTACTGGCAAAAGAGACGAGCAATAAACTGGTCCAAAAGCCAAACAGCGCAGCGCCAAGCAAGGTGACGACGGCCGCTCCAGGGATCGAGAAGGCGGTGATAGCGACATAGGCGAAGAAGTAACTGAGCGCGGCGAGGGCAAAGTGGGCGTCAATGATTTCAGCCAGCGCTTGCTGCTGCGCTTTGGCGTTATCAAGTGTCAGGTATTGACCAAAGTTTGCGCCTAAAAACACAATCAGAGCGAGCAAACCAATACCTAAAAGCAGTTTCTTGTTCATATGGATCCCTTTGAAAACATCATCATTGATCATTGTTAGATATGAACCAAAAAGCCAGTAAAAAATTTCGCCCTAAAGGGAAGAATACGTTGAATTCTATGACGAAGGAATGGAAACGCTAGAAAAGCATCGGCTAAAAACGTCTCAAGCCAGCGGTGTTGGGCTGGCTTGAGACGGGGATTGGAATTACTGAACGCTATCGCTGACTAGCTTTGCAGCTGATTCAGGAGCTCGTCGCGTCTTGCTTGAGGGACCACAGACCAGTGCGTGCCTTTAATTGCCCCCTCAAGTGCCCACAGCAGGTCGATGCTGACGTCGGCAGAGTGTGTGGAACGAATCGCTTTATACGCTTCCACTGCGCCCGTCTGCTCCAAACGGGAGACACTGTCGATACCCGCTTTCTTGAGCATTCGCTCGGTCGCTAGACGCAAGTTCGGCAGATCTTTCAGGCGCGTTGGTTTGGCGTTGGTTTGACGCTGCTTGTCTTTGTTGGCCGCCTCTAGTGCAGTGTTTGCCATCGCAATAGTCTGAGCGACATCCTGATCCCAGTCATGGCCAAGGGCGTAGTATTTGGTGACCACAGGGAAACCACGTTTTTTATACACGTATGGCTCGAGTCCCTGAGCATTAAACAGTTGGGCCAACGAGTCGTCGGCGCGTATGTGAAGTTTGTCATTTACCACGAGGGCAAACATGATGTCATCAGCGAAGATTCCGAATCCACCAAACATTGAGCGAGACTTGATCTTGCCCAATGGTTCAAACAATCGCATTGAGTCTTTTAAAATTGGTTTATCCATGCTGTTTTTCTCGGTGTATTACAATACGCCACCAAATTCAGGTCCGAGAGATTAGCAAAAATATGCAGGTTTTGTGTCAGTAGGGTGTCATTCTGGCTCATAAAAGAATAATCCTACTCGCGGTGTGAGCGCATAATGCGCACACAACGTTTAACTCATTGTATTCTTTGCTTTTGATAAAGAATTATGAAGTGCACATTTGCCATCGGCAACCCCGCTACCAAGCAGTCATCAACGTTGATATCATCGAGTGGCTGCAACAGGCCGGAAGCTTTGCGTCCCATCCTTTCGAAATGGTTTGCCCTGTTCGTGGCATTAGTCGAACATAATAAGCATAAATAATTTATGGGCTAAACATCACGTTTCGATGGGTTAAATGTGATCTTAGTTCATAAAATAGAGGGGTGTTAACGAGAGAATAAAGCCCAGCGGATGAGAAGTATTCTCGCTGGGCTAGTCGATGTGATGTGCTGAACTTGTTCGTTGGTCTATTTCACCGTCGCCACGGTATCGCGCTCGACGATTTCTGGGTGCATTTCAAAAATACGTTTTTCATGCTCTTTGTCTTTAATACGTTCGAGCAAAATCTCAAATGCGTTTTTACCCACACGGCGCTTCGGCTGGTGAACCGTCGTTAGCGGTGGTGAAAAGTACTCGGCTAGCTCAATGTTGTCATAACCAATGACCGACATGTCTTCTGGAATACGAATGCCTTTTTGCTGTAAACGGCTCATCAAACCGAGCGCCATCGTATCGTTGAAACAGAATACTGCGGTTGGCTTTTCGTCCATGGCGACGATTTTGTCCGCGGCAAGCACGGCGGTATCGCACTCAAAGTTACCTTCTAAGATCCAATCTTCGTTGACGCTCAAACCCGACTCGTTCATTGCGCGCTTAAAGCCTTGGATGCGCTCTTGGCAGGCCGCTTTTTCAAAATGCCCACTCAAGCAAGCAATGCGCTTGTGGCCGTGATCAATCAGGTATTTTGTTGCGAGGTAGCCGCCTTCTTCCGAGTTGTCGATGATTTTATCGGCTTGTGAGCTTTCCGGGCCCCAATCCATCACCACCTTAGGGATGTCTTTATGACGGTCAAGCATTTCGCTCAACTCTTCGGTCAAATCTGAACACATCACTAAGATGCCATCGACGCGCTTTTCCGCCAGCATGCGAATGTAGTCACGTTGTTTCTCGTAGATGCCGCCAGTGTTACACAAGATCAAGGTGTAGCCTTGACGGTAGCAGTAGTTCTCAACCCCGTCGATCACTTCCGAGAAGAAAAGGTTGGTCGATTGAGTAACCAGCATGCCTATTGTGCGTGTCGAGTTACATTTCAGGCTGCGTGCAACGGCACTTGGGGCATAGTTCAACTCTTGAACCGCTTCCATCACTTTTTCTTGCGTGGCTTCAGCGACAAAGCGTGTTTTGTTGATCACATGGGATACAGTGGTGGTCGAGACACCCGCTAAGCGAGCGACGTCTTTAATCGTGGCCATATGGTTTTGTCCTGTCGATGACTGCCTACTACTCTATGAAAAGTTAAGTCTATAAAAGTAAAGTCTATACAAAGTTTAGAGTATGTAGACAGAAAGTATCAGAAACACAAAAACCGCCCTCAAAAAGCGGTTTGTATTTATTAGTTTTATCGTTTGCGGACCGGATTGTAGTCCGCAACGTCGATTTGGGCAAATAAAAAACCCGCCTTTGGGATCTCGCCACACCTTTTGTATGGGCTTAATCGCTATCGCCTTGCAGGTAGGCTTTATCCAATTGAATGAACGCGCACAATAGCGACGACAGCGCCGCATAGAAGCCGAATGTGTCGAGGCGCTGGCAGCGCTCGGCAAACCTCTCAATCCAAGGGAGTAGATGCTGCTCAATAAAATCGGCTTGCTCTTGGTAGGCGAGATGCGTGTCGCCTGCCATCTGCTCTGCTGCATGAGCGCCGCGCACAATCAGGTTGCCCAAAAAATCCAGCTCTATCGCGAGATGATCAGAAGGCTCATTAAGCCCTGAATGCACAGCGACCCCGTGTTGTTGAAGTAAAGCGTCCATCTGTTTGGCAGGCTCACCATTGAGCAGTCCGGATTCATCTAAGTAGACAGAGGCGTAAGGCAGCGCGCTGTCTCGGTCGGATTTTAAAAACAGGTCGCAATAGTCGGCTGATAGTTCCAACTCAGCATCTGGCCTGTCTTGCAATCGGTTCAATGCATCGATGAGCCTGTCTGCGGCGACGTTAAGCTCAGGGGTTTGTGCAAGTCCCGTCAGAAAGGTACGTGTGTCCACCGAATGATATTGGGCCAGCTCTTGCTCTGAGAGCTCTTTGGCAAACACGCTCGAAAACCACCAGTAGAGCTCAGCGCGTTGCTCATCAAAGGCGCGCTGCTCTTTTTCGGCGGGAGATAAAGGGTCGGAAATCTGGGCGTTAGGTGTCTCTGGCATGATGGGCTCTCAACTGAATCAGATGCCGTTAAGTCTAACGGATAAAAATGAACAGCGGTCAACCAGATTATGAGAAGAAATGGTCAAATATGGCAATTTGTGAACAGGGCGGCAAAGCTTGCTTTGCATCAATGAATCGCCAACTTTTCACCTCCCAAAGAGGACAAAGATGGAGTTGTGACTAATTATGAATAGAATAAAGCCATTGAATCAGTGTGTGAATAAGTGAGTAGAGCCGATGAGCTACCACATTTTGGTTGTTGAAGATGATGAAGTGACTCGCCGTAAATTAGCGGGCTACTTTCAAACCGAAGGGTATCAGGTGAGCCAAGCTGATAATGGCGCGCAGATGCGCGATGTACTCAGCAGCAGTCGGGTCGATTTGGTGATGCTGGATATTAATCTGCCCAACGAAGATGGCTTGATGCTGACGCGTGAACTACGCAGTCAATCGGACATCGGTATTATCTTGGTGACCGGGCGTACCGACAGCATTGATAAGATTGTTGGTTTAGAAATGGGCGCGGACGATTATGTCACCAAGCCATTTGAGCTTAGGGAACTGCTCGTCAGAGTCAAGAACCTCTTGTGGCGCATCGCACTGGCTGCGCGAGCGCAAAACGCGGGCAGCGATCAGCAAGAGGGCGTGGTGCGCTTTGCTGAATGGACGTTCGATATTCAGCGCCGCGCTTTGAGCCGAGGGGATGAACCGGTCAAACTGACTAAAGCAGAGTATGAGCTTTTGGTGGCGCTCTCCTCTCACCCCAATCAAGTGCTCAGTCGAGAGCGTATTCTCAATATGATCAGTCATCGTGTGGACGCACCCAATGATCGCACCATCGATGTTCTGATTCGACGCATGAGAGCGAAGATGGAGGTGGATCCAAAAAATCCGCAGATATTCGTCACCGTGCATGGCGAAGGCTACATGTTCGCCGGAGATTAACGTTGTTCGGCAATTAACGAGCGAAAATTGACGCAAAAGAAACGAAAAATCCAGGCATACAGCCTGGATTTTTGAGTTAAGTGGAAGACGTTATCCGTCTACGCTGGCGGCCGGTTAAACGTCGCTCTGCGCAGCCTCCACCTCTAAGGCTTGCTCTTCATAATCGGACGCCCAGTCGCGCAGGTGCTGCCAAATGGTGCCCAGCGTTTCATGCCAGTAGCGCTCAGTTTGTTCGAGATATTTGCCCTTCGGCGCGTACTTCTCCCACGCTTGATCGATGTTTCTCTGCGCCAGGTAGTTGGTCGGCGCGGCGTAAGGTTTCAATCCTGCGGAATGGAATTCATTCAGGGCACGGTTCATGTGACTGGCCGATGTGACCACCACCAACTTCTTGTTCTTAACGAACGCCGCCGCTTGGCGCGCTTCTTCCCAAGTATCTTTGGCGGTTTCGAGCAGAATAATGTCAGATTTAGAAACGCCAAGCGCCAGCGCTACTTTAGCCATCATGCGCGCATTGCTCACTTCAGAACCGGCGGCATAGCCTGAGAGAATCAGTTTAGAGCCCGGATAAATTCGCATCACACGAATCCCTTCGGTCAAACGCATTAGGCCAGCGCGACTCAGTTCTGACGTGGGCGGAATGTCGTCGTCCACAACATGGCCGCTGCCAAGCACCATCACATAATCAATCGATTCATCGACAGGAAAAAAGGCCGAGTATTGGCGCTCGATAGGCATGAGAAGGCGTGATGAAACGGGCTGGAAGGCAACGAGAAAAATGCCAACAAACGAGAAGAGAACAACGAAACATCCTGTTTTTTGTTTTCGTGTGAACATGACGAGCATGAGTCCCACAAGGCCAATGATCAGCAGGGCTGGCAAAGGCATAAGTAAAGCCGAGACGACTTTTTTCAGCTCAAACATACTTAAATAGTCCGAAAAAACACCAGTTGATTATAATTTAAGAGAAAGCCTCTTTATTCCTGCCTTTCTTGTGACAGAATAGCAGCACGATTCAACATCATAACTCAAGCTGCTGTGACTGAAGACCGCAATTTCGACGATATTGCCCACAAATTTGCAAAAAATATATACGGCTCTGACAAAGGCGAGATTCGACAAGTCATTGTTTGGGAAGACCTTCAAACCATCCTCGCCTCGTTACCCGCCAGTGATTCACCACTCGACGTGCTCGATGCCGGGGGTGGGTTGGCACAAATGTCGCAAAAGCTGGCGAAGCTAGGCCATCGCATTACGTTATGTGATCTATCTTCTGAAATGCTGCAATTAGCTGAGCAGGATATTGCAAAAAATGGCTTGCTTGAGCAGTATCGCTTGATTCATTCGCCCGTTCAATCCATCGCTCAACACCAGCAGCAACCGGCGGATTTGGTGATGTTTCATGCCGTCATGGAGTGGTTGGCTGAGCCAAAGCCAGCGCTGCAAACGCTGTTAGAGCAGGTCAAACCGGGCGGTATCGCGTCGGTCATGTTCTACAACCATCATGGCCTCGTGTACAAAAATGTTGTGTGTGGCAACCTTCCGCATGTGTTAGAGGGCATGCCACACCGCAAGAGATTTAAGCTTCAGCCCCAAAAAGGGCTGAAGCCTGAAGATGTCTACCGTTGGATAGAGGAGTCGGGGTTTCGCATTGAAGGGAAATCCGGCATTCGCTGCTTCAGTGACTACATTGGCGATCGTCAGTATATGGGCGACTACACCAGTGAGGATGTCTTGGCCCTAGAGAGGCAGTTGTGCCGCCAAGAACCCTATGTGTCACTCGGACGCTATATCCACGTGTGGGCAAGAAAGAATTAAAACAGGATAAACCATGAGTGAAATGACTCTGAATGCCGCTGAGCAACCGATTGATGAGTTGGTGGGTTGGGTCAAGCAGCATGATTTTTCATTGAATCTGACCAACGAACGCTTGGCCTTTTTGATCGCCATTGCCGTGTTGAGTAATGAAAGGTTTGATGAAGAGTTAGGTGAAGGGGAGTTGCATGATGCGTTCGCCATTGTCACTCGATTGTTTGCCGATTCGGGCGAAGCGTCGGCGTTTCGCGCCAACAACGCCATCAATGACATGGTCAAACAGCGCCTTATCAGCCGCTTTACCAGTGAAATTACCGACGGTGCGAGTATCTATCGTCTCTCGCCGTTGGCCATCGGCATCACTGACTACTATGTTCGTCATCGCGAATTTTCCAAACTGAAACTCTCTATCCAACTGTCTATGGTGGCGGACGAAATGGCGAAAGCCATTGAAGCGGCACAAAAAGGCGGAACGGCGGGTCATTGGAAGAAAAACGTTTACGGCGTGCTGAAATACTCAGTCGGTGAAATTTTCGATCAGATTGATTTAAACCAGCGTGTGATGGATGAGCAGCAGCAGTCGGTTAAAACACAGATAGCTGAGCTACTTAACAAAGACTGGCGCGATGCGATCAATAATTGTGAATCCTTGCTGTCAGAAACCTCCAGCACATTGAAAGAGCTGCAAGACACCTTGCAAGCGGCGGGTGATGAGCTGCAAAGTCAAATTCTCGACATCCAAGAGTTGGTGCATGGCGATGATGAGCTCGAGTTTATTGCCGAAACCCTGTTTGTGTTGCAGATGAAGCTCGACCGCATCACCAGCTGGGGTCAGCAAGCGATTGATCTCTGGATTGGGTACGATCGCCATGTGCACAAGTTCATCCGAACCGCCATCGATATGGACAAAAACCGCGCGTTTAGCTCGCGCCTACGTCAGTCGGTCAAAGACTACTTTGAAAACCCTTGGTACCTTACTTACGCCGATGCAGAGCGGTTGAGCGATTTGCGTGATGAAGCCTTGGTGTTGCGTGATGATGAAGTGACCGGCCAGGTGCCACTCGATGTGGTCTACGAAGAATTTCAGCAAGTGAATGATGCGCTGTCTGAGCGCATTGGGGAGATGCTCCAAGTGCACAAAGCGCAGGGGCAGCCTATTGATTTAGGCCAAGTGCTGCGCGACTACCTCGCCGAGCACCCCTATACCCATCATTTTGATTTAGCCCGAATTGTTGTCGATCAAGCGGTGCGACTGGGTTACTCCGAGTCCGATTACCAAGCGATTCAGCCCGATTGGCAAGCGATCAACAATTATGGTGCAAAGGTACAAGCCAATGTCATCGACAGATACTAATGAATACATGCCAGAGAATCTGGTCAAAGCGATCTCTAATCCGCTGTTTCCGGCGCTAGACAGCATGCTGCGTGCCGGGCGTCACATCTCCAGTGAAGATCTCGACAACCACGCCTTACTGTCGGATTTTGAAGTGGAGCTATCGAGTTTTTATCAGCGTTACAACACCGAACTGGTGAAAGCGCCTGAAGGTTTCTTTTATTTGCGTCCGCGTTCGACGTCGCTGATTAACCGCAGTGTCCTGTCTGAGCTCGATATGCTGGTGGGTAAAGTGTTGTGCTTTTTGTATTTGAGCCCAGAGCGTCTTGCTCACGAAGGCATTTTTACCAACCAAGAGTTGTACGATGAGCTTCTGTCACTGGCCGATGAGTCCAAATTGATGAAGCTCGTGACCAACCGAGCCAGCGGCTCTGATCTCGACAAAGAGAAACTGTTCGAGAAAGTGCGCACCTCGTTGCGCCGACTGCGCCGTTTGGGCATGGTGATCAACATCGGTGAAACCGGAAAATTCAGCATCAGTGAAGCGGTGTTCCGTTTTGGTGCGGATGTTCGTGTCGGTGACGATATGCGTGATGCGCAGCTACGCCTCATCCGTGATGGTGAAGCAGTGGTTCACACCAAAGAGCCGAGCCAAGGCGATCTTTTGCACAGCGATAACCTAGATGCGCCAGAAGGCGAAGAAGAACTGACACAAGCAGGTGAAGCATGATTGAACGCGGTAAATATCAATCACTGACAATGGTCAACTGGAATGGCTTTTTTGCCCGCACTTTTGACATTGATGATCTGGTGACCACCTTATCGGGAGGGAACGGAGCGGGCAAATCGACCACCATGGCGGCGTTTATCACCGCGTTGATCCCTGACCAAACCTTGCTTCACTTTAGAAACACCACCGAAGCTGGCAGTAGCCAATCTTCTCGCGACAAAGGTCTCTACGGTAAACTTCAGCCGGGTGCCTGTTACGCAGCGCTCGATGTGGTCAACTCGCGTAAGCAACGCCTACTGTTTGCCGTTAAGCTGCAACAGGTGGCGGGGCGTGACAAAAAAGTCGATATCAAACCCTTCGTCATTCAAGGCCTGCCAAGCCATGTCAAACCTACCGATGTACTGATTGAAACCGTCTCGGCGACCCAAGCGCGCGTGCGTCAAGTCAACGAAGTCAAAGAGGCAGTGGTCCAATTTGAAGGGGTGCAATTTAAAGCCTTCCCATCGATTGTTGATTATCACGCGCAGATGTTTGAATTTGGTGTGATCCCGAAAAAGCTGCGTAACTCGGGCGATCGTTCCAAATTTTACCGCTTAATTGAAGCTTCACTGTATGGCGGTATTTCCAGCGCCATCACCCGTTCTCTGCGTGACTACCTACTGCCACAAAACGGCGGAGTGAAGAAAGCCTTCCAAGATATGGAATCGGCGCTGCGTGAAAACCGCATGACGCTTGAGGCGATCAAAACCACTCAAGCGGACCGAGATCTATTTAAACACCTGATCACCGAGTCAACGAATTATGTTGCAGCGGATTATATGCGTCATGCCAACGACAGACGCAATAAACTCGATCAGACCTTGGCGCTGCGCAGCGAGTTGTTCAGCTCACGTGAAATGTTGATCGAACAAAACGCGTTGCTGACACGCGTGCAAGAAGAGCTTGAGCTGTTGGTGGAGTCTGAATCTGGTCTAGAGCAAGATTACCAAGCCGCATCCGACCACTTGCAACTGGTGCAAACTGCGCTGCGTCAACAAGAGAAAATTGCCCGCTACCAAGATGATCTGGAAGAGCTCAGTGAGCGTCTTGAAGAGCAGATGATGGTGGTGGAAGAAGCGAATGAACGCGTTCACATCGCGCAAGACCAAGCGCTGGTTTTTGAAGAAGAAGTCGATAGCTTAAAGAGTCAGTTGGCCGATTACCAACAAGCGTTGGATGTTCAGCAGACGCGCGCGTTGCAATATCAGCAAGCGGTGCAAGCGCTGGAAAAAGCCAAAACGTTACTGGGTGACAATAATCTGACCGCCGAGTCGGCACAAAGCTTGGTGAGCAGCTTGAAAGCTGAGCAGGGCGAGCGCACCGACGCCTTACTCGCGATGAAGCACAAACTTGATATGTCGAGTGCGGCGGCCGAGCAGTTTGATAAAGCCTTTGCGCTGGTTGAGTCTGTCGTGGGCAAGGTAGCTCGCCAAGAGGCGTCAGAACGCGCTAAAGCGTTGATCAATCAAGCGCGCGATGCGCAGCAAACGCTGCAAAACGAAGCTCAACTGCGCGCCCAACATCGTGATGTTGAACGCAGCTTAACTCAGCAGCGTAGCGCCGCAGAGCAAGTGGCGAGCTATCAAAAGCAGCACAACGTCGCACTGGTTGATGAACTGACGTTTGAACAAGAGCGCGAACGCCACAGCGCGCTGATTGACTCTCTTGAGCACAATCAAGAAGCATTGCGTGAGCAGCGCAGTGAGCAGCGCCGCAGTGAGCAAGATTACGCTGCGCAGATCACCCAGTTGGAAGCGCTCGCTCCGGCTTGGATTGCCGCGTCTGATGCGCTAGAAAACCTGCGTGAGCAAAGTGGTGCTGAGCTCGGTGATAGCCAGTCGGTGATGGCGCACATGCAGCAAGTGTTGGAGCAAGAGAAGCTGCAATCTCTGGCGAAAGAGAAACTGGCAGAGCGCCGCGCGACACTCGATAGCGATATTGAGCGCCTCGCTTCACCGGGTGGCTCGAACGATCCGCGCCTTAAAGGATTGGCGGATACACTGGGTGGTGTGTTGCTGTCTGAAATTTACGATGACATCACTATCGACGATGCGCCGTATTTCAGTGCTATGTATGGTCCTGCTCGTCATGCGATTGTGGTATCGGATTTGTCTGGCATTGAGCAAAAGCTGGTTGAGCTGGACGACTGCCCAGAGGATCTCTACATCATTGAAGGCGATATTGATGCTTTCGATGATAGCAGCTTTGATGCGCAAGAATTAGAAGGCGCCGTCTGCGTGCGCATGAATGAGCGCCAAATGCGTTACTCGCGATTCCCTCAGATCCCACTGTTTGGGCGCGCAGCGCGTGAACAGCGCCTTGAGCTTTTGCGCAGTGAACGTGATGAGGTCATCGAAGCGCACGCCAAAGCGGCGTTTGATTCGCAAAAACTGCAGCGCCTTTACCAAGCATTCAACCGTTTTGTTGCAGAGCACATTCAGGTCGCTTTTGATGACGATCCTGAGCAAAGCCTGCAAGTCGCGCGCGAGAAACGCACTCAAGTGCAGCGCACCTTAGCCGAGTTAGATGGGCAAGAGGCGACCTTACGCGGTCAGCTGCAAGCGAGCAAACAGGCGCTCAGCGCACTGGATAAATTAGCGCCCATGATGTCGCTGGTGGAAGACGATACCTTGGCTGAGCGTTTTGCCGAGCTCGACGCGCAGATGAGCGCCTTGAGCGAAGCGAAAGCCTTTATCAATCAGCATGGTAAAGCGATTGAGCAGCTAACGCCAATCGCCTCCGCGCTTGAGGGCGACCCTCAGCAGTTTGAAACGTTAGAGACGAACTATCGTCAAGCCGATGAGGCACTGCAGCAGATCAAAGCACAAATTTTTGCGCTCTCTGATCTTATTGAACGTCGCCACTACTTCGCTTACTCCGACTCTATCGATATGTTGGGTAAGAGCAGCGAACTCAGTGAGCAGTTGAAGGCCAAGTTGGCACAAGCGGAAGTCAACCGTGGCCGAGCGCGCGAAGAGCTTAAGCTTGCGCAAGACCAACTGAACCAATACAACCAAGTGCTCGCCTCTTTGAAAAGCTCTCACCAAGCCAAAATGGAAACGGTGCAAGAGTTCAAACAAGAGCTGCAAGAGTATGGTGTCAACGCCGATGAAGGCGCGATGGAACGTGCTGAGCGCCGTCGTGATGAGCTGCATGAACGTTTGCACAGCGCGCGAGCACGTAAGAGTGAGTATGAGCGCACCATCACCTCGACAGAGCTTGAGATGAAAGGGCTGGCTAAGCGTCTGAAGAAAGTACAAAAAGAGTACACGGATCTGCGTACGTTCGTTGTGGCAGCAAAAGCGGGTTGGTGCTCGGTACTTCGATTGGCGCGTGAAAATGATGTCGAGCGACGCCTGCACAAGCGTGAGCTTGCCTACCTCTCTGCGGATGAATTGCGTTCGATGTCGGACAAATCATTGGGCGCGCTACGCCTTGCGGTGGCCGACAACGAAGATCTGCGAGATGCGCTGCGCCTTTCGGAAGACAACGCTCGCCCAGAGCGAAAAGTCTTGTTCTACATTGCGGTCTACCAGCATCTGCGCGAGCGCATTCGCCAAGACATCATTCGCACCGATGATCCTGTGGAAGCGATCGAAGAGATGGAAGTGGAACTGGCGCGTTTGACCGAAGAGTTGACCCAGCGTGAAAACCGTTTGGCGATCAGCTCTGAGTCCGTTGCTAGCATCATCAAAAAGACGATTCAGCGCGAGCAAAATCGCATTCGCATGCTCAACCAAGGTCTCTCGAACATCTCGTTTGGTCAGGTGAAAGGGGTGCGTCTGAACGTTAAGATTCGTGAAAGTCATGAGGTGCTGTTAAACGGCCTAGCGACCGGTCAAGAGCAGCACAAAGACCTGTTTGAGTCGATGCGTTACACCTTCTCAGAGGCGATGGCAAAATTGTTCCAACGTGTGAACCCGCACATCGATATGGGCCAACGTTCACCGCAAGTGCTGGGTGAAGAGCTGCTCGATTATCGTAACTACCTTGAGCTAAGCGTCGAAGTGAACCGTGGCTCAGACGGTTGGCTGCAAGCGGAGTCGGGCGCGCTCTCTACTGGTGAAGCGATCGGTACCGGTCAATCGATTCTTTTGATGGTGGTTCAGAGTTGGGAAGAGGAGTCTCGCCGCTTACGCAGTAAAGACATTGTGCCGTGTCGTTTGCTGTTCCTCGATGAGGCTGCGCGATTGGATGCCAAATCGATTTCAACCCTGTTCGAGCTGTGTGATCGCCTCGATATGCAGCTGTTGATCGCGGCGCCTGAGAACATTAGTCCAGAAAAAGGCACCACGTACAAGCTGGTTCGTAAAGTCTTTAAAGACCACGAACATGTGCATGTGGTGGGCCTAAGGGGCTTTGGTCAAGGCGAAAAGCCTAAGAGTGAAGCCGCTCAACTCATCGAAGAGTTTTAACGTCAACGCCCACCTTTTGGTGGGCGTTGTTGTATGTGTGGATGGACTTATTTTTGAACGGACTTATCTGTCGAAACGCTGCGTATTGTGCATTTATTAATGCTCACGAAGAGGGGGGCTCCGCATGGGCCGATTTGCGATAGTGACTCGGCGAATCTCCACTCCATTTGCGAAACGCATGACGAAAGTTGGCACTGTCTGAGTAGCCGACGCGCTCTGAAATCTCATCAATGCTCAATTGCGTCGAGCAGAGGTAATGGCGTGAAAGATGAAAGCGGACGTGATCCAAAATCTGTTGGTAGCTGGTCTGCTCTTGAGTCAGTTTTCGTCTCAGAGTGCGTGAAGACATCCCCAGCTGCTGCGCCACGATTTCAATCGATGGGTAGTGCCCCGGCTGCTCGATTAAGCGTTGAGTAATCCTGTCTTTTAAGCTAGTACTGGTACCACTCAGTTTTGCCAGCATCTCATCACACGTTTTTAAGCACTGCTGCAAGGTCATCTTGTTGGCGGTGGGCAAGGGTTGATTGACCACATCCGTAGAAAATTGCCACTCCAGCTGTTTGGATTGAAACTTCACCGGGCAGCGAAATACCTCTTGATACAATGATGCGTAGTGGGGCGCGGGGTAAGGAAAATGCAATTGGTGTGAGGGGAAGGGATGTTGCATCACCTCTTCACACAAAGATTGAATTGCCGAAAACCAGTATTCGCAGCAAAAGGGCATCAAGGTGTCGAGATCAATTAACTCTTCCGCGCGGATATAACCTAAATCCTTATCGATGAGGAGCTGCTTGCGCAGCACTGGCCCCGCCAATCTCAGGTATTTGAATCCCATCGTCATCGCTTCAAGCAAGGTGCTGGAGCTAAACACCGCGTAACCCAACACGCCAAAATCGCTAAACCTGGCTTGTTGGCCCACCTTAAGGCCAAGTCCGGGCTCGTCTGCACAGAGTAGGGCATTGCTGAAAATATGCAGCTTCTGGGCGAGTGTGACTTGCGTGTCAGGTTGATAGAGCTTTTCGACACTGACACCACTGCCATCCAGCAGGTCTGTGAGCGGCACTCGCTGACCGAGGTAGCGCACCAACAACTGCACGTCCAGCAGACCGCATGCGTTACTATCAGGCTCATAAACCGCTAAATGCTGCATTGTGTGACTGCTCCAGTATGAGAGTAAGATAACGGATATTGGCGATGAGTATAGCCAAGATTAGGCTGTGATGTTGTCATCAGTCTCGCAGTTTTGTCCGAAATTCACCGTTTTTTGTCTGTTTGCCACCTAGGTGGCATGTTAACAAAATGTTGTAATGCTTATATCAGTACCACGAGAATCGATTATGAATGCATTAGTACACCCTCAAACACCTCATGATGTTATTTCACCCTCAGACCAAGATCTACAGCAGTGGTTTGATGCGTTGAGCGCGGCCTATCGCAACGAACCCATGCCGTCACTGGATGTGCGTAAGCAGCGTTTAGTGGCATTGAAAACTCAGTTGCGCCGCTATCAAGATAGATTAGCCCAAGCGATGAGTGATGATTTTGGTGGGCGTAGTGAAACCGAATCTAAGATGGCGGATGTGTTGGCGCCGATATTGGACATCAACCATGTTCTTCGTCACTTGAAAGGTTGGATGAAAGCCAAGCGTCGCCCGACGGAGTGGTTATTTAAAGGCAACAAATTGCAAGTACGCTACCAACCTAAAGGGGTGGTGGGCATTATTTGTCCGTGGAACTTTCCGGTTTATCTCTCTATTGGCCCTATGATCACCGCATTGGCTGCGGGTAATCGCTGCATGATCAAAATGCCGCCCAACTGTCCCAATACCACCCGCGTATTGAGCCAAATGTTGGCGGAAATTTATTCAAACGATTTAGTGCGCATTGTCCCCGGCGATCACCCGCAAGCGATGGACATATCGCATCTGCCGTTCAATCACTTGGTGTTCACCGGTTCGCCCAATAGCGGCAAGATCATTATGGCCAATGCTGCGGCCAACTTAACGCCAGTCACATTGGAGCTCGGCGGTAAGTCCCCAGCTATCGTGGCGCAGGATTATGACGTCACCAAAGCGGCGAAGCGTTTGGCGCATGGCAAAGGCTTTAACTCAGGGCAAATTTGTATCGCTCCCGATTATGCGTTTGTCCATGAGAGCAAGCTAGAGGCGTTTGTCGACGCGCTGCGTGATGCCCATGTAGCTATGTATCAGCAAATCAGTGGCAATGCTGATTACACCTCTTTAGTGGATGAGCCACAACATCAACGCTTCCATGCGCTGCTCGAGGACGCGAAGCAAAAAGGCGCCAACATCATTCAATGTTTGCCTGAAGGGGAAGGGCGCAAGACGCCGCTTTATATTGCCACGAATCTCAGCAGCGATATGCGTATTTGCCAGGAAGAGATCTTTGGCCCACTGCTTCCGGTGCACAGCTACAAAAACATCGAGCAGGTGGTTGAGTACATCAACAATCGACCTAGACCGCTTGCTTGCTATTTGTTTACCCACAGTGGTTCGCTGCGCGATGACATTCTCCGCCAAACACACAGTGGCGGCGTCACCGTGAACGATTGGGGCTGGCATGTCCTCAACCACTCGGTCCCGTTTGGCGGCATAGGCAATTCAGGTATCGGTAACTACCACGGCGAAGAAGGATTTCGCGAGCTTAGCCACGCGCGCAGCGTACTGCAAATGCGCGAGTGGTTCCCTATTTCGTTGTTTTCACCTCCCTACGGCACTTGGGTTCAGAAGCTCGTGGTGAAGCTATTTGTTGGCAAATCCGACCCAACGGTTTAAATCGACCCTCTCCCCGAGAAGGGGAATACCCTACACACAATAACAAACTTACGGGCCGCATCGTCTTGATGCGGCTAAGATAAGGAGATCCCGCATGCACAACTTGGCTGTCAATCTGGAGCGTAATGCCGCGCTCTTTGCTTCTCATCCTGCGCTCAAACTGGCGAACAACGTTATCACCTACCAACAGCTCGACATCATGGCGGGTAAGGTGGCGCGTCACTTGGCTGATCTTGGTCTCGAGCCGGGGGATAAAGTCGCGCTATCGTGCCCCAATATTCACTACTTTCCGGTGGCCTATTACGGCATTTTAAAAGCTGGGTGCGTGGTGGTGCCGATGAATGTGCTCTTTAAAGCGCGCGAAATTGCTTATCACCTTAATGATTCACAGGCCAAAGCGTATCTCTGTTTCGATGGTAACGACGCGCTGCCGATGGGCCAATACGGCCGAGACGGTTTTCATGCCGCGCATGGCTGTCAGCACTATATCGCCATGCCACAAGGCAAAGTGGGCGAGCATTCGTTGGAAGCGTGGTTGGCATCGGACGTCGAGCCGCTGGAGTCGATTGTGCGTCAAGGCGATGACAGTGCGGTTATTCTTTATACCTCAGGTACGACAGGGCAGCCTAAAGGGGCAGAGCTGTCACACACCAACATGCTCACCAATGCGATGGCATCACAAAACTTGATGCGCTTGCAACGTGATGACACCACCATCGCCACCTTGCCGCTCTTCCACAGTTTTGGTCAGACGGTGATGATGAACGCCACCTTGATGATTGGTGGTTGTATGGTGCTGGTGCCTCGCTTTGATCCTAAGCAGGTCATTGAAGACATTATTAGCCACAAAGTCAGCGTGTTTGCTGGTGTGCCTACCATGTACATTGCGCTGCTCAGCGCTGGGCAAGCGGATACCGAAGTGGCGTACAAACTGAAAGAGAGTTTGCGCCTGGGCGTGTCAGGCGGTGCTTCACTACCGGTTGAAGTGCTGCGCCAGTTTGAGGCGCTGTTTGAAGTGCCTATCCTTGAAGGTTATGGCCTCTCCGAAACCGCACCAGTGGCGACGTTCAACCACATTGACGGTGAGCGCCTGCCGGGCAGTGTCGGTCAGCCACTGTGTGGCCACATGGTGAAAGTGATCGATTTAGAGGGCAATCGCGTGCCGAGTGGAGAACTGGGTGAAATCTGCGTAAAAAGCCCGAGTGTGATGAAAGGTTACTACCGCCGCGAAGATGCCACCGCAGAAGTGATTCAAGATGGCTGGTTTAAAACCGGGGATATTGGCCGTTTAGACGAGCAGCAAAACCTCTTTATCGTCGATCGAGTGAAAGACATGATCATTCGCGGCGGATACAACGTCTACCCACGTGAAATTGAAGAAGTGATGATGTGCCACCCCGCGATTGAGATGGTGGCAGTAGTTGGTGAGCCTGATGAGCGTTTGGGTGAAGAGATCCACGCCCACGTGACGTTAAAACATGACAGTGACCTCGACGCGGACACACTGGTTCAGTGGTGCCGTGAGCAGTTGGCAGAGTACAAATACCCGCGCCGCATATTTGTTCGTCAATCTTTGCCAATGACAGCGACGGGTAAAATTCTCAAACGGGAGCTGCATCCATGTGATGCCGAGGAGGCGTGATCATGGAATACGATTTTATTGTGGTCGGCGGCGGCTCGGCTGGCTGCGTGATGGCGTCACGTTTAAGTGAAGACCCTAGCATCAGCGTGTGCTTAATTGAGGCTGGCGGTAAAGACAGCAGCGCGGTGATCCACACACCGGTAGGCGCGGTGGCGATGATGCCCACTAAAATCAATAACTGGGCGTTTGAGACAGTGCCTCAGCTGGGTCTAAATGGTCGCAAAGGCTATCAGCCACGTGGAAAAACTCTCGGTGGTTCAAGCTCCATCAACGCCATGATGTACGCACGCGGCCATCGCTATGATTACGACCTTTGGTCAAGCCTAGGCAATCCCGGCTGGAGCTACAACGATTGCCTGCCGTACTTTAAAAAGGCAGAGCATAATGAGCAGCACGTCGACGCGTATCATGGACAAGGTGGACCGCTTAACGTCAGCAACTTGCGTTCACCGAGTCCGCTACTAGAGCGTTTTCTTGATGGGTGTGAATCCATCGGGGTGCCAAGAAATCATGACATCAATGGTGCAGAGCAGTTTGGCGCTATGGTCACCCAGGTGACGCAAAAAAACGGTGAACGCTGCAGCGCGGCAAAAGGGTATCTCACGCCGAACTTACATCGCTCAAATCTTACCGTGATTACCCGAGCCACGACCCGAAAAGTGCTGCTTGAAGAGAAGCGTGCGGTGGGTGTGGAGTACCAGCACAAGGGTAAGGTGTACCAAATTCGAGCGCGCAAAGAGGTGATTTTGAGTGCTGGAGCCTTTGGTTCGCCGCAAATTATGCTGTTGTCGGGCATAGGCGCCAAGAGCGATGTTGAACCGCACGGGCTGACGCATCACCACCATCTACCCGGTGTGGGGGAAAACTTGCAAGATCACATCGACCTTGTCCATAGCTATAAAACCAGCGCCAAGAAAGAGACCTTTGGTGTGTCGCTCTCGATGGCGGCTGAGATGAGCAAGGCGCTGCCAGAGTGGGTGTCTGAGCGCAAAGGTAAGCTCAGCAGCAACTTTGCCGAAGGAATTGCGTTCGCGTACTCCGAACCTGAGCTCGATGTGCCGGACCTTGAGTTTGTGTTTGTGGTCGCGGTGGTCGATGACCACGCAAGAAAAATCCACACCAGTCACGGCTTCAGTTGCCATGTCACTGTGCTAAGGCCGAAAAGCCGTGGCACCGTTAAGTTGGCGAGCGCTGATCCGACTCACGCCCCATTAATTGATCCGCAATTTTTTGCTGATCCAGACGATATGGAAGTGATGAAGCGTGGCTGGAAGTTGCAGCATCGCATGCTAAACAGCCGTGCGTTTGACGAGGTGAGAGGGGAGAACTTTTATCCGGTCGATATCACCGATGATGCGCAAATCGAACAAGACATTCGCAATCGCGCCGATACCCAGTATCACCCAGTCGGTACTTGTAAAATGGGGCCCAGCAGCGATGAGTATGCGGTAGTGGACGCCGACCTCAAGGTGCACGGCTTAGAAGGACTGCGGGTCGTGGATGCGTCGGTGATGCCGACCTTGGTGGGGGCTAACACCAACGCCCCGACCATCATGATTGCTGAGCAAGCTGCGGATAAAATTCAACGTCAATATGGCCTGCAGTCTGCCCCTGACGTGCGCGCCGCGAGCTAATGTGACACCCGAGGTCGACAAGAAACAAAAGACCAGAAACAAAAATAGCCGCTAAGCGGCTATTTTTTATTGGAGGTTTAAGGCAACTTAGACATTAAGGAATCAAGCAGGAATTTCGTTGGCGAAAATTCCAAACTGTTTCGCGGCATAGGCAACGCGCTCTTCCGGCGAAGGGTAGCGGATAGTGGTGCCCATGTTTTCAATGTGACGAAGCCTTGGTAGCAGTCCGCTGCCGTTCGCGATCTGAATCGCCAGACCGGGGCGCGCGTTGAGCTCGAGCACCATTGGCCCCTCTTCTTTGTCAAGCACCATGTCGGTGCCCATGTAACCGAGACCGGTCATCTCCCAAGCACTAGAAGCCAGCACCAGAAGGCGCTCCCAATGAGGCACTTGTAGGGTCGCCAGCTCTTTGCCGGTGTCTGGGTGATGAGTAATCGGTTGGTCAAACTGCACCGCTCGCACCGCACGGCCGGTTGCAATATCTATCCCGACGCCCACGGCGCCTTGGTGCAAGTTCGCTTTACCATCAGACGCAGCGGTCGAGCAGCGCATCATAGCCATCACTGGGTAGCCTTTAAATACGATGATGCGTACATCGGGCACCCCTTCGTAGCTAAAGCCATCAAAGCAATCATCAAATTTGATCAGGTTTTCAACCACGGCGACATCGTTCTTGCCGCCGAGCGAGAAGAGCCCCGCCAGGGCATTACTGATATGGCGTTCGACATCTTCTTTATTGATGGTGGCACCAGAAGGTTTGGTGTAGACGCCATCCTTATGAGAGGTGATAACAAGGATCCCCTTACCGCCACTGCCTTGTGCTGGCTTGATAACAAAACCAGGCCAATCGAGCACCATATTGTGAATACGTTTGACTTCGGCTTGGTTACTGATAACGCCGATAAGCTTCGGTGTCGTCGCGCCATGCATCTCGGCAATGATCTTGGTTTTCAGCTTATCGTCCACCAAGGGGTATTTTGAACGGTCATTGTAGCGACCAATGTAACTGTGGTTACGTTGGTTCATGCCCATAATGCCCTTGTGGCGCAGCTTACTCGGAGAGGTAAAACGTGAAAACATCGTTCAGTCCTCCGCTAATGGCTTAAAGCGACGCAGCTCAGTCAGACGGTATCCAGTGTAGGTACCGAGTAACAAAATACCGCCCAGTACGATCAGTTGCAGACCAATAAAGTTAAAGGTCAGGTGTTGAATGTAAGGGTTGGTCATCGCTAGGTAGACCAGTACAGCAGTCAGTAGCGAGCCCCCACCTTGCAATACTACCTCTTTAGCGCCTTCCTCTTCCCAGAGAATCGACATGCGTTCAATGGTCCAAGATAGGATGATCATTGGGAAGAAGGTGATCGAGAGACCTTCGGTCAAGCCAATCTTAAATGCCACCACGGTAAACACCGAGATGATCATAATCACCGTGATGATGACCGCCGAAATCCGCGCCACCAAAAGCAGGTTGAGCTTAGAGAGATAGCTGCGGATAACCAAGCCAGTACCGACGATCAATAGGAAGCCGACAATACCGGTCACAAGCTGAGTTTGCACAAAGGCGACCGCAATCAGAACGGGCATAAAGGTGCCGGAGGTTTTCAGACCAATCAGCACGCGTAAGAAAACCACAATCAAGGCGCCAATTGGGATCAGCATGATGGTTTTGAACATGGCTTGCTCTTCTAGTGGCAAGCTATGAATAGAGAAGTTGAGTAAACCGTCGGCTTGCACTTTGTCCATCGTCGCTTGAGACGGCGAGACTTCCTGAGCAATCATGGAGAAGTGGACTTGACTGTTTTGACCGCCAATCAAATCCAGTAGTGAGACGTTCGATTCATCCCACACCAGAATGTTCTCTGCGGTGACTTGGCTCGCTTTGCTTGGGTTGAACAGCACCCAACTTTTGCCATCCCACACTTGGTTCATCTGCTGAATGCTTTGGCGACGACGGCCATCTTCCAGCTCGATAACACCGACGACTTTACTTGGGATATCCGCATAGGCGAGCAGTTTGCTTACCGCCTCAACTTTAGACATGCGATTGAGAATTAACGCCGCGTTCTGGCTGTCTGAATCGTTGATGGATTTGATCAGTTCACGGGTAAAGGTGATGTCATCGGCAGAGCGTTGATTAGCGAGTTCAATCAATGCATTAGCCGCCGCTTCGACAGGACCATCGAAAGTGGGTTTGGTGGTGGCGGCAACAGGTGGAATCGGATCGACGTCGGCTTGCGGGTCAACCAAAAACTGCGCTTTGTAGTAGATGGTCTGCGCGCCGCTCGCTTGGCGAATGGACCACTCAGCACGTCGCCCAGTTTCGGTGTCAATGTAGGAAACACCATAGCCTGGAGAAGACGACGACTCGCTAATCAGGGTAAAACCCGATTGTGTATGAGGCGCAGCAAGGGAGGCTTTGACGGGTTTATTTTGCGCATTAAATTCAATACGAGCCTCGATATCCCAGACTTGGCGCGTTTCTCCTGGCGTCCAAGGCACACCATAGCTCTGGTGGCGAAATAGACTCAGCGCAATCCCTACGCAGATCAGGACAACCACTGAAATATAAAAAGGGACTTTTGACGTCATACCGTTACCTTATTATTTTTTTGCAACTTCCGTGTGAATGTACTTCTTGCTGACATCGACGACGGCGATGTCACGGATAAATTCACGACCTAGAAGAACAGGATGACTCATTTGAGAGCGATCTGCCAATGTAAACTGCGCTTTTTCATGAATTTTTCCAAGTTTGACCCAAAGTTCAACCACGACTCGTCGCTCCAGTTCTTCATTGGTGGATTGACGAATTTTGACATGGCGAACCACGGGCGCTTCGATCCAGTTGTCATCATTTAACTCTGTGACACCATCGGAGAGGTGGAAGCGAACCCAGTTTTTGCCGTTGCGCTCAAACTCCGCAATGTCGACAGCATTGAGTGACGAGGTCGCAGCGCCGGTGTCAACTCGGGCGTCAAAACGTTGTGAGACGTTGTCTATGGTGACCGTCTCGATTTCTCCCAGCACAATGCGGTTACTTGGGTCAACCTTGACAATTTTCTGCGTGGGCGCTTTGGGTGTGGTTTGTGCTTTTCTCGGTGTGTTGACGCGTTTTTTCAGTTCACCCACCTCACCACCTAACACCAAGACTTGGCTCTCTAGGCTTTCGATGTAGTCGGACTGATTGCTCAGTTGTAGGGCGATGTTTTCGAGCTTGTTATTAAGAGAGGTTTCTTGCGCTGAAATCGCGGCGAGTGTTTCTTGATGGTACGGCTTTTCGTCAGTTGTCGCGCAGCCTGAAAGCACAGCAAGGGCGACAAGCGGAGTCAATCTTGAAAACATTAATCAACCTAAATTGGGCAGTAAAACAGAGATAAAAACAAAGAAATAGTCCCTTACTGACTGGGCGTATTAGGCGGCAGAAAGTAAGGGTTTGGAGAGTAACGATTCGATAGCAAAAATGCGTTAACGTATTGTCAAATCTTTAAGAAATTCGGAATTCCTAGTTGGGTTTCTTCGCCACTAAGATCGCACGTCGTGGCGCCGGATAGCCTTCCACGGTTTTGCTCGGATCGCTTGGGTCTAAATAGTCTGGCAATGAGTTATGCGTCATCCAATCGGTGGTGCGCTGTTCACCGGTGGTTGTGACGTTTTCATCCACAATACGCACCTGTTCAAAGCCAACCAGTTCCAGCCAGACTTTAAGCGCTTTGGCGGAAGGGAAGAAGTACACATTTCGCATCTGTGCATAGCGAGATGTCGGCACCAATACGGATGTTTCATCGCCTTCGATAACCAGAGTTTCGAGCACCAGCTCTCCGCCTGCCACCAATTGATCTTTAAGTTGGATCAAGTGATCAAGCGGCGAGCGGCGATGGTAGAGCACACCCATGCTAAAGACGGTATCAAAGGCTTCCAGTTTTGGCAGTTGTTCTATACCCAGCGGCAGAAGATGGGCTCGCTGATCACCGCCCATCAGTTTGCGAATCGCTTCAAACTGGATCAAAAACAGGTGTGATGGGTCGATGCCGACCGTAAGACGCGCGCCTTCGCCCAGCATGCGCCACATGTGATAGCCATTGCCACAACCGACATCCAGCACACTGCGATTTTTCAGTGGAGAGATATGAGGGAGGACACGATCCCACTTCCAGTCGCTGCGCCACTCAGTATCAATATGGATACCGTGTACGGTGTACGGCCCTTTACGCCAAGGGTGGAAGGTACGCAGTAAGTTTTCGAGTTTCTTTAACTCGCCCTCATGGAATGGCGTGTCATTGCTCAACGTCACCGAATGTTTAATATCGACTTGATCTGGCGCGCCTTCTGGGATCTTGTTCAGTGCTTTTAACCAGCGGCCAAAGTCACCGTGTTCGGCATTTTGCCAATCGGTCAACTGCTGTGGCAGAACATTCAGCCAAGGTTGCAGACGCGTGTCTTGAGCGATGAGTTGATAGAAATCGGCAAAATTAAACATGAAAACAAGGTCCTCGTTGATAAAGGCATGTCCCTAGATGTTTAAGGTTGCTCGCGGCCTCTAGGGACTCGGCGCGTGCAAATGTGAAAATGGGTGTCGTACAACACTATGCGTTGATGGACACCATATGCGCGTGATGACTACTTAATCGCGAACATAGAACCAAAGTTAAAACACTGAAACCAAACGTCAAAACTACTAAAGCCAATCTTGGCAAAGCGCTCTTTATGCGCTTTGATGGAATCAGGACGCATGACGTTTTCAATCGCGCTGCGCTTTTGGCTGATCTCGAGTTCGCTATAGCCATTGGCGCGTTTAAAGTCATGGTGCAAATCAATTAATAGCTCGTTGGCGCCGACATCATCAAAGACAAATTTCTCGGACAAAATGAGAATACCGCCAGGTCTTAAACCCGCGTAAATCTTCTCTAGCAAACTGTAGCGGTCTTGTGGTGAGAGAAATTGCAGCGTGAAGTTCAAGACCACCACAGACGCGTTGTCGATGTCGATGTGTCGAATATCGGCTTCAACCACCTCAACAGGCGTATCGCTGCGATAGGCGTTGACGTGCAGTTTGCATCGCTCAACCATGGCTTGCGAGTTATCGACAGCGACAATCTTGCAGCCTTCTTGCTGGATGTGGCGACGCATAGAGAGGGTCGCGGCACCCAATGAACAACCTAAATCGTAAATGTTGGAGTGAGGCTTAACGAAGCGCTCGGCCAACATGCCAATCGCTGAAATGATGTTGCTGTAGCCTGGTACCGAGCGCTGGATCATGTCAGGGAACACTTCTGCGACACGTTCATCAAACGTGAAGTCACCAATTTTGTCGATTGGCGCCGAAAAAATGGTATCTGGGTTGCTCTTAGGGTTCATCACACACTCTCGCTACGGCCGATGCAAACAGTCAAGCATGCCATCGTCAGATGTCAAAAAAGGCGCGTATTTTATGAGATCTTTGCGCGCTTGTCATGTGACTTAAAACATTGATATTTGCGCGTGGTCGCCTTGGCTTGGAAATGGCGCTAAATCGGGCAATGACACCTGCTGTTGCAAACGTCGATAGAGCTTCGCGGCTAGCTCGGGCGCAATCAGGTTGTCGGCGGTATGGATCATCAGGTAAGGCTGCTTTCCTTCACCTATCCACTGCGGCAATTTATCGAGCCAAGGAGTAAAAAAAGCGTCATTGAGTGGTTCATCAGGATGGCCAATAAAACGCACCATAGGATGCGCTCCGGTGGCAATGGCGTGCACGGGAACGCGCGGTTTCTTCTCTTGGGCATCAATTAGGGCAGCAAAAAAGGGGGAGCGCCTGTCTGGCTGAGTCGAAAAAACAGGGCGACTGTCCATAATGATGCGATCGCAATTGCGCTCCAGCAGCCACTGATTGAGTCGCTTTTCGGCGTCACCTTTGGCGAAAAAGGCGGGGTGGCGCACTTCAACACCGATGGGAAAGTCCGGTGGCAGCATGGCGCAGAAGGTCGTCAACTGTGAAAAGTGTTCCGGTCCAAAGGCAGCGGGGAGTTGAATAGTCCATTGCCCAATGCGCGGTATCAGTGGCGCCATAATGCGCATAAAGTCGGCGAGCAGTGCTTGGCAGCCTTGCAACTGATGCTGGTGGGTGATGGCTCTGGGAAGCTTAAAGGTAAAGCGAAAATCATCGTGCGTGGCGGCTTTCCAGTTGCTCACGGTCGATGGCGTTGGCGTGGCGTAAAACGTGGTGTTACCTTCAACGGTATGGAACACGTCAGCATACTTTTCAAGGCGTTGTGAGGCCTGCGTGCCACTACCATAAAACGCCTGCTGCCAGTGGTTGTTTGACCACATCGTCAAGCCTAATCTTAGCGGTAACTTGTCCATATTCCCCTCAATACGCATCGGATGTCTCTACTCTACGAGAGTTTTGAAGAAAAAGGTAATCTGGCGTTATAATCGGGTCAATTTGACGGCGAAATCGGCTTTTTTGGCCATTTGTTGGTGTAAAAATCATCAAAGCACGATAAAACGCAATAAATTGTCGCTGCAACAGTCGATTTAAAATGACTTTCAGCGTATAAATGGACCTTTGCTCTGGCGGCAGTCAGCTAGGGCGTCATCAACTTATTACTAGAGAGATTGGGAATTTCATTATGCGTACCCATTACTGTGGTCACCTGAACAAGTCCCTAGCAGGACAAACTGTAGAACTGTGCGGCTGGGTAAACCGTCGCCGTGATTTAGGCGGTCTTATTTTTATCGATATGCGAGATCGCGAAGGTATCGTACAGGTAGTGGTGGATCCAGACATGGCGGACGCGTACGAAGTGGCGAATACCCTTCGTAGTGAATTCTGTATCAAGCTAACGGGTGAAGTGCGTGTTCGTCCAGAAAGCCAAGTCAACAAAGACATGGCCACCGGTGAGGTTGAGGTCCTTGCGAAAGGTCTTGAGATCATCAACCGCAGCGACGTTCTGCCTCTAGACTTCAACCAAAAGAACTCGGAAGAACAACGTCTAAAATACCGTTACCTAGACCTGCGTCGCCCTGAAATGAGCGACCGCATCAAGCTGCGTGCGAAAGCGTCTAGCTTTGTTCGCCGTTTCCTAGACGACAACGGCTTCCTAGACATCGAAACACCTGTACTGACCAAAGCGACACCAGAAGGTGCGCGTGATTACCTAGTACCAAGCCGTGTTCACAAAGGCAGCTTCTACGCGCTTCCTCAGTCTCCACAGCTATTTAAACAGCTGCTGATGATGTCGGGTTTTGATCGTTACTACCAAATCGTTAAGTGTTTCCGTGATGAAGACTTGCGTGCTGACCGTCAACCTGAATTCACTCAGATCGATATCGAAACGTCATTCATGACCGCTGACGAAGTGCGTGCAACCACAGAGAAAATGGTTCGCGACATGTGGCTAGAGCTACTGAACGTTGACCTCGGTGAGTTCCCTGTCATGCCATTTAGCGAAGCGATTCGCCGTTTTGGCTCTGACAAGCCTGACCTACGTAACCCACTAGAGCTTGTTGATGTTGCTGACCTAGTGAAAGACGTTGAGTTCAAAGTCTTCTCTGGTCCAGCCAATGACGAGAAAGGCCGCGTTGCTGTGATTCGTGTACCGGGCGGTGCGTCACTCACTCGTAAGCAAATTGACGGCTACGGCGAGTTTGTTGGTATCTACGGTGCGAAAGGTTTGGCATGGATGAAGGTCAACGATCGCGCAGCGGGCATGGAAGGTATCCAATCTCCTGTGGCTAAATTCCTCAGCGAAGAGGTGATCAATGGCATCCTTGAGCGCACGCAAGCGGAATCTGGCGACATTATTTTGTTCGGCGCAGATAAAGCGAACATCGTGGCTGAAGCGCTGGGTGCACTGCGTCTGAAATTGGGCAAAGACCTAGAGCTGACAAAAGAAGGCACTTGGGCGCCTCTATGGGTTGTTGACTTCCCAATGTTTGAAGAAGACGACGAAGGCAACTTGCACGCGATGCACCACCCATTCACATCGCCTCTCGGTGTGACGGCAGAAGAGCTAAAAGCGAACCCTGCAGCGGCGAACTCTAACGCCTACGACATGGTACTCAACGGCTACGAAGTGGGCGGCGGTTCTGTTCGTATCCACAACGCGGAGATGCAAGCGGCGGTATTCGATATTCTTGGTATCGATGCGGATGAGCAACGTCTGAAGTTTGGCTTCCTATTGGACGCACTGAAATTTGGTACGCCGCCGCACGCGGGGCTTGCATTTGGTCTCGACCGTCTTGTTATGCTGTTGTGTGGTACCGAGAACATCCGTGATGTGATTGCGTTCCCGAAAACGACGGCAGCGGCTTGTCTATTGACCGACGCGCCTAGCCTTGCTAACCCTGCCGCGCTTGAAGAGCTAGCGATTGCAGTGACCGCAGCGAAAGATAAAGAGTAATCCCTTTACGGGTGACGAAACCAAAAATACCGCTCAATAGAGCGGTATTTTTTTATCCTAAGTTACTCTGAGAGGGTAACGAAGAATCATTTATAACAAGGGCAGTTACAAGTCGACGGTTTGCCACTCGCCTGGCTGCAAATCGCCTAAGGTGATGTCACCCATAGAGTAGCGCACAAGCCTAAGAGTCGGAAAGCCGATGTGCGCGGTCATGCGTCTGACTTGGCGATTACGACCTTCGATGATGGTGATGGCGAGCCAAGTCGTTGGAATCGAGGCGCGAAAACGCACCGGTGGGTTGCGCTCCCAAATATCAGGCGCGTCCATGCGTTCGATGGTGGCCGGCAGTGTCATGCCATCTTTTAATTCAACCCCTTGGCGAAGCTTATCGAGATCCGCGTCGCTCGGCTCACCTTCTACTTGTACCCAATAGGTTTTAGGGGCTTTCGATTTGGGCGAGGTCAGTTTGGCTTGGAAGATGCCGTCATTCGTCAGCACCATCAGCCCTTCACTGTCACGATCGAGTCTTCCAGCGGCGTACACATCTTTGACATCGATGAAGTCGGCTAGGGTTTTTCTTCCCTCCCCATCGGTGAACTGGCTCAAGGTGTCATAGGGTTTATTGAAGACGATCACCTTACGTTCTGATGGCGCGATCTTCGCTTTTTGACTTGGCTTTTTTCTGCGATGTTTAGACGAGCTGCGCTTGGCATCTTGCGCGCCAAACGGTCGTTTTAAACGTGTTTGACCGTTGCGTGGTGAAGCGGGCTGAGACTCGCGTCTTGAGCGTGGTGACATGTTAACTACCTTGCAAAAATGTAAACGAAGTGTGGGCGAAAGTTTCGATCTATCTCGAATTACGCTATGATGTGCGCGCCTCGAATCAGGATTGGCGCACAAGATAATAGACTATTTTGCCGATTTTGTTTAATTATAACGATTACGTTCTCATGGACGCCGAGTCAGCGAAACACAAAGTTTCAACGGCGATGGCCAAACAAAAAAAGAGACATCTAAATCGCAACAAGTGAGGGGATGACGATACCAAGGCAACTACATTCGTGTTGGTATTATCTACTTGTCGCGGACAGACCACAAAAGCCCATGCATCCAATGGGTTTGTCAGAACAAATAGGGAAATTTCATGCCTACAGAAAAGCCTACAATTATTTACACGATCACCGATGAAGCGCCAGCGCTAGCGACCTACTCACTACTGCCAATTATCCAGTCTTTCACTGCCTCCTCAGGCATTGACGTAGACACACGCGATATTTCACTCGCCGGTCGTATCATCGCGAGCTTCCCTGAGCACCTGACGCCAGAACAGCGTATCGGTGATGCGCTTGCTGAATTGGGCGAGTTGGCGAAAACACCTGACGCCAACATCATTAAACTGCCGAACATTTCGGCGTCTATCCCACAGTTAAAAGCCGCAATTAAAGAGCTGCAAGCCAAAGGCTACAACCTGCCGAACTACCCTGAAGAGCCAAGTACATACGAAGAGGAAGCGATCAAAGCGACCTACGACAAGATCAAAGGCAGTGCAGTGAACCCGGTGCTACGTGAAGGTAACTCTGACCGCCGTGCGCCGCTTTCAGTCAAGAACTACGCAAAGAAAAACCCACATTCAATGGGCGCGTGGTCAAAAGAGTCGAAGTCTCATGTCTCTAGTATGGATGACAAAGATTTCTTCGGTAGCGAGAAGTCGGTGACGGTCGAGCATGCGACCAAAGTGACCATCGAATTTGTCGCGAAAGACGGCAGCACAAAACAACTGAAAGCGCCGTTCGCCCTGCAAGATAAAGAGATCATTGATTGCGCGGTGATGAACAAAAACGCACTCGTGGCGTACTTTGAGCAAGAGATTGCAGACGCGAAGCAAAAAGATGTGCTGCTATCACTGCACATGAAAGCGACCATGATGAAAGTCTCTGACCCAGTGATTTTCGGTCATGCCGTGAAAGTCTACTACAAAGACGTGTTTGCTAAGTATGGTGAGCTGTTTGAGAAACTCGGCGTTGATGTCAAAAATGGTATCGGCGATGTGTACAGCAAGATTGAAGCCTTGCCGCAAGATCAAAAAGCCGAGATTGAAGCCGCGCTTCAAGCTGTGTATGAAACTCAACCACCATTAGCTATGGTCGATTCTGATCGCGGTATCACCAACCTTCACGTGCCAAGTGACATCATCGTTGATGCCTCGATGCCGGCCATGCTTCGTGCATCCGGTCAAATGTGGGGCCCTGATGGCAAACAGAAAGACACCAAAGCGATGATTCCAGATCGCAGCTACGCGGGTATCTACCAAGCGGTGATTGATTTCTGTAAAGAGCACGGCGCGTTTGATCCAACCACTATGGGTAGCGTGCCTAACGTGGGTTTGATGGCGCAGAAAGCGGAAGAGTACGGCTCACACGATAAGACCTTTATTCTCGACGCCGATGGTGCTGTCCGTGTTGTTGACAGCAACGGCCAGGTGCTGCTTGAGCAATCGGTGGAAGCGGGTGACATCTTCCGTATGTGCCAAGTGAAAGATGCACCGATTCAAGACTGGGTAAAACTTGCGGTGACACGTGCACGCGCAACCGGCGTCCCTGCGGTATTCTGGTTGGATGAAAATCGTGCTCATGATGCTCAGCTGATCAAAAAAGTGAATGCATACTTACCTGAGCACGACACCACTGGTCTAGAGATCAAGATCCTGGCACCACTTGAGGCGTGCAAATACTCGCTAGAGCGTATTAAAGAAGGTCTTGATACCATCTCTGTGACAGGTAACGTGCTGCGTGACTACTTGACGGACTTGTTCCCAATTCTTGAGTTGGGCACCTCGGCAAAAATGTTGTCTATCGTACCGCTAATGAACGGCGGTGGTCTGTTTGAAACAGGGGCGGGCGGCAGCGCGCCGAAGCACGTTCAACAGGTGGAAAAAGAGAACCATTTGCGTTGGGATTCCTTAGGTGAGTTTTTGGCATTAGCGGCGTCACTGGAACACCTCAGCGTCGTGACAGGCAATGCTAAAGCGCAAGTGCTGGCCGATGCCCTCGATAAGGCGACCGGTGAGTTCCTCGACAACAACAAGTCACCGTCTCGCCGAGTTGGCGAGCTTGATAACCGTGGCAGCCATTACTACCTTGCTAGCTACTGGGCAAAAGCGTTAGCAGAGCAGACCGCTGATGCGGATCTTGCGGCTGAATTTGCGCCGATTGCGAAGTCGTTACAAGACAACGAAGAGGCCATTATCGCTGAGCTCAATGGCGCTCAAGGTGTCACGGGCGATCTGGGTGGCTACTACGCACCAGCACTTGAGAAGGCCGCGACGCTAATGCGACCAAGCGCAACACTCAACAGCATCATTAATCGCTAATAGACTGGCGAACCGATAAACAAAAACCCGCTGACAAAGCGGGTTTTTTATTGCGTTTGATTTGCGGCGCCGAAGAATCGGGCGAAGTTTTTTGGCAGCGGTTATTTAGCTGGTTGAGCGTCCACTGGTGTCACCACGCTGGCGTGGTAGCCTTTGGGACCTTCTTCCACTTCAAAATTGACTTGTTGGCCTGCTTTCAGAGTACGATACCCATCCATTTGAATGGTTGAGTAGTGCGCAAACACATCACTCTCTTCACCTTCTGGACAGATAAAACCAAATCCCTTGGCATTGTTAAACCATTTTACTGTACCTGTAGCCATGCTATACATCCCTCATGCATTGTTTACTGACGTTGTTGGTGGTTACACGACCGATTTCAACTCCGCTCTATACTGCCGCCATTCCTGTTGCCATTTGATGACCGTCTAGCGCGGAATGTTGTCAAAATGTGACGTGTAAACAAAAAGTGAATTTCCATTCAGCCGCTGCCAAATTTTTACTCACTATTTGACCAATGTAGCCAATGATTGAACACAGTCAATAGAAAAAACGTATTACACTCTACATATTTGCAAACAAATCACTTTTGAGATTTACATTTTTGCAACGGTTTTCAATTTCTAGTCTACGGGGTGATTTTGACAATTTAGCGATTTTGCCTGCTTTTTAATCAATCAGATAGAGGGCTTGAGAGAATAAAAATCTTTTATTTGCAGGCTTGGAAATGGTGGATTAGTCTCTAAGTAAGCGTGAAATTTTTGTTGTGCTTAAATGGTCTAAATTACAAGAGCAAAATCTAAAACTTCTCTTCCATGAAGTGGTAAACTGAAACCAGATAAACCTAATTGTTGAAGAGTCATGAGCAAGCAGTTTGAATGGGTGACTCCAGATTCTGACTTACTGGAGCAAGAAAGAACAGAAATTAAGCCACCGTCCATGTATAACGTTGTATTGAACAATGATGATTACACCCCCATGGACTTTGTCATCGAAATCCTAGAGCGTTTTTTCTCTATGGATATTGATAAGGCAACTCAGGTGATGCTCAAAGTGCATTATGAAGGTAAAGCGGTCTGCGGCACCTACACCGCGGAAGTCGCTGAAACCAAAGTGGCGCAAGTCACAATGTATTCAAAGGAAAATGAGCATCCCCTGCTTTGTACAATGGAACAAGCGTAACGTTTGTTCGAGCAACCATCGTTGTTCTATTTAGGAGGTACTTATGCTGAACAAAGAATTAGAGTCGAGTCTAAACGGCGCGTTCTCACGTGCACGTGACAAACGACATGAGTTTATGACTGTCGAGCACCTCCTGCTAGCATTGTTAGAAAATGATGCTGCGCGAGAGGCATTGAAAGCCTGCCAGGCTGACATCGATGCACTTCGTGCCGAGTTGGACATTTTCATCGATCAAACCACCCCCCTGATTCCTGATAACGACGAAACCCGTGAAACGCAGCCAACGTTGAGCTTCCAGCGTGTGCTGCAGCGAGCCGTTTTTCACGTGCAATCGTCCGGTCGCAGCGAAGTGACTGGCGCGAATGTTCTCGTTGCTATCTTTAGCGAGCAAGAATCCCATGCTGCTTATCTGTTGAAGAAAAACGACATCAGCCGCTTGGACATCGTCAACTTTATCTCTCACGGCATTACTAAAGCGTCCAGTTCGGGTGATGAGTCCTCTTCATCGGATTCCTTTGGCAGTGACAGTGTCGAAGAGTCAGGCTCTGAAGAACGTCTAGAAAGTTTCGCGACCAACCTCAATCAAGTGGCGAAGCAAGGCCAAATTGACCCATTGATTGGGCGCGATAAAGAGTTAGAACGGACTATCCAAGTCCTGTGTCGCCGACGTAAAAATAACCCACTGTTGGTGGGTGAAGCGGGCGTTGGTAAAACGGCGATCGCGGAAGGCTTGGCGTGGAGAATCGTCGAAGGGCAAGTGCCTGAGATCATCGCCAACAGCGTGATCTACTCCCTCGATATCGGTTCGCTGCTGGCGGGCACCAAATACCGCGGTGACTTTGAAAAACGTTTCAAAACCATCTTAAAGCAGCTTGAAAAAGAGCAAGATGCCATCCTATTTATTGATGAGATTCACACCATCATCGGTGCGGGTGCGGCATCTGGTGGTCAAGTGGACGCCGCTAACCTCATCAAACCGCTCCTCAGCAGTGGCAAGTTACGCTGTATTGGCTCCACTACGTACCAAGAGTACAGCAACATCTTTGAAAAAGAGCGAGCGTTGTCTCGTCGCTTCCAAAAAATTGACGTGGTGGAACCTTCGCTTGATGACACCACTAAGATCTTGATGGGACTGAAACCCAAATATGAAGCGCACCACGAAGTGCGTTACACCAACAAAGCCTTGCGTGCGGCGGTTGAGTTGTCGGCAAAATACATTAACGAGCGTCATTTGCCAGACAAAGCGATTGACGTCATTGATGAAGCGGGTGCGCGCAGCCGTTTAGCCCCAGCCAGTCGACGTAAGAAAACCGTCGGTGTGGCTGACATCGAAGCTATGGTTGCCAAAATGGCGCGCATCCCAGAGAAATCGGTCTCCTCTTCTGACAAAGAAATTTTGCAGAACTTGGATGAGAAGATGAAGATGTTGGTGTTTGGTCAAGACGATGCCATCGATGCCTTGAGTGAGGCGATTAAGCTGACTCGCGCTGGGCTAGGTAACGACAACAAACCGGTCGGTTCTTTCTTGTTTGCGGGCCCAACCGGGGTGGGTAAAACCGAGGTCACTGTGCAGCTTTCTAAACTCATGGGTATCGAACTGCTTCGTTTTGATATGTCTGAGTATGGTGAGCGTCATTCGGTGAGCCGTTTAATCGGTGCGCCTCCAGGTTACGTTGGCTACGATCAAGGCGGTTTGTTGACCGATGCGGTTATTAAACATCCACACTCCGTTGTCTTGCTGGATGAGATTGAAAAAGCGCATCCAGATATCTTCAACTTGTTACTGCAAGTGATGGATAACGGCACACTGACGGACAACAATGGCCGTAAAGCGGATTTTCGTAACGTGATTCTTGTGATGACCACGAATGCGGGCGTGAAAGAAACCGAGAAGAAATCCATCGGTCTCATTCAGCAAGATCACAGCCATGATGCGATGGCAGAAATTAAGAAGGTCTTTACACCTGAGTTTCGAAATCGCTTGGATAACATCATCTGGTTTAACAGCCTGGATGAACATGTTATTCATCAGGTGGTTGATAAGTTCATCGTTGAATTGCAAGCACAGCTGGATGCACGCGGCGTTTCGTTGGAAGTCTCTGATGATGCTCGTCATTGGCTATCGCTCAAAGGTTACGATAAGGCGATGGGCGCACGTCCAATGGGTCGCGTGATCCAAGAGCAGTTGAAGAAACCTTTGGCGAACGAGCTGCTCTTTGGCTCCTTAGTTAACGGTGGCACAGTGAAAGTCGATCTTGATGGCGACGCGCTGACCTTCAAATACTTAGGCGAGCAAGAAGAAGCGGTCCACTAAATCCAAACACGAATAAGACCAAGGCCAGAACATCGCGATCTGGCCTTGTTGTTTTGCTATGAGGCTAAACTGTCGTTCAATCAAAGATGGCTTTGAGTGCACGATACGCCTGTTCGACGGAATCTGGCACCACTTGCTCGACCTGAAACCCAAGCTGTGGATAGGTTTTTATTCGCTCGAAATCGCCAAGCATTGCCCGCACTGTGGTATCAAGGTCAATCTCTTCATTGAAATAGTCCCAGATCGTTAATTCCGGCGAAGTGACGAACACCTGCCGATAGGGTAGAGGCCACTGTTTTAAAAACGCGGCATAGCAGCGCCGCTCCATATATGGTTTTTGTACCAATAGGATCGAATCGAGCTGAATGTTCAATCGTTGGAGCTTTTCAGCGCTAAACAGCAGGTTTTCGCCGGTATTCGTGGCTTGGCTTTCTATCACAATATCACGGCGTGGAACGCCCATATCGATGGCAATTTGAGCAAAGGTGTCGGCTTCACTGTCGGCAAAAAGACCCTGCGTCAAGCGCCCGGCACCGCCGCTGAAGATTACCGTCTTGGCCCAGCCGTCGAGGTAGAGCTTGGCGGCGTGCTCTGCAACACGCACATCATTACTGCCAAGAACCAACAAACCGTCACATTGCTCTAACGGTTGGTTGAGTCTCATATACGCCCATAGGTGCTCTAGATGTTGATACAGTCTCATGGTGTGACTCACAGCGCCTCTAGCGTATGTTGGAAATGAAAACGGTAACCGAGCTCTAGCAAACGGTCCGCCATAATCCGTTTATCTTCCACGTCGACAATCGGTGGTAGGGGCTCTGATAGCCCAGCTCTTTCTAACGCAGTTTGATAAAATTGCGCTTTGCTCACGGTATTTGGCGTTGTGGCATTGACCACCATATTGTTGTCATGCAGGGCTGCAAAGCTGACTGCACCTATGGCATCGAGTAGGTGAATCATATTAGCGGGCGCAAGGCGACTGACTTGGCGAAGCTTGGCTGCAAATCGAGAAGGGTGACGCTCAGGGCCAATAAGACCGCTGCAACGAACGATGGCAAAACGCAACCCAGAATCTTGAACGTGTTGCTCAGCACGGAGCATGATTTTGGCATTGTCAGAAAAGGTACTGTGCGTGTTGGCCAATGCTAACGTCGCGTCGTCCTCATACATCTCTTTCGCCACTGATGGGTAAACCGTGGTCGAACTGACCATTACCAGCTTGTTGACCCCGATATTGACACAGGCTGTGGCGAGTTTTTTCCACTGCTCGGCATATTCATCACCCTTACCTTTACGAAAACCTGGCGGAAAACAACCGATCACGATCGAAGGTTGAATCGCGCTGAGTGAGCGTTCCACCTCAGACTGCGGACTCTCGAGCTGGCAGATAAAGCCATCGAGGTGCGCTGCTTTGAGCTCATCTGCCCCCGCCTCACTAGTGCGGCTGACCGATACCTGATGGCCAATGGATTCCAAGTATTGAGCAAGTGGGCGACCTAACCATCCGCCGCCAATAACCGCTATATGACTCATGACATCCTTCCTTCATTTGTTTCCTTTACTCTATCTTGCGTTAGGTGTAATGGAAAGCATTGTGAAAGTGTTCGCAACCGTATCGCAAGGCCTCGTAGAGGTGTTGGCCAAAATGAATCTAGCGAATTGAGTCAATCACGCTAATATTAAAAGTGAGACAATGGGGGGGCAATGGGCACCAAACCTTGAATGTCACCCGCTTGAATAGCGATGGCTGCTAAGGCGTTGAATGCTAGGGCGTTGAAAAAGGAAGGTAAGATGATCAAGTGGTGGTTTGCTTTGTTTTTACTGACATGGCAGGTACAGGCTAATCAACGTGTCGTGATGACGTCACTCAACTGGCCACCGTATTCAGGTGAAGAGCTGATTGAGCAGGGTATCTCCGTCGCCATTGCCAAGGAAGCGTTTGCCGCCATGGGCTACCAGTTAGTGGTTGAGTTCAAGCCTTGGGTCAGAACGGTGACGACGGCCAGTCGCAAAGCGCAGTACATCGGTTACTTCCCCGAATATTATTTTGATACACGAGAGTTTGTGTTTTCAGAACCGATTGGTCGCGGACCGCTAGGGTTGGTGGAAAACACCCAATCCCCCATTCGTTGGAGCACACTCAGCGATCTCACTCAATACCGCGTTGGAACCGTGAAAGGGTATGTCAACACACCAGAATTTGATCAAATGGTCGCTTCCGGCTCCCTAACAGTGGAAGAGACGCTCGATGATTTACGTAATGTTTATAAAGTGGCAAAAGGGCGATTGGATGCGGCGGTGATTGATGCCAATGTGCTCGATTTTTTGATTCGGCGTGATTCACGCTCCGCTTTATTGTCAAAGCGATTGCGAATGAACCCCACCTTATTGGCGGAAAAAGATCTCTTTTTGGCGTTTAACAACAGTGAAGAGGGGCGAAAGTGGCGAGACATCTTTAATCAAGGCCTCGCCAAAGTCGATCCACTGGCGATCGCGGCCAGTGTTCAGAAAAGACAACAAGAACCGGGTAACGTGACTCAGTTACCCGTGGCGGATAATTAGCTGCACAGCACGCGAAGAATCTTATCAGCGTGCTCGGCCACTTCAATGCCTTCGTCCGTCAGGTAGCCACCATCAGGTAGCGTACAAAGCCCCTTTTGATACAGACGAGCCACCGCGGATTGCATCTCTTGCGACGCCTCGTGGTGCACTTTGATGCCAGTCGCTGCGCTGCTGATATCGAACTGAAGTAAGAGATTCAGTTCAGAAAGGTGCTCGCTGGAGTATTTCATAGACGGTTTCCTTCTGTTTCTATCGTCGATCTCACCATAAGCGCCCAGCCCCGTTAGAACAACGCCTTGCGGCGAGTTTTGTTAGCTCAACCACTCTTTTTTAGTGGCCAATGATCACTTCTGAAAGCTAAATCTTATTTCCTTATTTTTAGTGCTTGAGTTTGATCACATTTAGAAACACCGTCTGGATGTTTAGTTGAGTCAAAAAACCTAGCTCGCGCTAGGTTTTTTCGTATCGTCTCTGATTAATCGAGGCTTTGATGATAGGGCTCATCAAATGGCAGCAGCTCTTTGGGCAAAGAGACCAACCAATCGCGCAGCTCTTCACTGCCTACCTCTTCTTGATCGCACGTTTGGTGTAATGGATTCACTATCATAACAACACTCCTTTGCAGTTACCGATTGCATCCTATGGTCATTTTGTGACCTGTTTATTACAGTTATCGAGATAAATCATACTCGGATGAAAGTAAAGGAATTTTTCTATAATCGTTAAAATTTACGTTTTGCGTCTCGACCAAGGCTAGGTATCACCACGGTTATCCACAGAATCTGTGGATAAGATCTATTCTTGTTCAGGCTCGATCCTTTTGACCCGTGTTTGACCCGATTGGCTAAAGTTGACCGCAATATTCAGCCGAAGCGTGGTGGTAATGGAGATGGTCATCATGACAAATATCGCCACCATGATCATCACTTGGTATTTGATCGCAATAATAGGGCTTGCTCCGCCTAAAATTTGACCAGTCATCATTCCTGGTAACGTGACCAATCCGCTGGTGGTCATTGAGGCTAATGTGGGTGCCACGGATTTTTGAATCGCTTCGCGAACAAAAGGCAGGGTAGCAAAGCTGGGTGGCGCGCCCAGTGAGATAGCCGCTTGGTACTCTGAATTGCGTTGCTCAAAGGCGGTGTAAAAATGTTGCAGCGCGACGATATTGCCGCTCAAACTGTTGCCCAGAAGCATGCCAGCGAGGGGAATTAAGTACTGAGCGTGATAAAACGGCGTGGGTCTCACGACCAAAGCGGTGATAATCAGCAACACTGGCGTCAGGCCGACGATGAGGCTTGTGGTGACGACCGCCATCAATGGGCGGCGAGGTAAACGTGCTTTGTTGATGATGGAACTGGCGCCAATCAAAATCATCACGGCGAGCCAGAGCACATTGACCAGCGCGCTATTGAGCTCAAACAGATATTCGAGATAGATCCCAACCAGGGCCAGTTGCAGCGTCATTCTCGCGACGCCTATGAGCGCATCTTTGCCAATGTTCAGTTGATAGTAGCGACTGATAGAGAGCGGAACGCTCAAAGTAAGAAAAAACAGCCCAAGAATGGGCCAAGGAATATCCACCACACTGCTCATTATTCATCTCCATATTCGCGCTTATTCTACACCATTGCGTTCATTGTGACAGATTGGCCGCTGCGCTCGGATTGAGCCCATCATTCCCGTTTCTTATTAATAATAATTTAACAATTTGTTGGGAAGTTGAGTGCTTAGACTTGCGTTTTTTAAGCCAATTTGAAAGTGAAATGTTATGTGAGTAACCATTTTTTAACTCTTTCTTCTTGTTCATATTTCTTCACAAATGCACCTTATTTAACACATAAAATCGCAATCCATCACATCTCTGTATCAGCTCAAAAAAGTGTCGAATAGTCGCTGTGATGGGCTTGAATTCGATTGAACCCCACAGAATGTGTGGTCTACCATTACGTGTATCAGTTGTATGAAATTTGTGCGTATCGATCAGCGCTCAAAGTGAGCATCAGTGACAGGGCAGGCAAATGTATGAGTAATGTTAACAAAATAGAGAGTGGCGAAAAGCGCTCCTTGGAGTGGAAATCGTTCCTCTTCATCACAGTGATTCTTTTCCCCGTGTTGAGTGTCGTACTGGTGGGTGGATACGGATTCATCGTCTGGATGCTACAGGTCTTTTTCATGGGACCACCGGGAACGCACGGTTAATGACGCACGGTTAAACCAAGAACCGTCACTGACGTTAAGAATAAGATGAAAGAGAAAGAATGATGAAAGCACTAATTGTTAAGCTGTGGCGAACCATGACTCGCCCTGCAGTTCATATCAGCCTAGGTGTGCTCACCATGGGTGGCTTTATTGCTGGGGTGATTTTCTGGGGTGGATTCAACACAGCGCTAGAAGCGACCAACACCGAAGAGTTCTGTATTAGTTGTCACACCATGCGTGACAACGTCTATGTTGAGCTGCAAGAAACCGTGCACTGGAAAAACCATTCAGGGGTTCGCGCAACCTGTCCTGACTGTCACGTACCTCACAACTGGACGGATAAAATTGCACGTAAAATGCAGGCCTCCAAAGAGGTGTTTGCGCAGGTGTTTGGTGATCTCGATACGCCTGAGAAATTTGAAGCGCGCCGTCTTGAGTTAGCGCGTCACGAATGGGACCGTTTCTCGGCCAATGGATCACTGGAGTGTAAAAACTGTCACAACTACGAGTCGATGGATTTTGATTTGATGTCACCCACTGCGCGCATTCAAATGCAATCCGCGGCTGAGCGCGATCAAAGCTGTGTGGATTGTCACAAAGGCATTGCGCACCACTTACCGAATAACATGGAAGCGGCGAGCGGCATTGTGGGGGATCTTGAACAGGTCGCCAACGGCACCTCATACAATGTGGGCAACTCTGTGGTTTCGATTCGTCACTTGCCTCTCTATACCGACGAAAGCGCGGCCACCGAAGCGGGCCTACTTAGCCCAGCAAGCCAAGTGGCAATTGTGGAAACGAAGGGCGACATGATCAAAGTAGAGATCGACGGCTGGCGCAAGGCGAAAGGCTTTGGACGTGTCATTCAAGAAGACTTTGGTATGAACATCTCAACGGCCATTTTGACGCGCGATGTTTCTCAAGGTGACCAAGTGGTGACAGGGGAAAGCAAAGAAGACGAACTCACGGGTTTGCCATGGGAAAAAGTGGCCGTGGACTTGTGGATGAAAAAAGAGTCGATGGTCTCGGATTTCGAGCCGATTTGGAGCGCTGCCGGCCAAGCGTATCAAACCAACTGCTCGACGTGTCATACGCAGCCTGATGAGGCGCACTTTAGTGCCAATGGGTGGGTGGGGATGCTCGATGGCATGATTGCCTTCGTCAACTTTGACACTGATACCGAAGCCTTGGTGCTCAAATACCTGCAAAAACACTCTTCTGATTTCTCAGATGGTCACCACTAATTCGCGGCAATGGAGTAACAAATAATGGCAATCACAAGAAGAAGTTTTCTAAAAGGTGTCGCGGGAACCAGTGCTGCCTCCTTGATTGGGCCGAGCTTATTGACGTCGGCTGCGGCGAACGCCGGAGAAGTGGAGGGTACCTGGAAGGTATCTGGCTCACACTGGGGCGCATTTCGCGCCCGTATCTGGGGCGGGAAAGTACAAGAAATCAAGCCGCTTGAAGTCGATAAATACCCAACCGATATGCTGAATGGCATCAAAGGGATCATCTACAGTCCCTCTCGTGTACGCTACCCTATGGTACGTTTGGATTGGTTGAAAAAGCATAAGTACTCGACCGATACACGCGGCAACAATCGTTTTGTTCGAGTCACTTGGGATGAGGCTCTGGATCTTTTCTATCGTGAGTTGGAACGCGTGCAAAAAGAGTATGGCCCTTGGGCTTTGCACACTGGACAAACTGGTTGGCGTCAAACCGGTCAGATGCACAGTTGTAACAACCATATGCAGCGTGCGATGGGTTTGCATGGTTACTCCGTGAAAAAGGTCGGCGACTATTCAACCGGCGCAGGGCAAACTATTTTGCCTTATGTGTTGGGTTCCACCGAGGTGTACGCGCAAGGCACATCATGGGAGCTGATCCTCGAAAACAGCGACAACATCGTGTTGTGGGGTAACGATCCGGTCAAAAACCTACAAGTGGGCTGGACATGTGAAACACACGAGTCGTTTGCCTATCTTGAGCAGTTGAAAGAAAAAGTCGCGCAGAAGCGCGTCAATGTCATCTCCGTTGATCCAGTACGCAACAAAACTGCGCGCTATCTAGGTAATGAGTTGCAATACATCCACCCGCAAACGGATGTGCCTTTTATGCTTGCAATCGCGCACGTGCTGTACAACGAAGATCTGTACGACAAAGACTTCATTGATACCTACTGTCTTGGTTTTGAAGAGTTTATTGACTACGTGCAAGGTAAGACCAAAGACAAGGTCGAAAAAACACCCGAGTGGGCGGCAGAGATTTGCGGCGCATCCGCCGACGAGATTCGCCAATTTGCGCGTATGCTTGTGAATGGCCGCACTCAGATTTTGGTCGGTTGGAGTATCCAACGTCAGGAGCACGGTGAGCAGCCATATTGGATGTGCGCCGTGATTGCTGCAATGGTGGGGCAGATTGGTTTGCCTGGTGGCGGTATCTCTTACGGTCACCATTACTCGGGCATCGGTGTATCCTCGACGGGATTTGCCGCGCCAGGATCGTTTCCGCTCAACATCGATCAAGGTCAAGAGCCGAAACATACTAATCAAGATTTCAACGGCTATAGCCGCGTGATTCCAGTGGCGCGTTGGGTGGATGCCTTGCTTGAGCCGGGTAAGAAGATCAACGCCAATGGCGCTGTGGTTACCTTGCCAGACATCAAAATGATGGTGTTCAGTGGCAACAACCCTTGGCATCACCATCAAGACCGCAACAAAATGCGCCAAGCGTTCAAAACGCTGCAAACCGTGGTCGCGATTGATTTTGCTTGGACGGCCACTTGCCGTCACGCTGACATCGTCTTGCCCGCCTGTACTCAGTTTGAGCGTAACGATATTGATGGTTACGGTGCGTACTCTGGCCGTGGCTTAATCGCTATGCATAAGTTGGTTGATCCGCTGTTCCAGTCGAAAACCGACTTTGACATCATGACGGAACTGACGCGCCGTTGGGGTCGTTCTGAGGATTACACGCGTGGTATGAGCGAGATGGAGTGGGTAAAATCGCTCTATGATAACTGCCGCGACGCCAACAAAGGCAAGTTTGATATGCCTGAATTTGACGTGTTCTGGCAGCAAGGTTTCCTCGATTTTGGTCAAGGTCAACCTTGGGTTCGTCACGCTTCTTTCCGTGAAGACCCGGAAATCAACGCGCTGGGCACGCCATCGGGCTTTATTGAAATCACCAGCCGCACCATCGGCAATATGGGCTATGAGTTCTGCCAAGAACACCCAATGTGGTTTGAAAAATCCGAGCGCTCGCACGGCGGCCCAGGTTCAGAGCAGTACCCGTACTGGCTACAATCGTGCCACCCGGACAAGCGCCTGCACTCACAGATGTGTGAATCTGAAGCGTTTCGTGCGACCTACGCGGTGCAAGGGCGTGAGCCTATCTACATCAACCCAACTGATGCTAAACGCAAAGGCATCAAAGAGGGCGATGTGGTCCGAGTGTTCAACGGCCGAGGTCAGCTACTTGCTGGCGCCGTGTTGACCGATAGCTATGCCCCAGGCGTGGTACGTATCGAAGAGGGCGCATGGTATGGGCCACTCAACGAAAAAGTGGGCGCGTTGGATACCTACGGCGATCCGAATACGCTGACTCAAGACATCCCGTCCTCTGAGCTAGCGCAAGCGACCTCTGCCAACACTTGTCTGGTGGACTTCGAAAAATACACCGGCACATTACCGCCAGTGACCGCCTTCGGTGGGCCTATTGAGGTCATGTAGCACCCATGTAGCCAGCAAAGACCAGCATCGCGCTGGTCTTTTTCTATTTTAGTGATCTGATCACTCCCTGTTTTGGGAATAATGGTTATTCCTATCAGTTCGAGCACGATAACCGCATAATTCGCCACGTTTAATTCCAATAATCAGTGAAAGGGACATCGCTGAACAACTTTGTGGAGATGGCGATGAGCAACAAACCTCTATTCGCACTGAGCGCGTTGGCGTTGGTGCACTTTAATGCAGTAGCCAATGAAGATGTGCAGGACATGTCGGATCCGTTGGCGGTCTATACCCAGGCGGGTGTGGGTTATACCGACAAAGGTCTGAACCTGAAACTCGGTCAAGCGTACGACACCGGTAATCCAACCACGATGGCGATGCACATCGCAGAGGTGAAAGGCTTCCTTGGTGAAGATCTTGGCTGGAATGGCGGCACACGTTCAGACAACGACAACAGCATCGATAGTTTACGCTACCGCCACTTCAGCGTGGATATGACTAACGGTCGTGGCTCGCAGGTGGACGTGAATCTTGGATTCCAAAACACAACGCCAAACGGCGAGGCAAAGGGTACTCAAGGCAGCGTCTCTTACAGTTTTATTCAAGCGTTGCCTAAAATGGGCCCCGTAAACTTCTACCCATTGGCAGGAGCGGGCGTCGCATTTGGTGAAGATCGCCAAGCTGCGACAGACAACCAAGCGCAAGATCGCTGGGACATTCACGGCACATTCTATGTTGTGGGTATGTACAGCAAAATCGAAGTGACTGAGAGCATCTGGATCAACTACAACCCAATGTACCTAGGCACCATGTCTGGCTCAAGCTTCTACAAAGACAATGCTTTTGGTGCAGGTGAAGATACCCTGTACGCGCACGAAGCGGCGGTCTCTTACCAAATCAACCCACGCGCCAACGTTCGTTACTTTGCCAACTGGAACGAGAACGTCAACTACGCGAAAGGCGATCACCGCATCGAATTTAACTACCAGTTCTAACGTTAAATACGTTTTGTATGGTCAATGCCGCTTCCTGTGAAGCGGCATTTTTCGTTGCGTCGAATTTGGCGAAAACAAAAACCATCACATATAGTGATAAAAGTGTGATTTGTAATAGATTTGTTGGTTAGACAGGCACGGTGAGCAGTGCTGTAATGTCAATCGTTGTGGTGAGAGGTAACGAGATGGGCCAAGTGATTCGATTAGATAACGAGCAGGTGCTGTATGTGCCGAGTCGCGATCTTGATGCGGTGGTAGAGGGCAACGAAGTCCACTTTCGCTTCCAAGGCTTAAGTAATGATCCATTCGGCTCACACTACGCACTGTTCTCAACGGATTTTCAGTTTGAGCGTCAGGCAATGGTACTTGGCGATGGCTTTCAAATGCTCGCTCAAACCACCGGCACCATCGACAAGCCGGTGGATATCGGTCGCTGCCCCGACAACAGCGCGAGCTATCGGCTCTATGGCTCCAACGAACCTAAGCGCTATTACAACTATTTGGTGGTCGAAGACTCGCTGGGCTACACCTTGTTTGGCTTTACCTCTTGTCGGCGTTTCGCCGGCTATTTTGAGGTGAGAGAGCAGAAGGGTACGCGCACCCTCACGGCTTACATTGATGGTGAAAATACCCACCCTAGTGATTGGAGTCATAGCGAACTTGAATCGGTTGTTGTGCTGAAAGGCTCGTCACTTTCCGGACTGTATGAAACCTTCAGTGACTGCATTGCCAAACATCATCCAAGGCGTGCAGGTGTTGATGGTGTCGCGCCGCTGGGTTGGTGCTCTTGGTATGCCTATTATGCACAAGTCAAAGAGCAGCAGATTCGCGACAATGTGCGCTGCATGAAAGAGAACATTAAGCCGCTCGAGTACGTGTTAATTGATGATGGCTATCAAGCGTTTATGGGCGATTGGCTCTCGCCATCTGCGCAGTTTCCGTCTGGGCTTGCGTCCTTGATTGAGGAGATAAAGCGCAGCGGCAAAAAGCCCGCGATTTGGGTCGCGCCTTTTATTGCCGAGGGCAACTCAACCATTTTTCGCCAGCATCCAGATTGGTTTGTCACCCATGACAATGGCCAGATCATGAAAGCAGAAGACGTCACCTATGCGGGCTGGCGATGCACGCCTTGGTATCTGCTCGATACGACTCACTCGGATGTGCAAGATCATCTCACCCATGTGTTTAAGACCATGCGTGAAGAGTGGGGGATTGAGCTATTTAAGCTTGATGCTAACTATTGGGGAGCGTTAAAAGGTCGCCGTTGGCAGTCAGGCATTACTGGGGTGGAAGCCTACCGAATGGGGATGGATGCCATTGCTCAAGGGGCAGGCGATGCGTGGTTACTGGGCTGCAATGCTCCAATGTGGCCGTCGCTAGGCATGGTAGATGCGATGCGCGTGTCAGATGATGTCGAGCGAGACCCAAGGCGATTTGAGCAAATCGCCAAAGAGACCTTCTACCGCAGTTGGCAGCATCGCAAACTGTGGCAAATCGATCCCGATTGCGCGACGTTGGTCTCGTTGCCCAATCAAGCTGCGGAACGTCAAGCGTATGAATTCCATCGTGATGTACTACTCGCCAGTGGCGGATTACTGCTCTCTGGTGACCCGTTACCGGATCTCACCACATTCGCGAAAAAGACCCTAGCGAAACTGGTGATGCGACACAACCACAATCAAGACGCCGCCAAGTTTACCGCGTTTAACCTGCATCATGGGTTTTTGAAACTGACTGAGCGTAACGACTTACACTGCTTATTTAACTACCACCAAACCGGCCGAGAAGTCACGCTGACCTCCGATTACCCGGTGTATTGGTTTGATTATTGGAGTGGCGAGAAGCTGACCGCTGAGCCTGAGCAAGTGATTGAAGTGACGCTTGAGGCGGGCTTATCGAGCCGCGCGATCATTACCGCCCCGTCATGATGCTTTGCGCTACATATTCCCCCATCGATTGGGTAGAATGACGTTTTTGCCAATCTAGGATCTCAATGTCGATAATTTTAGGAATCGATCCGGGCTCAAGAATTACCGGATATGGCGTGATTCGCCAAACAGGTCGACATCTTCACTACCTCGGCAGCGGTTGTATACGCACGTCAGAATCGGAATTACCCGGTAGGCTCAAGCAAATTTACGCGGGCGTTTCGGAGATCATCACCCAGTTTCAGCCCGATGTGTTCGCTATTGAACAGGTCTTTATGGCGCGCAATGCCGACTCCGCACTTAAATTAGGTCAAGCCCGCGGTAGCGCTATTGTGGCGGCGGTGAATGCTGAGTTGCCGGTGTACGAATACGCTGCGCGTCTGATTAAACAAGCTGTGGTGGGTAATGGCGGCGCGGATAAAGAGCAAGTGCAGCACATGGTTCAGTCGATGCTCAAACTGCCAGCCAAACCACAGGCGGACGCCGCCGATGCGCTGGGTGTGGCGATTTGTCATGCCAATACCAACAAAACCTTAGTGGCGCTTGCAGGAAAAGCGACCAGCGCACGACGAGGACGCTACCGCTAGTTTTTTACTGGCTATACATCCAGTTCTTTATTATCATCAAACCACTTTTATACAGCGAATAGGACGAACCAGTGATTGGACGATTGCGCGGCATTTTAATTGAGAAACAACCCCCAGAACTGCTGATTGAAGTCAGCGGGATAGGCTACGAAGTTCAAATGCCCATGAGCTGCTTTTATGAATTGCCCAACATTGGTGAAGAAGCGATCATCTACACACACTTTGTGGTTCGTGAAGATGCGCAGTTGTTGTACGGCTTTAATACCGTTAAAGAGAGAGCGCTGTTTCGTGAAGTGATCAAAGCCAATGGCGTAGGGCCAAAACTGGGGCTTGGCATTTTATCGGGTATGACGGCGAGTCAGTTTGTCGCCTGTGTCGAGCGAGAAGATGTCTCTACCTTGGTCAAGTTGCCTGGAGTAGGCAAAAAAACCGCAGAACGATTGGTGGTTGAGATGAAGGATCGCCTCAAAGGCTGGGGGGCGGGCGACTTGTTCACGCCACATACGGATGCCGCGCCGATGGATTCGGCGACACACTCAAGCCAATCGAACGCGGAAGAAGAGGCGATCAGTGCGCTGCTTGCGCTTGGCTATAAGCCAACCCAGGCGTCTAAAGTGGTATCGCAGGTGAAAACGGCAGAGATGAGCAGCGAAGAATTGATTCGTGAAGCGCTCAAATCTATGGTCTAGCCCATTGAAAGGTAAACAGTCATGATTGAAGCGGATCGCCTGATTGCCCCAGACAATGCTGTCTACAAAGAAGAAGACGTCATTGACCGTGCAATACGCCCGAAAAAGCTCGAAGATTACCAAGGGCAGGATCATGTCCGTGATCAAATGGAAATTTTCATCAAAGCCGCTAATTTGCGTAGCGAAGCCCTTGATCACTTGTTGATCTTTGGTCCTCCGGGTCTGGGTAAAACCACGCTGGCGAACATTGTGGCTAACGAGATGGGCGTTAACATTCGTACCACCTCGGGGCCGGTACTTGAAAAAGCGGGCGATTTGGCCGCCTTGTTAACCAATCTCGAAGAAAATGATGTGTTGTTTATTGATGAGATACACCGCTTGAGCCCAATGGTTGAAGAGGTGCTCTATCCTGCAATGGAAGACTATCAGCTTGATATCATGATTGGTGAAGGCCCGGCGGCGCGGTCGATTAAAATTGATTTGCCTCCGTTCACCCTGATTGGCGCTACCACGAGAGCCGGGTCGTTGACGTCGCCACTGCGCGATCGTTTTGGTATTACTCAGCGTTTGGAGTATTACAAAATCGCCGATTTGCAGCACATTGTCCAGCGAAGTGCTGATTGTCTAGGGCTGTCGATGGATGCGGAAGGGGCGCTTGAAGTCGCGCGCCGTGCGCGAGGCACGCCTCGTATCGCCAACCGACTGCTACGCCGCGTACGTGACTACGCTGAAGTAAAAGGCAATGGCCATATTTGCGCTGACACCGCAGACAAAGCGCTCAATATGCTTGATGTTGATGCCAAAGGCTTCGATTACATGGATAGGAAATTACTGCTCGCCATTATGGAGAAATTTGGTGGCGGACCGGTTGGCCTCGACAACATGGCGGCAGCGATAGGTGAAGAGAAAGACACCATCGAAGACGTTCTTGAACCTTACCTCATTCAACAGGGGTATCTGCAACGCACACCAAGAGGTCGTATTGCGACCGATCGAGCTTATCTCCATTTTGGTATCGACAAGTCTTAGCGAGTCAATGCCCAATCGTGAATGAAAACTAAGTTTGCATAACCAGCTCCGATGAGCTGGTTTTCTATTTTTGGTGATCAATGTCACAAATGTAAATTCTTTACTACCCCTTTATGGTTAATGAAATAAGGTGTTTTGTTAATCGCTTGTTCTGCATAAAAATGAATTCGACCAGTCTAATTACGCCCCATTAACATCCGCGCTGATTTTCTTTTGATACAGATCAATTTGATGGAAAATTAATCAAAAATGCGGCACTAAAGTTGATACAAATCAAAGCGGACAGTTTCTATAAACCTTTTGAAACGCAGAATTTTTAGCAGTAATATTAGTTCCAGCTATATTAGCTGATGCTTAACAATTAACTAACTGTTACGGTACATTTTTGCAACAGTAAGCCGCTATCTGATAACAACCTTTAAGATTGGGTAACGAATAATCATGCTGCATCAATGGAAGTAAAGTGTCTTCAGCCGGCACAAAAGGAGTAATCAATGTTCGATATTGACGTAGTGGATCTGTCGCGGTTGCAGTTTGCATTAACCGCGATGTATCACTTCCTCTTCGTACCGTTGACTCTCGGAATGGCGTTCTTACTCGCCATCATGGAGTCTCTGTACGTGATGACCGATAAGCAAATCTACAAGGACATGACCAAGTTCTGGGGTAAGCTGTTTGGTATTAACTTCGCCCTAGGTGTAGCAACGGGCCTGACCATGGAATTCCAATTCGGAACCAACTGGTCTTACTATTCTCACTACGTAGGTGACATCTTTGGTGCGCCTTTGGCCATCGAAGCACTGGTTGCCTTTTTCCTCGAATCCACCTTTGTCGGCTTATTCTTCTTTGGCTGGGACAGGCTCTCTAAGCGTCAACACTTAGCCGTCACTTGGCTCGTTGCGCTTGGCTCCAACTTTTCGGCGTTGTGGATCTTGGTGGCCAACGGTTGGATGCAAAACCCAGTCGGCGCAGAGTTCAACTTCGAAACCATGCGTATGGAAATGGTGAGCTTTGCCGAAGTGGTGCTCAACCCAGTGGCGCAAGTCAAATTCGTTCACACGGTCGCTTCAGGTTACACGACGGGCGCGATGTTCGTGCTAGGCATCAGCTCTTACTACCTATTGAAAGGTCGTGACATTGCGTTTGCGCGTCGTTCGTTTGCGATTGCGGCTTCTTTCGGTATGGCGGCGATTTTGTCGACTATCGTCCTTGGCGATGAGTCAGGTTACGAATTGGGTGAAGTGCAGAAAGTGAAACTTGCGGCAGTTGAAGCTGAGTGGCACACAGAGCCAGCCCCTGCGGCCTTTACTTTGTTTGGTGTCCCGAACCAAGAGACCATGCACACCGATTACGCGATTAAGATCCCTTACGTCATGGGCATCATCGCGACACGTTCGTTTGATGAGGAAGTGACGGGTCTTCGTGATTTACGTGATCAGCACGTCGAGCGTATCCGCACGGGTATGCTTGCTTATGAGCTGTTAGAGAAGCTGCGCGCTGGTGACAAATCTGCTGAAAACGTCGCGGCGTTTGATGAAGTGAAGGGCGACCTTGGCTACGGTTTGCTGCTCAAGCGTTACACTGACAACGTTGTCGATGCGTCAGAAGAGCAAATTCAAGCGGCGGCGGATGACTCCATTCCTACTGTTTGGCCTCTATTCTGGTCGTTCCGTATCATGGTGGCGTGTGGTTTCATCATGTTGTTTGTCTTTGGCGCGGCGTTTATCCAGACCTGTCGTCAGAAAATCGAACAGAAAGCGTGGATCCACAAAGCGGCGCTATTTAGCATCCCACTGCCTTGGATTGCGGTTGAAGCGGGTTGGTTTGTCGCCGAGTTTGGTCGTCAGCCTTGGGCCGTTGGTGAAATCCTACCGGTTCACGTTGCTGCATCCGCGTTGACTGCGGGTGAAATCTGGACGTCGCTGTTTGCCATTTTGGCGCTTTACACCGTGTTCTTGATTGCAGAGGTCTACCTGATGGTGAAATTTGCACGCAAGGGACCGAGCAGCCTGAAAACAGGTCGCTACCACTTCGAGCAAGATGCTAACTCTGTTGAAGACAAAGTTAGTCGCCAAGTAGAAGCTTAAGGCAAGGAGAAACACAGATGTTTGAATACGAAATCTTGCGATTGATTTGGTGGGTACTGATTGGTGTTCTACTAATAGGCTTCGCCATTACTGACGGTTTCGATATGGGGGTCGGTGCGCTGGTCCCTGTTATCGGCAAAAATGATAACGAGCGCCGTGTCATGATCAACTCGATCGCCCCGCACTGGGACGGTAACCAAGTGTGGTTGATCACCGCGGGTGGCGCGCTGTTTGCCGCTTGGCCACTGGTGTACGCGACCTCGTTCTCCGGTTTCTATCTGGCGATGATCGTGACGTTGGCAGCACTCTGGTTGCGTCCGATTGGTCTCGATTACCGCTCTAAAATTGAAGATCCTAAATGGCGTAACACTTGGGATATCTGTATCTCAATCAGCGGCTTTGTCCCACCGATTATCTTTGGTGTGGCGTTTGGTAACTTGCTGCAAGGGGTTCCGTTCCAGCTCAATGAGTTCTTGATGCCGACCTATCACGGTTCCTTCTTTGGCTTGTTGAACCCATTTGCTCTGCTGTGTGGCCTAGTGAGCTTGTTTATGATCATCTTGCAAGGCGCAACCTGGCTACAGATGAAAACCACCGATGACGTGCACGCTCGTGCTCGTGGCGTGGCTCAACTGATGGGTCTACTGACAGCAGCCGCCTTTGTGGGCGCGGGCTTTTGGGTACAAAGTATTGATGGTTATGTGATCACTAGCGTCATCGATGGCAATGCGGCGTCAAACCCACTCAACAAAGAAGTGGTGCGTGAAGCTGGCGCATGGATGAGTAACTTTGAAACCTACCCACTGATGTGGCTAGCGCCAGCACTGGGTGTGGCGATGCCTCTGTTGGCGGTAGTGGCGTCTCGATTTGAAAAAGGCGGCTTTGCCTTCTTGGCATCGAGCCTTGGTAATGCGGGCGTCATCTTGACCGCAGGTTTTGCGATGTTCCCATTCGTAATGCCATCGGACTTAATGCCAAGTCACAGCCTAACCATGTGGGATGCGACGTCATCTGAGCTCACACTGAACCTAATGACCGCGGTTGCGGCCGTGATGGTACCTGTGATTTTGGGTTACACATCGTGGACCTACTACAAAATGTTTGGCCGTCTCGATAATAAATACATCGAAGACAACAAAAACTCACTCTACTAAGGAGCAACAATTATGTGGTATTTCGCATGGATTCTGGGTGTACTCTTAGCGTGTGCGTTCGGCATCATTAACGCGCTTTGGTTAGAGCACTCAGAAATGATGGACAAAGACAGTGAGTAATCTCACTGCGCGTGTCACTAAGTGGCATGCGCCAATGGATAAGACCCTATTTCGGGTTTTATCTTTGTTGTTGGGTTTTTACCATGTCGCTATGGTGATGTGGGATCCAGAACGCTACGCTGCCTCCATTGGCGGTTTTAATGCCGTGATCTCACCGCTGATGATTTGGGCCATTTGCTCAAGCATGGTGTATGGCATTGGCTTTAAGCCGCACAAATGGGTTTGGCAGTGTCTGTTTAGCCCCTATTTCTGTTTGAGCATTTTGGGCTACCTCACCGCAGTGAGATTGCTCTAAACGCGATCCCCTCACCGCAGGAGAACCCGTATGCTCATTCCATGAGCGAAATAGCACTACCGATTGAAAGGTAGTGCTATTTTTTTGTTTCAATCTTTGAAAAGCGCTGATAAGCCCTTGCGTAAACCCCAATGAGTTGCGTTATAGTAACAAACCGTTTGTGATGGGCTTGCGCCCTTTCTCCGCTGGGAGCAATAGGCACAAGGAGCCGAGATGACATTTGAATGGCCAGTGACGGTCTACTACGAAGATACCGATGCCGGTGGCGTGGTATATCACTCCAACTACTTAAAGTACTTTGAACGCGCGCGAACCGAGCTACTTCGCACTATCGGCGTATCGCAACAGCGTTTACTGGAACAAAAGTTGGGTTTTGTAGTCCGACACATGGATATCGACTTTTTACACGGCGCGCGTCTAGACGACCACCTCAAGGTGCTGACGCGCGTCGAAGAAATCAAAAAAGCATCGCTCACATTCTGTCAGGAAATCGTTAATCCTGAAGGAAGGTCATTGTGTAAAACAATGGTTAAGGTAGCATGTATTGATAATGAGAAAATGAGGCCAACGGCGATACCTCAGTCAATAATTACGGAGTTTACACACGGTGACCGCTGATATTTCCATGCTGGATCTGTTCCTGCAAGCAAGCTTGCTGGTAAAAATGGTCATGCTGATTCTTTTGGGCATGTCGATAGCCTCTTGGGCGATGATCATCAAGCGCAGCAAAGTGCTCTCAAAAGCCGCGAAAGAAGCGGAGACGTTTGAAGATAAGTTCTGGTCGGGCACCGATCTTTCTGTCCTTTATCAAGCGGCCCATAAGCGCAAAGATGAACTGGCCGGTACGGAAGAGATTTTCTACTCGGGCTTCACCGAGTTTGCTCGCCTACGCAAATCCAACGCTGATTCGCCAGACTACATTATGGAAGGCACGGGGCGCTCGATGCGCGTCGCAGTCGCTCGCGAAGTCGATGAGCTAGAAACACATCTGCCGTTTCTGGCGACCGTTGGCTCAATCAGCCCTTATATTGGTTTGTTTGGCACGGTTTGGGGCATCATGCACGCCTTCATTGCGCTGGGTGAAGTGAAGCAAGCGTCGTTAGCCATGGTGGCGCCAGGTATCGCCGAAGCATTGGTGGCGACTGCGATGGGTCTGTTTGCTGCTATTCCTGCGGTAATGGCTTACAACCGCCTGAGCAACAAAGTGGGCAAGCTTGAGCACAACTACGCCACCTTCTCTGAAGAATTCCACAGTATCTTGCATCGTCAAGCGATGGCCGGAAGAGACAAAGCGTCCAAGGAATAAGCGCGATGGCAGGCTATCAACCGAAAAAGCGTAAGATGACCGCAGAGATCAACGTCGTGCCCTACATTGACGTGATGTTGGTACTGCTGATCATCTTTATGGTGACTTCACCGTTTGTGACGCAAGGGGTCGATGTCGAGTTACCTAAGACCTCCACCGCCAAACCTGCCTCAGAAATGGCGGGAGACAGCGACGCGAGCTTCATCATTGTCGAAATCGACAGAGATGGAAACTTGGGGCTAAGTGTCAACGACGAAGACGTGGTGCGCGGCTTATCACTGCAAGACATTATCGTGCGAGTTAAAGCGGAGCTCTCGCTTAAGCCAGACTCACCGGTTGCGGTGGGCGGCGACGCGGCCACCCCTTATGCCGAAGTTGTCTTGGTGCTGGATGAGCTCAGCCGCGCGGGCATTCCTAAAGTCGGCCTCCTGACAGACATCAAAGAGTAAGTGCTCCTAATCTATGAAAGAAAAGAAGTCTCTATTTCGTGAATACAAAAAGCCCATACTGATTTCAGTTGGGCTTCATGCGGCTTTGGTGGTGGCACTGATTTGGGGAACGGATTTCACCATGTCGACGCCAAAACCAACGGGCCAGCTCGTGCAAGCGGTGGTCATAGACCCCAGTGCGGTGCGCGCGCAAGCACAGCAAATTCGCAGCCAGCGTGAAGAGGCCGCGAAAAAAGAGCAAGAGCGTCTCGATAAGCTGCGCCGAGAAAGTGAAAAGCTTGAGCAGAACCGTAAAGCGGAAGAAGAGCGCATTCGCAAGCTAAAAGAGCAGCAAGCGCAAGAAGCCAAAGCGGCGCGCGAAGCAGAAAAACGCCGTGTTGAGAAAGAAAAGCAGCGCGAAGCGGAAGAGCAGCGCGTAGCCAAACTTGAGGCGGAGCGCAAAGCGAAAGAAGAAGCGGTGAAGAAAGCAGAGCAAGAACGCTTAGCCAAAGAGGCGGCGATTGCTAAAGCAGAACAAGAGCGTGTCGCTCGTGAGAAAGCCGCGCAAGAGGCGCAAGAAAAGGCGCGTCGTGAACGTGAAGCGGCGGAAAAAGCGGAACAAGAACGCATAGCGAAACAAGAAGCAGCGAAGAAGGCTGAGCAAGAGCGGATTGAAAAAGAGCGTGCAGCCAAAGAAGCCGCAGAAAAAGCGCGTCAAGAGCAGGAGCGTTTGCAGCGACTGGAACGTGAGCGCAAAGAGCAAGAGGCGGCGCTTAACGATATCTTCGCTGGCCTGGAGTCAGAGTCACAGAGTAACAGCAGTGCGCGTTCACGCCATGTAGCCAGTGAAGCGGACCGCTACGGAGCGATTTACACCCAGCTGATCCAGCAGAATTTATTGCTTGAGGACAGTTTTCGGGGAAAGTCTTGTTTGGTTAACCTGCGCTTGATACCCACTGGATCGGGCGCGATTGTTGGTAATTTGAGCGTTCGAGAGGGTGATAGCCGTTTGTGCGCCGCGACCAAGAGTGCGGTCGCCAAAGTCGGCACCTTTCCGCTACCAACCGATCAAGACATAGTGAACAAGTTAAAAGACATCAACTTACGAGTAATTCCTGAGTAATTCAGGATTGAGTAAAAGGAAATGCTTGTGTTAAAGCGATTAGTATTAGGATGGGTGCTCACCACTATGAGCCTGTTTCAAGTGGCCAACGCGGCCTTGGAACTTGTTATTACCGACGGTATTGATTCTGCGCGTCCCATCGCGATTGTGCCTTTCCAATGGGAAGGGGCAGGTAAGTTACCTGAAGATGTATCGAATGTGATTGCATCTGACTTGCAGCGCAGCGGTAAATTTAGCCCAGTTGCCACCAGTAAAATGCCACAAACGCCGTACAACGAATCTGACGTCAACTTTGATGCTTGGACGAGCATCGGCGTGGATGCTCTCGTCACCGGTAGCATTAGCCAAAATGCGGAAGGCAATTACGTGATTAACTACCAGCTAGTGGATGTGGTTCGTGGTCAGTTGACACAAGGGCAGAGCAAAGCGCTCAGCGACGATGGTCAACTGGTTCTATCAAAAGATCACGTGCTGTTTAACAAGCGTGCCACCGTGCCGGGCGATCGCATGCGTGAGTACGCGCACCGCATTGCCGACCTTGTCTACCAAGAGCTAACCGGTGAACGCGGCGCCTTTCTGACCCGTATTGCCTATGTGGTTGTCAATGACAAAGAGACGTTCCCTTATCAGCTTCGCGTCGCCGATTATGATGGCTACAACGAGCGTTTAGTGCTGCGCTCTAAACAACCATTGATGTCACCAGCTTGGTCACCGGACGGTCAGCAGCTTGCCTATGTGAGCTTCCAAAACGGCCAAGCAGAAATCTACATCATGAACATTTACACCGGCAAGCGTGAAAAAGTGACCTCTTATCCGCGTCACAATGGGGCGCCACGATTCTCACCAGACGGCAGTAAGCTGGCTTTGGTGCTGTCAAAAACCGGTAACTTGCATGTGTATACTCTGGACCTAAACAGTCGCAAGTTAACTCAGGTGACGACGGGCCGCTCGAATAATACGGAGCCGTTTTGGCACCCAGATGGTAAATCTCTGATCTTTACCTCGGATCGGGGTGGAAAACCTCAGATTTATCAAGTAGATTTGGCAAACGGTTCATCCAGCCGAATCACTTGGCAAGGAAGTCAAAATTTAGGTGGACAAATCACGCCTGATGGTCGTTTTCTTGTGATGGTTAACCAAAGCAACACCGGTTTTAACCTTGCAAAACAAGACCTAGAAACAGGGGCGGTACAAATCCTAACGAAAACACTGCTCGATGAATCTCCGAGCATAGCGCCAAACGGTGGCATGGTGATTTATAGTTCGATCTATAACAAAGCCAATGTGCTGTCCATGGTCTCCATCGATGGGCGTTTTAAAGCGAGATTACCAGCGACAAACGGACGTGTTCGTGCACCTGCATGGTCACCATTTTTGTAGCAAGTAAATACCTAAAATAAGGAAAATCAACAATGCAACTTAATAAAGTGTTTAAGGGGCTTCTAATTGCGCTTCCTGTCCTTGCAGTTACAGCATGTAGCTCAAGCGACGACGCAGCTAACGCTTCTGGTTCTGAAACTAACCAATCAGTTCAAGGTTCAGCGAACGGTACAGATACCACTATGGTCTCTCCTATCGATCAAAACGCTCAACTGTCTGAGCAAGAACTAAAAGAGCAAGCGCTACGTGAAACGCAAACTATCTACTTTGCTTTCGACAATGCAACTATCGCAGCAGATTACGAAGAGATGCTAGCAGCACACGCGGCATACCTAAGCAAAGATCCTGCGCTTAAAGTGACTATCGAAGGCCATGCGGATGAGCGCGGTACGCCTGAGTACAACATTGCCCTAGGTGAGCGCCGTGCGGAAGCCGTAGCGAAATACCTACAAGCACTTGGTGTTCAAGCTGATCAAATCGCTATCGTAAGCTACGGTGAAGAGAAACCTCTTCTTCTTGGTCAGTCAGAAGATGTTTACGCTAAGAACCGCCGCGCTGTTCTAGTGTACTAATTCGAGGATTGCCTCATGTTCAGTAACTTAAAGCGAGCGTTTACGCTGACGTTACTGGCAAGTGCAGCGAGCTCTGTGCTCGCTGCACCAGCCCCAGTATCTGATCTCGCCAGTAGTGGCAACGGCGCTGCGTCGACATCCGCTGTGCGTAGTAACGAGTCAGACGTAGAGCGTCTTGAACGCTTATTAGAAAACCGCAACCGTGTGCAGCTACAAATGCAGCAGCAACTTGATGGTATGGCGCTAGAAATCAGCGACCTTCGCGGACAAATCGAAAAGAATAATTACGACATGCAGCAAATGCTGCAACGTCAACGTGAGCTGTTTATCGAACTCGATAAGCTGCGCGCTCAAGCCAGCGCCGCCCCTGCTGTGGTCCCTGTGGATGCCGCAGACAACCAGCCGACCGGCACCTTCAGCTCCGATGCGAGCGAGCAAGAAGCCTATCAAAACGCCGCCGATCTCGTGCTGAAAAAGCGCGATTACACCGGCGCTATCGCTGCATTTAAACAGTTCCAGCAAGACTACCCAGATTCTAGTTTTGCGCCTAATGCCCACTACTGGTTAGGACAGCTCTATTTCGCGAAGAAAGAAGACAAAGAAGCCGTGAAAAGCTTTGCCGCTGTGATTGCCTATCCAGAGTCCAACAAGCGCGCAGACGCGCTGCTCAAATTGGGTGACATTGCCAAGCGCAACAACAATGAAGCGCAGGCGAACAAGTACTACCAACAGGTGGTCGATGAGTACCCTACCAGCGCATCCGCCAATATGGCAAAGGAACGCATGTAGACTCAGTCTCGCTACGTGTCTCGTCGCCCTGGGGCAATACATCATCAACAAGAAGGAGCGCGTGTCGCTCCTTCTTCATTTTGGATTCGATAGCCTTTGTCTCTTACGCATAAGCAGCGGTTCTAAGGATGAGGTGGAATCTACAACACACTTGGGGTTACAATATTCGGACTACTGGAAGTTGCGTAGAGCAAGAGCAATGAGCCACATACTCGATAAAATTGAAACCGTTTACCCATTCCCTCCTAAGCCCGTTCCGCTGACGGATGCAGAAAAGCAGGCCCACGTGGCCAATATTAAAGCGCTGCTGAAAGAAAAAGACGCGGTACTGATTGCCCACTACTACACTGATCCTGAAATTCAGGCGTTGGCAGAAGAAACCGGCGGCTTCGTGGGTGATTCGCTTGAGATGGCGAAGTTTGGTAACCGTCACCCAGCCAGCACTTTGATCATTGCGGGCGTTCGCTTTATGGGTGAGTCTGCAAAAATCCTCACACCTGAAAAGCGCATCTTAATGCCAACCCTAGAGGCGGAATGCTCTCTCGATTTAGGCTGCCCAGCGGATAAGTTCAGTGAGTTCTGTGATGCGCACCCCGATCATACGGTGGTGGTGTACGCCAACACGTCTGCTGCGGTAAAAGCGCGCGCTGATTGGGTGGTGACGTCGAGTATTGCACTCGAAATCGTCGAGCACTTAGACGAGCAAGATAAGCCGATCATCTGGGGCCCAGATCGTCACTTAGGCTCTTACATTGCCAACAAAACAGGCGCAGATATGTTGCTTTGGCAAGGGGAGTGCGTGGTGCATGACGAATTCTCCGCAGATGCACTGCGTAAGATGAAAGCCGTCTACCCTGATGCGGCGATTTTGGTCCACCCGGAATCTCCTGCTAGTGTGGTCGAATTGGCCGATGCGGTTGGCTCGACCAGCCAGCTGATTAAAGCCGCTAAGGCTCTGCCGCATAAGCAGATGATCGTCGCGACGGATAAAGGCATCTTCTTCAAAATGCAGCAATTGGTGCCAGAGAAAGAGCTGATTGAAGCTCCAACCGCTGGTGCGGGTGCAACGTGTCGCAGCTGTGCACACTGCCCTTGGATGGCGATGAATGGCCTTAAAGCGATTGAAACGGCCCTGCGTGATGGCGGCAAAGAACACGAAATCTTTGTGGATGAAGTGCTACGAGTGAAATCACTCATCCCGCTCAACCGCATGCTTGATTTTGCGGAGCAGCTTAACCTGCAAGTGAAAGGCAACGCCTAATCTTTGATGCGTTAAACGCCTACTGAGAGAACCAGCCATTGTGTTAGCGCATTGGCTGGTTTTTTTCGTTGTAGGGATCCGCTAGTATGAAAGCCATAGACGCCAATATCACAACAGTAGAGACTCAGCATGACATTGTGGCTCACCTTTAGAAAGTGGATGATGACGCACTTGTTCAAACTCAGTGCACGCAATGTGCTGATTTTGTTTTTTCTCTACGTGTTGATTGCATGGATCTTACTTGATGCCAGTGGTGAGCAAGCACTTACACAAGATCTTTCAACCTATTTTTATTTTTTGATGGTGACCGCCTCGACCGTGGGTTATGGCGATCACTCACCGCAGACTGCCGCAGGAAAATGGGTTGTGATGTTGTTTGTCATCCCTGGTGGATTAACCTTGTTCGCGGCCTTAATTGGACGACTGGCGGGCAGTGCGGTGGACTATTGGCGAGCCGGTGTATTAGGAAAACGGAGAGTGGGTGTGGAGAATCATATAGTACTGTTGGGGTGGAACGGGCAGCGCACGATGCATTTGATTCGGATGCTACAGCATGAGGAAGCGGGCAAACGCCCGATTGTACTGTGTAGCCGCTCAGACATCGAAAACCCATTGCCTGGTGAGATTGGCTTTGTGCGAGTGACCAGTTATACCGACCAGCAAGAGATGGCGAAAGCCTCCATCACCGAGGCGAGCTGTATCGTGGTCGACAATCTAGAAGATGACATCACGCTCTCTGCGGCTCTCTACGCGGCGAACGTGAACCCCAAGGCCCATCTACTCGCGTACTTTAAAGATGAGGCGCTCAGCCAGCTTCTTAGCCAACACTGCCCGAATGCCGAGTGTATACCCGCAGTAGGCGCAGAAATGCTCGCCAAAGCGGCCGTTGACCCGGGCTCTAGCGCTTTGCATCAAGAGTTGCTTGCTTCGACGCGGGGTATGACGCAGTACTCCACCACGTTACCAACTGGCTTTATTCAGCGCGATATCGCGCCTATTTTTGATTACATGAAGCGAACTCAACAAGCGACATTGATCGCGATTGATGTTGGTGAGGGGATTGAGCTGAACCCGGATTTAGATCGGCAAGTCAAAGCGGGCGATAAGCTGTTCTATATTTCAGATGAACGAATCGAGTCGTTCCAGTGGCAAAAGTTGGATTAAAAAACGCGGCGTGATGCCGCGTTGTTCGTTTCCATTCAGGAATTAATCTTGCTCCGCCAACATTGAGCCACGCATGGTAAGGCCGCATAGCATGGTAGGTACGGCGTTGAAAATCTCTTCAAACTGCTCTAAACCCTCAATACCTTGATCGGCTAAGGTGGCGATGGAGGTCTCGGGATCGTACAACATGCTGATAGAAAGCAGTACCCCGCCCAATAGCGCATTATCTTCGCTCTCTTCTGGCATGATGGTTTCCCAATCATCGCGCGCGAGTTGCCAGCCTTGCAGTAAGCCTTCGCAGAAATCGCGAGTCGCTTCGTTGACGATCTCTTCTTCATCAATCTGACAGCTCTCTGGCCATTGCCATTCATTGTTTAACAGGGCAGGACGGTACTCATTCCACATCGCGATCACCGCTTCAATGTAGGACTCAAGCTGCTCACCATCGGAAAACGGAGCGACGTCTTCACCGCCCCATAAGAATGGAAGCCACTCTTCCGGTGCCAGCACGTTGGGAGCCGCGGCCATGGAAGTCACAAAACCGCGAGTTTTGTTTTCGTTAATAAGTCGGCCTTCTAGTTCTGGCAGAGCAAGGATCTCTTGTAGCGTCAAAATGGGTTCCATTGAGTGTTTGAGTTGTGATGGAGCAATGTTAACAGTCTCTTTCTGAGAGAAAAAGGTTGAACCCTAGTGATATCCGCTATAATTTTTTAGAAACAGTAAAAATTCAGACGTTTATGAAAATTCGTTCTTCCCTCAAGCGCAAAAGTAGTTATGCGCTGGCGCTCTATTTGGCGCTGGCGGTGACGCTCATTGGTACCGTCAGCTACTTGGTGGTTGAGCCACCGATACGCGATCAGTTGGAAGCGAATTTGGATCTGCGCACTGAGCTCCTGTCGGCGCAAATCGAAGAACCGATCAATAGCTCGCTGGGCATTTTGCAAAGCATTGTCGCCATCGGCAGCAACAACGAGCCGCAAGATCATCAAGAACGGATTTTGTACAAACTGTTTGAAACGCTGCAGGGCATCACTGTCAGTGGTGGACTGTGGCCGGCCTCGAACCAAGAGGGCGCTCAAGATACGCGTGAGACACAGCTCCAAAGCCTGTTTTTTACCCGAGCCAGTGATGGCCTGATAGATAGAATACGCTCATGGGATAACCCTGCTTTAGGGGGTTATCAGCAAGAACCATGGTTTATAGCGGCGGTGGAAAAGCCTGCCGGTTACGTCGCATGGTCTGAAGTCTATATTGACCCGTTCACCCACATTCAGATGATCACCGCTTCCTCGCCATACTATGTGGACGGGCGCTTTGCCGGTGTTGCGACCGTCGATATTTCATTATCCAGCTTGGTGAAATTTGTTCGCCAACATGCCGAGCAGTACGATCTCGGCGTCATCTTGCGCGATGCCTACGGGGACTTGGTGACCGAGCACAATTTTCAAGTCGTCAGAGGGATGTACATCAGTCGCTTCCAATTTGGTGAGTTTAATTGGAGCGTGGATGTCATCAACGCCAAGCGCCTCGTGACCGAACAAGTCTATGAAGTCGTCTACAAAGTGGAGGCGGGAATTGTCCCCATCATGCTGATCTGCGTACTGATTGGGTACTTTTTGATTAACCGCTACCTCATTTCTCCCATCGTCTATATCGCCAAAAAAGTGGACGATTCTCGCGAAGGTGGCGTGATAGACATTACCTACAACAGCCAAGATGAAATTCGCCACCTTATCGACACGTTTAACCAAAAGACCGTGTATCTCGATGCGGAAAAACGCAAGGCGCAGGCATCCACCGAAGCGAAAAGTGCATTTTTAGCCTCGCTATCTCACGAAATACGCACACCGATGAATGGCGTCTTAGGTACGGCGCAGATTCTACTCAAAACCGATTTAGATGATGAGCAGCGCAAACACATGAAAACCCTCTATGACTCTGGGGATCACATGATGACGCTGCTCAATGAAATCCTCGATTTCTCCAAAATTGAGCAAGGTCGTCTAGAGCTCTCCAATCATCCTTTCCCGCTTGAATCTATCATCGGCAGCGTAAACAGCGTCTACTACACCCTATGTAATGAAAAGGGCCTCAAGTTTACTGTGCACAGTGATGTACCGGATGGGCGTTGGTACTGCGCCGACAAAGCGCGTCTAAGGCAGATCCTATTTAACTTGCTCAATAACGCGGTGAAGTTTACATCTCGCGGCTACGTGGAAGTGCATTTGAGTGAACAAAAATGTGATGGAAAGAACTACCTCAACGTCGAGGTCAGAGACTCGGGAATCGGCATCGCCAAAGAAGCGCAAGGGAAGATTTTTAATCCTTTTGAGCAAGCAGAGTCTTCAACGACACGACGTTACGGTGGAACAGGGCTTGGTCTCTCAATCGTTAAACAGATTTGTGAACTGATGAACGGCGAAGTAAGCGTAACCAGTGAGGTCGGGATTGGCTCGAGTTTTCACATCAGCATCGAAATGGCCATAAGTGATATTCAACCTGTCGAAATGGCTCAGCGGCGCAAAGTGGACTACAAAGGGCTCAAGGCGTTGATTGTGGAAGACAACCGCACCAACTCCGTCATCATGAGCACGTTTTTGGCCAACAAAGGCTTTACGTGTGATTGTGTCGATAATGGTCAAAAAGCCATTGATGCGATTGGCTCAACGCACTATGACTTGGTGCTGATGGACAACCACATGCCCGTAATGGATGGGATCGAGTCCACCACGGCGATTCGAGCGCTACCCGATGGCCATGCCAGCACCTTGATTTTTGGCTGCACGGCCGACTTGTTCAAAGAGACACAAGACAGAATGTACGCCGCAGGTGTGGACGCTATTATCTCCAAACCCATCGATGAAACTGAGCTTGACGACACACTGTTCCAGTTTACTCATCGTCTGTACGGTTCAATGAGCGCAGTCATTTCAAACGAAGAAGAGTTAGAGAAAGCACTGGTGAGTCTGTTCGTAGCGATTGAAAATCAACAGTTTGAAGAAGCACTGAACTACGTTAAAGCGATTCAAGCAAGTGTCGACTCATCGAAAAGTGCCAACTTACGTCAAGCCATCGACAACCTTCACGGTGACATAGAAGCCAAGCGTACGCCAAGCCAAATCGATTTGGATACTCTCGCCGTTGAGGCGAGTCAAAACCTCTAGGATTGGCTGCCACATTCACCTCAACACCACCTGAATGTTCGTTTTGCTCAGAAAACACACAAAGGTCAAAAAGGCAGTGAAAAATGCTACCTTGCTCACACTATTTGGTGGGTTATTGACCAAGCTCACTTAAATTCGAGATCTAAAACTGCAAATTTACTGCTCTAATAGCGCCATCAACTGGGTGGTGTTTTTATCTTGGTTGTATGTGTTGTTGTTTGTGTGTTGTCTTAGTTTATTATTTGGTGAGTAAAATGAGGCCTAGAGCGCCGTTTTGTATTCGTCATGCCGCTGCAGATACCTTTGCAATGGTCGTGTTTTGCTTTATTTCTGGAATGATCATTGAGATCTTTATCTCTGGTATGACATTCGAGCAGTCTCTTGCGTCAAGAACGCTGTCTATTCCCGTCAACATCGCCATCGCATGGCCTTATGGCGTGTTTCGTGACTTTGTGTTGCGTCAAGGGCGACGACTATCGCCATCAGGTGCAATGAAAAGCGTCTCAGACTTGCTGGCTTACGTGCTGTTTCAATCCCCAGTCTATGCCGGCATTCTTCTGGCCGTGGGGGCATCCACCGAGCAGATCATGACGGCCGTTGCCTCGAACGCTGTCATCTCATGTGGTATGGGTGTGTTGTACGGCTATTTTCTCGACCTATGCCGCAAGTGGTTCCGCGTTCCGGGTTACTACCAACGCGCGTAATTGCATGAACCTTAACCACTTAACCCAATAAGTAGTCAAACAAACCCAATGACTTGGCTTTTTTTGGGAATGGGTCTTGACCTAAGGTAATAGAATCATTAAATTAGCGCCTCGTTGGTGAGCAACACCAACCACAATTTGATTCGGTGAGTTGTCCGAGTGGCTGAAGGAGCACGCCTGGAAAGTGTGTATACGGCAACGTATCGAGAGTTCGAATCTCTCACTCACCGCCACATTCTATAAGCCCTTGTAGTGTAAGAACTTCTTATAATACAGGGGTTTGGTGTTTTAATGTAAGCTGCCTACTGGTACAAAGAGTAGGTACAATGTCGAACATCATGGCAAGTCCTTATAAGCATCCCCAAACTGGTGTTTACTACTTTAGAATGGCTGTCCCAAAAAAGCTGGTTCCTATAATCGGTAAGACAGTCTTCAAGAAATCTCTTCAAACGAAAAACCTTTCTGAAGCAAAGCAGCGCTTTCCTCAGCATCTTGATGATGCGCTCAAGCAAATCGACTTCGCTAATTTAAAGCTATCTAATTCATCTGATATTGAGCTTAATGTCCGTGATTGCGCGATCATTGCCGAGCGTTGGTATCTACGTGTCAAAGATGAGGTTGATGGTAATGGTAACTATGATTGCTATCTTCGGTATGAATGGTATGGCGTTGAGGGCGATAAGCGTCTCCACGTATTCGGCTTGTCTGACACATTTGAGTTTAGTGGTCTAGATGCATCAAAAGCTACGGAAGTAGAATACCAAGAGCTTTTGGAAGGCTTGAAAGATTTCATTGAAGAACAGCTAAAAATAGAAGGTTTAGTTGTATGTGAGACAAGCGCTTCATATAGACGTTTGGTTTACGCTTTTTACGATTACGCCCGTCGAGTTGAGTCTCTCTGTTTGGCTCGTCACAAGCGAGACTTTGGGTATGAGCCAGTGACCACTCCAATCGCTAGTGAGTCCCTTTCAGTACTTAAGCCTGATAAGATACCGTCTAGGGCTTTGAAACCATCTCAGAACTCCATTTCGAGCCTATTGAAGCGTTACCTTGAGTCTGCATCTATTAATGGCAAAGCTTCTCAATCCTTGGCAGAGGTTGAGTCTCAGATAGAGCGTCTTATAGAGATAATAGGGGATCTAGACGTTGCTGATGTAACGAGAGGTCATATCTCAAAATACAAAGATACCCTGTTACAATTGCCTAAGTCTAAAGCCAAAGAGATTAGAAACAAATCAGTACCTGAGCAGCTTGAGCTTGTTAAAACAAAAGGGCTTGAAACAATCGCTCCTTCAACCGTTAAGACTATTCTCAGAAAGACTTCTCCTGTATTTGGCTATGCTGTTGAGCTTGGTTTGATAAACGTCAACCCATACAAAGGCGTAACACTTCCTAAAGTACAGAATAAGTCTGCGGTAGCTGAAGCTAAAGGGTTTACGCCTAGCGAGATCAATCAGTTATTTAAGCTAGATATATTCACTGATGTTACTGCTAGTAAGCCTTATGGCATGGCTTGTTATTGGGTGCCTCTTCTATGCAGATATACGGGTTCTCGGATTGAAGAAATGGTTCAACTTAGAAGTTCAGATATACAACGATCAGACGAAGGTATTCACTTTATTTATGTTCGTGAGGGTGAAGAGCAGAACGTAAAAAACGTTAAGTCAGTTCGACAAGTGCCGATTCATGATCATCTCATTGATTTAGGTTTTTTGGATTATGTGGCGTCCTGTGGAGAGTTTCTATTCCCTGAGCACAAGCCAAACAAACACGGTAAAAGGTCTGGTGCTATTGGTAAGTGGTGGAGTAAACAGGTCAAGAGGTTAGGCATAACCAAGCAGCCATCACACTCGTTTAGGCACTCTTTGAGAACAGCTTTGCGTGGTCTAGGAGTAGTTGATTCTGTTAGTGATGCTATCACTGGTCACGCTCCGGCTAATATCGGAGCAGCATACGGTACGGTTGATATGAAGGCTAAGAAGAAAGCAATAGACTGTTTGCCTAGGCTGGCTGTCCCACGTCTTTGGTAGTTTTTCGTTAATGTCTTTACACTGTTGTGTACACCTAAAGTCTCCCCACTGTACACACGTGTACACTTTGGTTTGAATTAGCCCGTAGGCCTTGTGGTATAAGGCTTACGAGCTCACAATGTCATTTCTATAACTCGTAGTTTTCTGTTACGTTAGGGGCTTTATTTCCACTATTTTTATCTTGAATACTTCCTTCGATAGTCCCAGCTTTTTCCAGCCACTTACTCCGTTGAGATATCGAGATACCTAGTTGAGAGCCCCTAGTGAACTTCCTTAAGCCTTCCCTGAAGATGTCCTCTCCAAAGAACTCAACGAGGCGGCTGATGCTCTTTGAGACGTCTTTAATTTGCTTTTGCTCCCACTGTTCATCATCTTTGTCAGGCACATACTCCTTACCCTTAAAAGCATCTGAGAGTCGTCTAATCTTCGGGAAACCCTTAGAGTCCCAACAGCTTTGGGGTAGGTAATAACGTGACTCCAAGCCAAACTTGAGGTTTTCAACAAAGCTCTCTAAGTCGTTCATCTCGATGTCATTCCCTAATGCTTCTTTGCAAGCTTTTAAGCCGTTAGCGATGTGTCCAGCCTGACCACGGCTACACCCAACAAGCTCCTCTATTTGAGAGACGCTTAGGTCAAACTCTCGGTTAACAATTAGCTTGCGAAACTTAGCTTGCGTTGCTTCATCTTTAGTAACTCCAACCCCATGTGCTTGGTTGACATCTTGCGCTGCTGAGAATGCCTCAGCGTAGGTACGGTTTTCTATGATCAACGAGTTAATCATCAATTCAGCATCGGGTTTTTCTTCAAGGTACTTCAGACAAGCTCCAGTGCGGTGAAAACCATCCACTACGTAATACTTGTCATCAATCACAAAAACAGTGATAGGTTGCCTTATAGGCTGTCCATTACGAAGGTCTTCAAGAATCTCCTTACTTTGGCTCTCTTGCTTAATCTCTTGCGCTGAACGTTCTCGTTTGTCTTTTATGAGTTCAACGTCACGGGCTTGCATCGCGGGATCGAGTATGAGAGTTCGAGGGTCTAAATACGCAAATCTGCTATCTGCCATGAATTGGTTCATAGTGTGTTATGTACCTGTAGGTATATGATTAATTATTAATGTTTCTCTTTTTGGTTTGATTGGAACCCTAGGAGGGGGAGGGTTCGGAGTAATACATATCGAATACGATTGCGGCGTACCGTTACGCACACACAAAACGGGATTTATAAAACTTCATTTTTTTGGTAATTACGGTGTACTAAGTCTTTGCTAAGGCTCTTTGGACTGTGGATAAGGAGACTCCTATTTCGGAGGCAATCTTTCTCAAGGAAAAACCTTGTGAACGTAGCTCAGCGATACGCTGGTGGTTAGTTGTGTTAGTTGGTCTACCTTTATATTTCCCTGCTGCTTTAGCTTTCTCAATGCCTTCCTGACGTCTTTCCTGAATCATTGCTAACTCGAATTGAGCTACAGCTCCTAGCATGTTCAGCATGAGCTCAGACATATGATCACTTCCACCAGCATTAAAGCTTAGGTTTTCCTTGTGGAATCTCACGCTAACACCTTGGCTAGTCCAGTCGTTTATTAGTTGCTTCAAATCAACCAAATTACGAGCTAGGCGGTCGATGCTATGAACGTGGATTGTATCTCCTTCTCGAACGTAGTCTTTAAGAGCTTCTAATGCTGGTCGTTTAGTTGAGCCACCACTGCATTTATCTGTAAAGCTCTTATCAAAGGTGATACCAGAATCTGTAAGTTGACGGTCTGTATTTTGGTCTGTGGTCGAAACACGCAGATAAGCTATGTGTGCCATTAGGTGTACCCGTTTAACTCTAAGATGTTAGAAATTTTATTGTGGTCACAATGCAAATTCAACCCTATTGGGTACTGTTTGATCAAGGTTTGACCGTAGTCGTTTGGGTATACCTAATGGGTACTCCTGAATACATGGTGTTTATCCTTTGTACGACGACTTCTAATTTATATCAGTGTGTAGATCACACTTACTAGTAAACATGTTGAATATTTTGTTGAATGAGCAATGCTTACTTACGTTAGTAAACAAACATAAGGAAACGATAATGTCTTTCAGTAAAGGTGATGTTGTAAAACTCAAATCAGGAGGTCCTGAAATGACGGTCGTAGAAGTTGATGACGAAGAGTGCTTTTGTAGGTGGTTTGATAGTAAAGGGCAACAGATGTCTGATAATTTTGAACAGGTAGGCTTAGAGAAAGTAGAGCGCAATAAGCGAGAGTGTCCTGAATTCTGTGTAACTGTCTAGACTTAAGCCTTAAAGGCTAAGGATGGACAATATGGATAAGAAAGCACTCGAAGCTTTTGCTCGTGAAGCAGCAAAGTCAATTAAGACTGAATCTGATCTTGATGACTTCCGAAAAATGTTAACCAAGGTGACCGTTGAAACGGCGTTAAACGCTGAACTCGATGAGCACCTTGGGTATCAAAAACACCAACCTAGAACTAGCTCCAACTCCCGCAATGGCTACTCGGGTAAATCAATCATCACCGATGATGGAGAAGTCGATATCGACGTCCCTCGCGACCGTGAAGCTAGCTTTGAACCTCAACTCGTCCGCAAGCACCAAACTCGATTCCAATCCATGGACGACAAGATATTAAGCCTATATGCGAAAGGCATGACCACACGTGAAATCGTCGCAACGTTCAAGGAAATGTATGATGCAGACGTCTCACCAACGCTGATATCAAAGGTGACCGACTCGGTACTCGAGCAAGTGATTGAATGGCAGTCGCGACCTCTCGACGAAATTTACCCTATCGTCTATCTCGATTGCATCGTGGTTAAGGTGCGTCAAGACAAGCAAGTCATCAACAAAGCGGTCTATCTTGCGTTAGGCGTCAACATGGAAGGCCAGAAAGAACTGCTCGGCATGTGGCTCTCTGAAACGGAAGGCGCCAAGTTCTGGCTTAACGTGCTGACAGAGCTTCAAAACCGTGGGGTAAAAGACATCCTTATCGCTTGCGTTGACGGACTAAAAGGTTTTCCTGACGCCATCAATACTGCGTTCCCAGAGACGCAAATACAGCTCTGTATCGTCCACATGGTGCGAAACTCGGTCAAATACGTCCCTTGGAAAGACTACAAAGCGGTGACGGCTGACCTGAAGAAAATCTACCAATCAGCCACAGAAGATGAGGCACTGCTCGCTTTAGAGCAGTTCTCTGAACGATGGGATAGTAAGTATCCTCAAATCAGTCGCTCTTGGACGGCGCATTGGGACAACCTCAACACCCTGTTTAACTACCCAGAGGATATTCGCCGAGCCATTTACACGACTAACGCCATTGAATCCCTCAACAGCGTTATTAGAAAAGCGATCAAGAAGCGCAAGCTCTTCCCAACGGATGAATCAGCTAGAAAGGTGATCTACCTGGCTATCCGAGATGCTTCCAAGAAGTGGACGATGCCGATTAGAAACTGGCGACAAGCTCTAAACCGCTTTATGATTATGTTCGAAGACCGACTCACTGAATACATGTAACCCCCGACAGTTACACAGAATTATTTACAGGGTCCAATAAGCCTATGGGCTTTAGGACCTCAAGAGCTTAACTAGGGCGGTGCTTGTCACCGCTATCCTAACCTTGTGATAACTTCGTTCATTGTATAGTGGACGAACTCTCTTCCGAGTTCTGTAAGTTCATATCGTTTAGTGTCTTCAAATGGTGATTCCATAGTATTTGAGTTTGATCTGGTTTTAGTTTGTTCTTTCATAAACTGGCCTTGGTGATTTTTTCTTCTAGACTGTCGTAGAACTCCTCCAGTACTAAGGTCTCTAATCACAAGGCTGAATAAGCCAGCGTCAGAAGAGTCATCTCGCGGCACACTATCAGAAAAAGACAACCATATTTGTCTTCTTGTTATTCCATCTGTATTTACAATAGCCTTAATTACCATGAAATGAATTTCATTATACTTGTCTATCCATTCGTTGAAGTGGCGTATTTGGTCATCGGGGCAAATAGAACTAGTTGCGGCATTTGTTAATAAATTCATTATGTACTTACGCTTCTCTTCTGTTTCTGCGTGGTCCCATGAACGAAAGGCTTTTCGTACCAACGACAAATAGCTTTCTGACTCCAACCTTGAGTCCAACTCCTCTTGATACTCCTCAACCCTTACAGAAAACTCATGCAGGTCTTTATATAATGCTTCAATCTTGATTTTATGAGTGTTCAACCACTCTTGATAAAGTTGGTTTATTTGTCCTTGCTCTTTGTCATTATGGATTGCATTTCCTGCCGCAATTACACCACCTACCCAAGGAATGACGCTCATAGCGTTAGCTGCAACTTTAAGTTTCCCTTTATGTTTCCCACCTTCAAGCAAAGCTAGTTCGTGAACAATAAACTCTTCTGCTCGAGGTGTATTGCTAACTAAATCTGACACTTTATCACTCCCTTATTTTATCAGTTGTGCCGCTATGCACCTAAAGTCTAGCGTTTTTACGTAAGCCTAAGAGTGTGAGGTTCTTAAAATGTGGCTACCATCTCAGTATGCTCCTCAATTGGTATCTGGACTCTCAAGTCTGCTACTGGAGCACGCTTTAGTTGTACAAAAAACTGGTACAAACCTTTAAAGTGATATATCTTTAAGTGGTTGATTTTAATTATTTTTAACTTGGTAGCTTGCAATCGAGAGTTCGAATCTCTCACTCACCGCCACATTCTAAAGGTCTGATTTATCAGGCCTTTTTTCATATCTGAAGATTGAAGAAGATTTTAGATAACTACTCTAGAACCAACACATATCATTCAGCCCAAATCTAACTTCTCGTAAAGGTCGAACCTTTACAAATCAGGCTGAGTCCAGTCACATTCACTACAAAAAAGCGCACAATCCAGCGGCGGTAGTCCGAAAATTTCAAATTGAACATCATGCCAAACGTGACGTAAATCACCAAACCTAACCCATTTCTAAGACTTTATCGCCATATGCAATTGAGCTGTATATCATGCTTTTAGAATGATGATCGGCGCCTATTATGTTCCAGACCACCTCTTTTTATGATGCGCACGCAGATGTGCTAGCGAAGCAATACAACTCAGTGTCGTTTGAGTCTGTTCACCAGTCTTGGCGGGCTTATTGGCCGAGTGCGGGCGCGTCTGTGCTTGATGTGGGGGCCGGTTCTGGGCGAGATGCAAAGTGGTGTAGCGCACAAGGGTGTGAGGTCATTGCTATCGAGCCGAGTGATTTGCTGCGAGATATTGGCAAACACAGCACGGGCCCGAATGTCACTTGGCTGAAAGATTCACTCCCAGGGCTAGAGAACACGCTCACCCTAGGCATGCGTTTTGACCTGATCTTAGTTAGTGCAGTATGGATGCATATACCGAGTAGTAAACGGGAGCGCGCGTTCAGGAAACTCTCATATCTTCTTGCTCCCAATGGCAAGCTTGTGATCAGTTTACGTCATGGTGAGTTCGATGATGGGCGCCACAGCTTCCCTGTTTCGGTGGGCGAAATTAAGCGCTACGCAAACGAACGTGCGCTACAAATGGAGTTGGTCACTGATAGCGATGATTCTCTTCAACGCAGCGGTGTGCATTGGCAAACTGTCGTGCTATCCCTACCCGATGATCGCTCTGGAAGTCTCAACACCGTTCGCCGTATTGTGATCAATGACAGTAAGTCGGCCACCTACAAATTGGCTTTATTGCGCACACTTTTACGTATTGCTGATGCCCATCCCGGCGCAGTGATGGAGAGAGCCGATGGCAAGATAACGCTACCAGCTGGGTTAGTCGCGCTTTACTGGGTCAGGCAGTTTAAGCGACTCATTGATGTCGATATCCAAGGCATGGGGATTCAACAAAACTCCAATAGCAGTAAAGGCCTGGGTTTTGTAAAAGAAGATGGATGGCACCAACTTAACCATCTAGCGGCGGATGATTTTGCCATTGGTGCGCTCTTTATGGGTGATGACGCCAAAGCCATACAAAAGCTCTTCTCACACACACTGGCGACCATCAAATCAGGTCCCGTAACCTTTATTTATCAAGGCAGTAAAGACAATCGCTTGTTTGAGTTATGTTCACCTTCCTCTCGTCGCAAGCGTCAAGACTCAGTGGTATTGGATGGCGCGTTTTTCGCAAGTTACGGTGAGTTTGTGCTTGATGAGGGTTTGTGGGAGTGCTTTCGCTTGTATCACTCATGGATTGAGCCTTTAGTCGTCAACCAATGGGTTAAAGAGATGCAGCGATTCGAGTTAAATCGCCAGCGTGGAATAGCGCTACATACCTACCATGATTGTTTGGTCTGGATTGATGCCGCGCATGATACGCGTGATGTACGACAAAGAGTTGAGGAGCTCAAAGGTCAAGGGACGGAGATTGTCAGTGTGTGGAGCGGTAAGCCGCTCGCAGATGCGTATCACGTTGATCATTGCTTGCCTTTTGCGTACTGGCCAAACAATGATAAGTGGAACTTATTGCCGACGACATCAGCGGAAAACCTGAAAAAAAGTGACCGACTGCCAACAGTTAAACGCCTGCATGACTCGAGAGTGCGAATCCTGGATTGGTGGAACGTTGCGTGGGGAAATGATGCACATCGCCAGCGCCGTTTTTTCACTGAAGCCGCATTATCGCTGCCCAATTTACCCGCCGCGTGTACCGACTTTGAGGAGGTATTTGAAGCGATGGGGCTTCAAGTGAGAGGGGTCAAAAGCCGCTTACTTGTCTCTGAGTGGTAACCACCATGACCTACACCGGAATTGATGGCTGCAAAGCAGGCTGGTTGGCTTGGGTAGTGACAGAAAATGCACGGCCTAAAGTCGTGATTGGAGAGAGTTTGGACGCACTGGCGGCGCAGATTGGGGGCACTGGAGTGTGGCTGGTGGATATGCCAATCGGTTTTAGCACCCCAGATCAGCCAGATAGGTTATGTGATAAGGCCGCGAGGGCGTTGCTCAAAGGGCGCCGGGCGTCGGTGTTTTCCGTGCCTTGTCGTGAGGCGGTCTACAGTGAGAGCTACGAGCGCGCCTGCGAGCAAAATGTGGCGCGGTTGGGTAAAAAATTCTCGAAACAAACCTGGGGCATTGTCCCTAAAATGCGTGAATTGGATGCCTTTGTCCGATCTCGGCGCAGTACGTCACTGTCTGTACGTGAAGCGCATCCTGAGCTGGCCTTTGCGGGGCTATCTGGTCAACCGATGGCGTGGAATAAAAAGTGTGTTGAGGGGCATCAGGAGCGGTTAGCGCTGCTAAATCACATTGCCCCAGATTGGATGACGGTGCTCAACTCAGCGTTGGCGAGCGTACCGCGTAAAGTGGCGGAGAAAGATGACATTCTCGATGCGTTTGTTCTGATGTGTATTGCGATGCGACCAGAAGAGTGGGTGAGCGTACCAAACCCTGCCAGCGATTTAGAATCTGGCTTGCCGCGTGAGATTGTCTATCTACCGAACACCGATGTGAGCTGAGTACCCGTTTCACATCGGCGTCATCCGTTTAACGCCGGTTTATTGCGCTTTTTGAGTGTTGGATGGCTTGTTTGGATGGTTACCTGAACGGTTTGGCTTTCTTGCACCGTTGCCGCTTTTCCCTGCGGGTTTACCACCACGGTTTTCACCGTTCGCCGATTTTGGGCCGAAGTGACGCTTGTTTTTGCTGGCCGGTTTGTGGCCACGGGCGTTGTCTGCTGAGCGTTGTCCGTCGGTGTGTTCCGTTTTCGGTTTCTTCGGCTTTTTCGGTTTCTTTGGCTTAATCGGGCGTGTGTCGAGTTTGGATTCTGGCAGCACGTTGACTGGCGCATAGCCTTCTAAGGCAAGGCGTGGCAACAGCTGTTGAATCAATCGCTCGATGGCAAATAGCTCGCTCGCTTCTGCCGCTTCCACCAAAGAGATCGCACGGCCCACTTCGCCAGCTCGACCTGTACGGCCAATTCGGTGAACATAATCTTCGGCCACATGCGGCAGTTCAAAGTTAACCACTTGAGGCAGCTGTGGGATGTCGATGCCGCGCGCCGCAATGTCGGTGGCCACTAGGACGCGAACGTCGCCAGATTTAAAATCCGCTAGTGCTTTGGTGCGCGCACTTTGACTTTTATTACCGTGAATTGGCGCTGCGGTGATCCCTTGCTCATTGAGGTAATACGCTAAGCGGTTAGCACCGTGTTTGGTGCGGCAGAACACCAGAACTTGTTTCCAGTCGCCATCTTGAATCAGTTTGACCAACATCGGCGCTTTCTTGCGCTTGTCGGCCGGGTAGATGCACTGCTCGATGGTGGTTGCGGTCGAGTTAGCAGGCGCGACAGACACTTCAACAGGGTTGTTCACCAAGCCTTTTGCTAAGTCACGAATCTCCGCTGAGAACGTCGCTGAGAAGAGCAGGTTTTGGCGTTTTTCTGGTAGCAGCGCCAAAATCTTGCGGATATCGCGAATAAAGCCCATATCCAGCATGCGGTCTGCTTCATCAAGAACCAGCACTTCCAGTTGATCAAATTTCACCGCGTTCTGTTGGTAAAGATCGAGCAAGCGGCCCGGCGTGGCGACCAATATGTCCAACCCTTTGCGCAGCTTCATCATCTGCGGGTTGATTTTGACGCCGCCAAATACCACACCCGAGGTTAGGCGTTGGTAACGGCTGTACTTGAAGACGTTTTCTTGCACTTGCGCCGCCAATTCACGAGTCGGTGTAAGGACGAGCGCACGAATATGATTGCCTTTGACGCGCGTGCCGTTATCGAGGCGCTCTAGAATTGGCAGTGTAAAGCCTGCGGTTTTACCTGTGCCTGTCTGTGCTGCGGCCATGACATCTTGACCAGCAAGCACCGCTGGAATGGCTTGTTGCTGGATTGGTGATGGCTCACGGTAGCCTTGTTCATCAATGGCTTTAAGCAGCGGAGCAGAAAGACCTAAATCGGTAAAACCCATACGTTGTTCTCTGTTGTGATGTAATCACGCCCCAGCGTGTATGCGGGGGGCGAAAAAGTGGGCCATTCTGCGCCCTTTGTCTCTGAACATCAATAAAATTATTGAGACAAAGGGCACAAAGACCGGGCGTCAAGGAGGGCAGTGCAAGACGGCGGATGCGGCTGTGGCTGATTTGAGCGTGACTTATTTTAGCGTGATCGCGTCTTTGTTTTGTTGCGTGAGCAAGTGCATGACAAGCGCGAAGAGCAAGCCGGTCCCCGCGCCAAAGAGATGTGCATCAATGGCGACAGGTGCTTCAATCAGAGCGCTGGTGGATTCTGGCGCGCCCATGCTTTGCTCCCAAGCAATTTTTGCCAGCAAGCCAAGCACAAGTAGCCCGTTACTTTTTCGCCTTGGTAAATGGCTCTTGCTTGGTAAGTATTCACGTAAGGCGAAGTAGCCAAATAGTCCATGTAAAACGCCAGAGAGGCCAACATAGCCTTGCATCGTCGTTGTTAAGTTAAGTAAACCGACGCCAAGGCTACAGAGAAACAGGGCTAAAATAAGATCAAAGGGGCGAGGGCGGAATAGATAGCAAATCACCCACAGACCTGCGAGGTTCATCGCAAGGTGGGCAAGGTTGGTATGGGTAAAGTTTCCTGTTACGATCCGCCACCACTGACCTTGTTGGATATCGATCTGCTGCCAAGCGCTCCAAGTCGCGGCGGGTTCAGTTTGTAACACGGCACACACAAGGCTAATGAGCCCCAATAGGATAATTAAGCAGAAATGACGTTTCGGTACTGTACTCAATGTGGGAAATCACTCAAAGCGTGTCTATGCCAATGGATAGTGCCGCTATCCTCTCATGTGGAACTCATCATACTCCAACATAAAGCGGAAACCCACCGACCAATGGGCACCGCGCGGATCTTGACGCTCTCGCTCTCTAACAGTCGCTGTTACGTCGGGGAAGATTTCAGTAAGCATGAGGCGCTCAACGCCCTGCTTAGTGAACCCAACGTCGAGCATTGGGTACTGTTTCCCGGTGAAGGTGCGCAGAGCTATGAGCAAGTGAGAACGCGCCTCCAGCAAGCTGAGCCTAAGGTGCGTCTGCGCGTGATTCTATTGGATGGCACATGGAAGAAAGCCTATAAAATGTGGCAACTCTCGACCAATTTACACGCTTTGCCTAAAGTTGCGCTCCCCACGGATCTGGTGGGCAACTACCGCATTCGTAAATCGCCCAGTGCCAACAGTTTATCGACGGTGGAGGCAGGCTATCACATCTTGCGTCTGCTTGAGCCTCGGCAGGATTTCACCCCACTTATTAATGCGTTTGAGAAGATGATCGATTTCCAGATTGCGCAAATGCCGCCAGGCGTGTTCGAGAAAAACTACCAAGGCTAGGTGTTGCCACGCAGCAAAGGTTGGCAAAGTCTTCTATCTCGGTATATGCTTAACGCAATCGTTTTCACCGTAAGGCCATCATCGGCGCTGCGGTGCTTCGTATAATCCCACTGATACGGTGTGGGAGTCTCTACCTGGAGCCGTAAATTCCAGATTACGAAGAGATAAGTGCAAGTCGCTTTTCTCTTTGTATGTCTGAAATTCGTCAAGGGAAAAGCGTTTGTTGTGAAAGTGTCATTAAGAGGCGACAAACGTGAATCATACTGCTTTTATTCAAAACCTACCCAAAGTTGAACTCCACCTGCACATTGAAGGCACCTTAGAGCCCGAGATGATGTTTGAGCTGGCCAAGCGCAATCAGATAGACCTGCCCTTTGCGACGCCTGAAGCGGTCAAGCAAGCCTACCAGTTTACCAATCTTCAATCGTTTTTAGACATCTACTACCAAGGCGCCAATGTGCTGATTCAAGAGCAAGATTTCTACGATTTGACGTGGGCGTACTTGCTGCGCTGTGAGCAAGATAATGTGATGCACACTGAGATCTTTTTCGACCCGCAAACGCACACCGCGAGGGGTATAGCCTTCTCTACCGTGATCAACGGCATCACGCGAGCTTTGGATGACGGCCAGCACAAGCTCGGCATTACTAGCCAAGTGATTATGTGCTTTCTTCGTCATTTGGATGAAGAGAGCGCGATGGACACGCTTGAAGAAGCGATGCCGTTTAAAGAGAAGATCGTTGGCGTAGGACTCGATTCCTCAGAACTTGGCCATCCGCCAGAAAAGTTTGAACGCGTGTTTGCCAAGGCGCGTGAGGCGGGCTTTTTGACCGTCGCACACGCAGGCGAAGAGGGGCCAGTCGCTAACATCACCAACAGTTTAGATAAGCTGCATGTGGCGCGAATCGATCATGGAGTGCGTTGCAGTGATGATCCAAGCTTAGTCGCCTCGCTTGCACAATCGCGCGTGCCGTTGACGGTCTGCCCGCTATCAAACATCAAGTTAAAGGTCTTTGATGAGATGGCGCAGCACAACATTGTGGACCTATTGCGCCAAGGGCTTTGTGTGACGATCAACTCTGACGATCCCAGTTACTTTGGCGGTTACATGAGCGATAACTTTCTTGCGGTTGCCGGCAGCCACGCACTGAGCCGCGATGAACTGGCCATGTTCACTCGTAATGCGATTGAAGCCAGTTTCATTTCAGAGCAAGAAAAAGCGCGCCTGAATGCCCAGCTCCACGCCTATATGGAAGCAGGGCAGTCCGAGCGTAGCTAATCGCGTTAATGTGACGAAAACAGCTGTTGGTGCAGGCGCTGAGCGTGGCCATCGGTCATTGAGGAGATGTAGTCGGCTATCACGCGATAGCCGTCTGCGCTCTGTGTCCACTGTTGGCGCACTTCGATAGGCAGCAATCGCTCTGGATCGGCGCTCAGCGCTTCAAAGATATCCATAATGATCTGCTGGCCTTTATATTCGACCACCTGAACGTGGGGCACTTGAATCACATAGTCGCTGACAAAGCGCTTGAGAATATCCAGTGCTAGCGCCATTTGTGGCTCCAAAAAGGCATTGAAAGCCAATAAGTCACAATCGAATGGCGCATCCACCGGCTTGATAGAAACGCTGGTCAGCAGGGCGTTGACCATACCGCCAATGGCATCTTTGCGCTGAAAGTGCGTGCCGGCAAACAGCATTTCAGTGATGGAGTCGATGTGCTGCTCAAACCAACTCTCACCGCACTCCGACAACTGGCTCGCCGCGCCCTCTATCCATTGATGACGGGTGACCAGACCAAGCACTATGGCATCTTCCAGATCGTGTACGCCGTAGGCAATATCATCTGCCAGTTCCATAATGGAGCAATCGAGCGACTTAAAGCGCGTTTTGTGGTGTCCTTGGCCGCTTGGCGCTTCACGCAGTTCGCTAAAGCGCGTTTTGTCCGCTTGAGAGAGCGGTTGTAGCATCCAATCAAAGGTGACTTGGTCACAATCGTAATACCCTTTCGCAGGCGACCACTCTTTGGCTTTTAATCGCCGTTGATGAGAGACCGGCGGTGGCGTGTCGGCGGAGCAAGTTTGGCTGAGCGGCGCTGGGTATTTCATCAACCCAAGCAGAGTGCGCCGCGCGAGGTTCATACCAAAATGCTCGGTGTAGGGTTCAAGCTGGGTAACAATACGAAAAGTTTGCGCGTTGCCTTCAAAGCCGCCGTGGTCGCGCATCATGTAGTTCAGGGCGACTTCGCCGCCGTGCCCATAAGGCGGGTGGCCAATATCGTGCGCCAAACATAACGAATCAATTAAGCTATCGCTAGGCAGTAGGTCACGAAACTCAGGCTGCTTCTTTTTGATTTGCGCGACAATACCCGTGCCGAGCTGAGCGGCTTCAAGCGAATGGGTGAGACGGGTGCGGTGAAAATCATCAAAGCTGGTGCCATGCACTTGGGTTTTGGCCTGCAAACGACGAAACGCCGCAGAGTGGAGGATTCTTGCTCGATCGCGCTGGTATGGGCTGCGATGATCGTCACGGCGAATTTTATGTTCATCGTCGTGGCGCATCAGCCACGCCGGGTCCAAGTTGAAATCCATCAGCACATCACCTTTCGAACGTTACGTGTTTAAACCTCGAGTATGCCTAGCTTACGATGGATTGCCAATCTGCTTTATCAAATCCTCAATAGACAGAGGTTTGGCAAAGAAATATCCCTGACCTAAATTGCAGTCGTACTCGATCAACTGCTGGCTTTGCTCTTGCGTTTCTATCCCTTCGGCGACCACTTTCATCTTATGCGCTTTGCCGATGGCGATGATCGCTTTGACCAGCGCATCACTCTGTTTGTTTACCAGCATTTTATCGACGAAGCTGCGGTCAATCTTGATCTCGTTAATCGGTAGATTGCAGAGGTAGCTTAGAGACGAGAACCCAGTCCCAAAGTCATCCAACGAGACTGCAAACCCGCTCTCTCTGACTTGGTTAAGGATTGGGGTGACCATTTCTAAGTCATCAATCAGGACGTTCTCGGTAATTTCAACCGTGATGCGGCTGCGGTCGATCTGCAGTTCATCAATAATACGAGTGAGCTGATCGAGGAAGTTTTTCGCCATCAATTGGCTCGGCGAAATGTTAATGGAAAGACCCAGCGCATCCTGCCCATTGGGGAAGTGCGCAATGATGTGCTGGCACGCATGGCGAATGACAAACTCGCCGATTTGATGGATAAGACCGATCTCTTCTGCTTTACGTATCAGCTCAATCGGTGACACATGCCCAAGTTCAGGGTTGTGCCAACGCAGCAGCGCCTCTACCGATTCAAACTGGCCAGATTGCAGGTTGACCTGCGGTTGGAACACCATATAGAGCTCATTATTCCTGATGGCGTTTCTCAGCTCTTTTTCTAAAGTCAGCTCGTATTGAACACGCTTGTTAATTGACTCATCAAAGAACAACACGCGCCCTTTGCGGCGGGCTTTTGAGGTATAGAGCGCCGTGTCGGCGCGAGTGATAAGCTCTTCGGGATTCAAACCATCTTGCGGATAGATAGCGACACCGATACTACAACTGGTGGAGATCACTTTGCCATCCACCACCATTTCTTGTTTAAAAATATCGCGGATTTGATGGGCGATCTCTTCGGCATCGAGCACTGAGCCCAGTTGTGGGACGCAGAACACAAATTCATCGCCGCCAAAGCGCGCTACCAGTGAGTGATCATTGAGCATCTCGGTAAACTGATGGCCGACATAGGTTAGCAGCTTATCACCCACAGAGTGGCCAAAGGCGTCGTTGACCTTTTTAAAGTCATCAATGTCGACAAACATGATCGCCGTGAGCGGTGTTTCTTGATTGGCATTGCGAATCGCCTGTTGAATAAACTCAATCAAGAAGGTGCGGTTGGGCAACTCGGTTAAACTGTCGTGCAGGGCTTGATGTTGCAGCTCACTTTTGGCCTCTTGCAACTGGGTAAAGTCACGAGAAATCTGCTTTTGCATGATGCGATAACGTAGCCCAACACGTTTACCGACCACCCAAGAGAGCAAGCCTAAAATGCCACAGACCAGAATGCTCGCCAGCAAGACCTGATTGAGCTCTCGCTGATTGCTCTGCGTGATCTGTTGCTCCCGATCCATGAGAAAATCTTCGACGGGCTTGAGGTAAACACCTGTCCCGACAATCCAATCCCAGTCGGGCAGGTAGGTGACATAGCTGAGCTTGTAGGAATCTTCGCTACCGAGCGGCGTTTGGCTTGAGTGGTAACGGACAAAGCCACTGCCTTGGTGGGCGGTATCGACAATGGCTTGAATGTACTGAAAGCCGGTTTTATCGGTAGCGTCTAAGCGTTCAACACCGAGCAGCGCTTTGTTGGGGTGAGAGAGCATCGCCCCTTTGCTGTCCATGATGAAAATGTAGTCGTTGTTGCCGTAGCGATAATCTGAGATGCGTTCAATCAAACGTTGTTTGATATCTTGCTCGACATCCACCACGTACTCACCGGTACCAATAAACCAATCGTAGGGCTCAAACAGCGCCACATAGCCAATTTTGTCGAACTTTTGATCCAAAGCGTTGGGCTTGTTCCAGTGCCAGCGGTGGTAGACACGCTGTTGATTGCTGACCATTCGGGAGAGGTCTCGAGTGAGGTACGAACCATTGACATCTTGAAGATCCCACATGTCCGTTCCTTCTAACTGGGGAAGAATCGGATGCATGACATTGGTACCATCGAGCTGATAGACAAAGAAATACCCGCGCCCTTGATTGAATCGAATGGGTCTGAGCGCTTCGGTGATCGCCTTTTTGATGGTCTCTTCGGGTTGGCCTTCATACTGGCGATATAAGTTTTGTGCAATGGCGAGGGCTTCTTCAACGCGCTGTTTAATGTCTCGGCGAAGCAGATCTTCGGTGCGTTTTTTCTCAAACTCAATCTGATCGACAATATTGGTCACGCGATTTTGGATACTTTTGCGCTGTGTGGTGTAGAAGTTGTCGCGCAGGGAGTTGACGTCTTTTTCCAGCGCAAAGCGATTTTCGTTGACGATTAAGGCCACAATGACAATCGCAAATGTGACCATTAAGGTAAGCGGCACATACTGAATGAACATCAGCAGTTTTTTATCATTAGAGATACCGTCCTGCACTACACACCTCGTCTTAGGGCTTTTTGATTAAGTGTAGACAGAAAGTACTAGCTTGCCAGTTAACTTATCTCATCGAGAGAGAGCTCAAAACTCGGGGCGAAGGTGTTGAGGAAGTACTCCATTTCGGGGGTATGGCGCTCTTTTAGCGTCACATCGAGGCGCTTTTTGGCCAAGGCGTATTCATGGTTGCCCGCACTGAGTTCTTCCAAACATTTGAGATAGGCACAGATGGTGTCGGCTTGCTTAACGATGGCAGCATCGTCACTGTGCGCTTGATGAGAAACTAAGTAAGGCGCGAAGTCTTCTTGGAACTCTTCCGGCAGCATGGAGAGCAACTTCCTCTCGGCCGCCGCTTCGATTTTTTTGTACTCTTTGGCGATCTCAGGGTTGTAGTATTTCACTGGAGTCGGTAAATCGCCCGTCAATACTTCACTGGTGTCGTGATACATGCCGAGCAGTGCGACACGCTCTGCGTTGACTTGGCCGCCAAACTTCTTGTTTTTGATAAGCGCCAGTGCGTGGGCGACAAACGCGACTTGCAAGCTGTGCTCGGAGATGTTTTCAGTGGAAACAGAGCGCATGAGCGGCCAGCGCTGAATGAGTTTCATACGGGCCAAATGGGCGAAAAAGTGGCTTTCTTGGGGCTGATTGGATGACATTTCTCTACCTCCTAGAAATGAAAAAAGGACACGAGGTCGTGTCCTTAGCATAAGAAAATTTGGCGGCGATTACTATTGCCGAATCGCTGATTACACCACGTCGCCGAGACGCGTTACTGGCTGTACCCGGAGAGGAATTTCTCAAAGCGGCCAATGGCCAGTTCCAAGTCTTCAACATGGGGCAATGTCACGATGCGGAAGTGATCCGGTTTGGGCCAGTTGAAGCCAGTGCCTTGTACCAGTAGCACCTTCTCTTGGATCAGAAAATCCAACACCATTTTTTGGTCATCTTTGATCTTGTACATCTTGGTATCAATTTTAGGGAACAGATACATTGCCCCCTTAGGTTTGACACAAGAGACGCCAGGGATTTGGTTGATCAGCTCCCAAGCGCGGTCGCGCTGCTCCAGCAATCGACCACCGGGTAAGATCAACTCATTGATACTTTGATAGCCACCGAGCGCGGTTTGAATTGCATGCTGCATAGGCACGTTGGCACACAAACGCATCGACGCCAGCATGTCCAGGCCGTTGATGTAGCCTTGAGCCAGGTGTTTTGGCCCGGTCATAAACATCCAGCCGCCACGGAAACCACACACACGGTAGGCTTTGGAGAGGCCATTGAAGGTCATCACCAGCACATCGTCGGTCAAGGTCGCAACCGAGGTGTGCGTTGCGCCATCGTAGAGCACTTTGTCGTAAATCTCATCGGCGAAGATGATCAACTTGTGTTGGCGCGCAATTTCAATCACTTCTAATAGGAAATCACGGCTGTAGACCGCACCGGTTGGGTTGTTTGGGTTGATCAAGACAATCCCGCGGGTTTTGGGCGTGATCTTCTTCTTGATGTCATCCAGATCGGGGTACCAATCGGCTTGCTCGTCACACAGATAGTGCACCGCTTTACCACCTGACAGTGCGACTGACGCTGTCCATAGTGGGTAGTCCGGTGCTGGCACTAGCATCTCTTCGCCGTTGTTGAGTAGCGCTTGCATCGCCATCACGATCAACTCCGACACGCCGTTACCGATGTAGACGTCTTCCACATCAAGCGAGCGAATACCTTTACGTTGGTAATGTTGCACGACCGCTTTACGGGCCGAGTAAATGCCTTTGGAATCGCAATAACCTTGTGATGTTGGCAGGTTACGAATCACATCGACCAAAATTTCGTCAGGGGCGTCGAAGCCAAATGGGGCGGGGTTGCCGATATTGAGCTTTAGTATTTTGTGTCCTTCTTCCTCCATGCGTTTAGCATGTTTCAGTACAGGACCCCTAATGTCATAGCAGACATTGTCGAGTTTTGACGACATCCCGATATTTTGCATTGGCAACAACCTAAAAATAATTGAATTTCTTTATTAAAGTAACTCAATTCAAAGTTATTTAGAATAAAAATCTGAATGATTGCGGCTATTTAGTGAGCTTGTAGCACGCGTATTATCACAGGATTTCGCAAAACATTGCTTGCATCCTTGATTTGAGTAGGGTCAATAAATAGAGTAGCGGTATAAAATTGAATAATGATCTCTTTGCATACGAGGCTGATTTGTCCCATTTCCATCAAGCAGTCACTGAACTGATAGAACGCGTCAAGCAAGCAGAAGATGGCACCGCCCGTCTGGTTCAAGCTCTTGAAGACAAACCAGAATGTTCAATGATCGATTGGCTGGATGCTCAGCCACTTTTCCCTAAATTTTACTGGCAGTCTCGCGATACTCGTGAAGAGGTGGTGGCGCTCGGTCAGTGGCATACTTTCGTTGACCCGGCTCCCGCTTACGCAATTTTATCGGCAGATCAGCGCGTGTGGGGAGGGAGAGCGTTTGATGGTGATGATGAAAAAAATCGCCGTTGCATGCCGTCGTTTTTCTTCTTACCTCAAGTGGAGTTGATTCGTCTTGATGGTCAATGGTCTTTGGCGGTCAACCTTAACCCAGATAAATCGCGCACCTTGATGGCGCTAACCAAATTGCTTTGCGAGGTGGCCAAGCTCAAGCCTTTAAGTGCTAACGTGCAGAGCATGGCCCATAGCCCAGAGCAGCCGCAGTGGCATGATTTGGTCGACAAAGTGTTGCACGGTATCGATAACGATCAGTTTAAAAAAGTGGTGCTCGCAAGGCGCACCGATGTGGCGCTAGACCGAGCGATCAGCGCTGCGCAACTGCTTAAATCCAGCCATGAGCAAAATCACCATAGCTTCCATTTTATGTTGGCGCTAGACAGCAAACACAGCTTCGTAGGGTCAACGCCAGAGCGGCTCTATGCCCGCCAAGAGAATGAGCTGCACACCGAAGCCTTAGCTGGCACGATTGGTCGTGGGCAAAGTGCGACGCAAGATATGGCGCTCGCCAATTGGCTGGCCAATGACAGCAAGAATCTCAACGAAAACCAGTACGTGGTGGATGACATAGTGCAAAGCCTTGCGCCGTTTTCTTCCCATGTTGAGGTGGAGCAAGAGGCGCGTTTGGTTCGGCTGAGAAAAGTGCAGCACCTTAAGCGCACCATTCACGCCACGCTACACTCTGGTATTAACGGTGTGCAGTTGCTTAGCGCTTTGCAGCCGACGGCTGCGGTCGCGGGTTTGCCGCGTCAGGCGTCGATCGATTTTATTCGCCAACACGAGCCGTTTGCGCGCGGTTGGTACGCAGGTTCTATGGGCTTTATTAGCCATCAACGTGCCGAGTTTTGCGTGGCGATCCGTAGCGCTTTGGTCTTGGGGGAGACAGTGCAGCTCTTTGCCGGGGCAGGGATTGTGCCCGGCTCTGTGGCTGAGCATGAGTGGCAGGAGCTGGACAAAAAAATGTCGACGCTACTGTCACTGTTTGGCCATCAATCACCGCCTTTTTGTCAACGCTCATCATTAGGAGTGGCTTCGTAAATGCCCCCACAAACCCATACTCAAGCGGTGACAAATCGTCTTTGGTCGCGTGTTTTACTGGAAGAATTATCTCGATTTGGCGTGCGTCACGTCTGTGTCGCGCCAGGCTCGCGTTCTACACCATTGACCCTAGAAGCCCATGCCAATGCGCATTTTACCCTGCACACCCATTTTGATGAGCGAGGTTTAGGCTTTCTCGCTTTAGGGCTGGCCAAAGCCAGTCAACAACCAGTCGCTATTGTTGTCACCTCTGGGACGGCGGTGGCCAATCTTTTGCCTGCGGTTGCTGAGGCCAAGTTAACTGGCGAGCCTTTAGTGGTACTCAGTGCCGATCGCCCCCCGTCGTTGGTGGATTGCGGCGCGAACCAAGCGATCAATCAAATAGGGGTGTTCTCAACCCATGTCACTAACAGCTTAAATCTGCCTATCCCTGCGGGTCGAGAGGCGTATCCTTGGCTGCTGACATCGGTTGATAACCTGATGGCAAGCCAGCAGCGCGAGGGCGGGGCGGTGCACATTAACTGCCCATTTCCTGAGCCTCTCTATCTCAGCGTTGAGGATGAGCCAGTCTTGGCGCAAAGTCTCGATACCTTATGCCCTGAACTGGCTCAGTGGACGCTATCATCCACACCTTATTCGCAAAAAAGTGCTGCTCAGCACAGTGAGCCTTGCCATGTTCCTAATCTGGCGGGCAAGAAAGGCGTGGTGGTGGTGGGGAGTGTGGGAGTAGAGGAAGCTAAACAAGCCAAACACTTAGCCGACACATTAGGTTGGCCGGTGTTTTGCGATCCGCAGTCAGGCGTTAGTTCGCCTTGGGCACACTACGATTTATGGCTGCAAAATTCGCGTTTTCGCTCTCAGCTTGCATCTTGCGAGTGCGTCCTACAGTTTGGCTCGCGTCTGGTCTCTAAACGTTTGGTGCAGTGGATAGCCGAGCGCGTTACTTACTCGGGCGCTGAGTATCACTATGTGTCACCTGACCCTGCGCGCAATAACCCGAACCATCTGCCACAGCATCATCACGAGGTGGATATTGGCCGTTGGATTGAGAATGTCCAAGCGATGATGCCCTCAGCGGTAGGCCGTCAAATCGGATGGGCGGAGCGCTTAATAGAAGCAAGTGAGCAAACACGTCGCCTAGTGCAGCAGTTCAATGTGAATGGCGCGCTCAGCGAAGTATCCGTGGCCATGTCGTTAGAATCGTTGCCCGATGAGGCATCGCTCTTTATTGGCAACAGTTTGATTGTTCGCTTGGCGGATATGTTTACTGCGTTGACGCCGCGAGAGGTACTGAGTAACCGCGGTGCATCGGGCATTGATGGCTTGATTGCCACTGCAGCAGGTGTTGTTCGTGAGCGTCAAACGCCGACTGTGGTGCTGCTTGGCGATACCTCCGCACTTTATGACTTGAATTCACTTGCCCTGTTCCATCATGAGGCAACGCCGGTGGTGATTGTGATTACCAACAACGATGGCGGCGCGATTTTTGATTTGTTGCCGGTCCCAGATAGAGAGAAGCAAGCTCTGTATCAAATGCCGCACGGTTTTCATTTTGAACACGCCGCGGCGCAGTTTGGCCTTGCGTATCGTCAGCCAAAGACGTTGGCGGACTATCAGCACTGTTTAGCCACGCACCTCAAGCAGGGAAGTGGCGCACTCATTCTTGAAGTTGTCACGCCCGCGGGTGAGGCGTCGAGTCATATTCGTCAATGTGTTAGTCAGATCCATGCTCTCTAGTCAGTTCTTCCCTGCCGATGATGTTCAGAAAAAAGACAGTATTCAGCAAGCCGGTGACGCGCCGCTATTGATGTTTCTTCACGGCTTTCTTGGTTCAAGTGACGACTGGCGTGAGACGCTCAGCTATTTGAGCGAGTTTGATCGACTTTGCCTCGATCTTCCGGGGCACGGTGAGAGTGTCGGTATTCACCCCGAGTCATTTTCGACTTGCTGCGCACAGATCACCAAGAGTGTGTTGGCGAGATTACAGAGTGAGCAAATCTCTTTGGAGCGACCTATAGTGGTAGTGGGTTACTCGCTTGGCGCTCGCCTTGCCATGATGGGCACGGTGAAGCGCGATTTTGCACCGCTGAACATCCAAGCCTTGCTGCTAGAGGGCGGTAATTTTGGCTTGCAAGATGAAGCACAGCGCCACGAGCGATGGCGCAGTGATGCGCAATGGGCCCGCCGCTTTAGCGAGGAGCACATTGAGCAGGTATTGAGCGATTGGTATCGCCAGCGCGTATTTAGTTCACTAAAGGATGCGCAAAGACAAACTCTTATCTCCAAGCGCAGTGATAATCTAGGCCCCGCGGTGGCCAAGATGCTATTAGCAACGTCTCTGGCGAAGCAGCCGGACTGCTTAGACGCACTGCGCCAACTCACCCTACCAATCACCTATGTCTGCGGTGAGCAGGATGAGAAATTTAAACAACTTGCACAGCGCAGCAGGCTCCACCTCTGCTGCGTTGAGAATGCGGGGCACAATGTTCATGTTGAACAGCCCCAACGCTTTGCAGAGCAGGTGCGCGCGCAGTGTATTGCGCTTGCCGCTCGCTCTTAGACATTATGCCCCGCTCGATTGGGCTACAAGACAAAACAGGAATCATCATGGCTAAAACAGTCGGTATCTCAGAAGAAGAACTCTACGCTCCCGTTCATTGGCGTGATTGCAGCGCCGAATATGAAGACATCCACTACCACAAATCGGACGATGGCATTGCCAAAATCACCATCGCGCGACCTCAGGTGCGCAATGCGTTTCGCCCTTTGACGGTCAAAGAGATGATCCATGCGCTCGCGGATGCGCGCTACGATGAGAGTGTTGGGGTGATCATTCTGACTGGGCTAGGCGAAAAAGCGTTCTGTTCAGGTGGCGATCAAAAAATTCGTGGCGACTACGGCGGCTACCAAGATGATTCTGGCACTCATCATCTCAACGTGTTGGACTTTCAGCGCCAGATCCGCACCTGTCCAAAACCTGTGATTGCCTCGGTGGCCGGTTGGGCGGTGGGTGGAGGCCACGTATTGCACATGATGTGTGACCTCACGATTGCCGCAGACAACGCCCAATTTGGTCAAACAGGACCTAAAGTGGGTTCTTTCGATGGCGGTTGGGGCGCCTCTTACATGGCTAGAATTGTTGGGCAAAAGAAAGCGCGTGAAATCTGGTTCTTGTGCCGCTTTTACGATGCCCAAGAAGCGCTCGACATGGGGCTGGTGAATGTCGTTGTGCCACTGGAAGAGTTAGAAAAAGAGACGGTGCGCTGGTGCCGTGAAACCTTGCAACACAGCCCAATGGCGCTGCGCTGTCTAAAAGCGGCGTTAAATGCGGATTGTGATGGTCAGGCGGGGCTTCAAGAGTTGGCAGGCAACGCAACTATGATGTTCTACATGACCGAAGAAGGCCAAGAGGGTCGCAACGCTTTTAATGAGAAGCGTCGCCCTGACTTCAATAAATTCCCACGCAATCCGTAAAGGAGTTGGTGATGAGAACAGCCAAACTGTACCGCTACAAACTGCCAATGGACAGTGGTGTGATCCTGCGCGAGCAACGTTTGACTGTGCGGGAAGGCTTTGTGATTGAGCTTTGCTGCGACGGTCAAATTGGTCGCGGTGAAGTCGCGCCGTTGCCTGGCTTTAGCGTGGAGAGCCTCGATGAGGCTTACGCGCAATTGGTCGAGCAACTTTCTTACTGGCAGCTAGGCCAAGAATTGGCGCTGGATGCGCTGCACCCGTCGGTGGCCTTTGGTCTATCGATGGCGCAGATGGAGCTCGACAACGCCTTGCCGGCTGAGGGCTGTTTTCAGGCCGCGCCGCTTTGCTCGGGCGACCCGGATGAGTTGTTGCCCAAACTGGCGGGGATGAGCGGGGAGAAAGTTGCCAAAATCAAAGTTGGCTTGTACGAGCCAATCCGAGACGGCCTACTGGTGAGCCTATTTCTTGAGTCGATTCCCGATTTGACGCTGCGTCTTGATGCGAACCGAGCATGGAGCGCGGACAAGGCGGCGCAATTTGCTAAGAAAATCGCGCCGTCGCTACGTCAATGTATCGCTTTTATTGAAGAGCCGTGTCAAGCGCCGGGGGACAGCTTCTCCTTTGCCATCAACACTGGCATTGCGATTGCGTGGGATGAAACACTGCAACACGCCATGCGCAGCGAGGATTTCTCACTGCATGATCTCAATGGCGCCAAAGCGATCATCATCAAACCAACTTTAATTGGTTCGATTGAACGCTGTAAATCGCTGATTGAGCAAGCGATGTCGCTGGGGATAAAACCTGTGATCAGTTCAAGTATTGAGTCGAGCCTTGGATTGACGCAACTGGCGCGCCTTGCCCATTGGTTGCTGCCGGAGACGATTCCAGGTTTAGATACCGTCGGATTGTTTGCCGCGCAACTTGAGGTCCCTTGGCCGGGCTGTGAGCTGCCGGTTACGCCACTCTCTTCGCAAAGTCTCATCTGGCAATGTTAATCGCCGCTGTGAGATGCGAGCACTATGATGGAAGGCTTCATGTTGTCACCAGTTAGACAATGGGCGCAGCAATGCCCATTGCAACTGGCCTTGCGCACGCCTAAGCGAGACTATACTTGGGCAGAACTGTCTGATGTGGTCAGTGAAACAGCATCGACTCTCGCTCAGCAAGGTGTGGGACAGGGTGATGTGCTCACCTGCATCGGTAAAAACAATTCGGAACTCCTGTTTGTGTTGTTGGCGTGTATGGAGCTAGGGGCCATTTGCGCCATCAGCATGCCCGGTAGTGAGCAGGAGAGGGCGCAAAAGCTGTCGACTTTGTATCCCGCATCGAATGCTGTGAAGCTGTGGTCTTCTCGCCAAGATATTCGCAGTACCCTCAGCTTAGACTTTTCTGCCAACGAGCGACAACGCCAAGAGAATTTTTCTCACAGTTACCACCCTGATAATCTCGCGACGCTGATTTTTACCTCAGGCTCGACTGGGCCCGCTAAGGCCGTCGCCCATACGCACGCGCAGCATTTGACCTCAGCGACGGGTTTATTGGCGCACTTTTCTTTTCAGCCTGAAGATTGCTGGCTACTGAGCTTGCCGCTTTATCATGTCTCTGGGATGGCGATTGTCTATCGCTGGTTGGTCAGTGGCGCGCAGCTCAAAATTGGTACGGGTGAGTTGGCGCAAGACATTCAACAGGTGACTCACGCCTCGCTGGTGGCGACGCAGCTTAAACGTTTACTCGATAGCTCACAGCCTTTACAGCTGAGTCGTGTGTTGCTCGGTGGCAGCCATATTCCGCTAGAGCTCAGTCAACAAGCGGCGGATCGCGGTATCGATACCTGGCTGGGGTATGGGTTGACGGAAGCGGCCTCGACCGTGACAGCAAAACGCGTGGATGGCAAAGAGAGCGCCGGTGTGGTGTTACCCCATCGACGCGTGATGGTGCACGACGGGCGTATTTTGATTGGCGGTGAGACACTCGCGTCAGGGTACTACTTTCAAGGTCAATTGACCCCGCTCCCGACGGTTAGCGTGCCGGGCCAGGGTGATGGGTTTGATAGCAAAGATTTAGGCCATTGGCAGGGAAATGAGCTGTGTATACTTGGCCGCGCCGACAACTTATTTATCTCTGGCGGCGAGAATGTACACTGCGAAGAGATAGAAGCGGCGCTCTGTACCCACAGTGCGATTCGCCAAGCGATTGTGGTACCCATTGACGACGCAGAATATGGCCAGCGGCCTATCGCAGTTATCGATGCCAACGCACTGCCCGATAAAACCGAGCTAGATTCCCACCTAACACCACTATTAGCCAAGTTCAAATGGCCCATCGGTTACTATTTGATGCCCCCTGAATTGACCCAAACAGGCATCAAAGTCTCACGTTATGAGGTTAAGAAGTTTGTAGTTTCAAGTTCCTAGTTCCTAGTTCCTAGAGTAGGGCGCCTTCCTTCTAGGAACTAGAAACTAGCCACTCGCCTCTCCTCACCCATTAGGTCTTTTGGCAATATCACAGACCAAATCTGAATTTCGTTTTGTTATTTCTCTCTTTCATAATAATCGCTAGTTTAAATGGTGAAGGGAATAAGCAATGAATGCGATCTTGATCGTCGCGGTGGTGATTCAGATTATTGTCGCGACGCAAAGCGAGGGTGTGATGCGCTCGTTGTGCGAGCTCACGGCTTTCCTTTTGGTCATTGTGTTTGTTTTTCGTCAGCGTCAGCGATTGAGCCCACGTCATAGACAGCAAGACAACAAAGTGATGATCGAACCAGAAGATCTCTAATGTCGGTTTGCGCGTTAACTGAGCATTAGCCAAGTCAGTGAACCGCTTGAAATCAACACCCATAAGGTGATGCCAAACAACAAGGGCTTGGGTCCGGCAGCTTTCAATTTTTCTAGCGAAATACCACATCCAATCAAAAACAAACAGACCACTAATGCGCGTTTTGCCAGCGCGAAAAGGCCTTCATAGAGCACCTGAAATTGCGGTAGCGCATCACTCACTCCGATCGCGGCGCAGTAGAACAGGATGAAATAGGGAATGGTGACCTTTTTTGCATCGCTGTGAAAAATCCACGCACTCACCAGAGCCACAGGCACTATCCATAAAGCACGCGCTAACTTTAGCGTGGTTGCGGTGGTAAGCGCTTCCTCACCGTATGACGAAGCGGCGCCGACCACCGAAGAGGTGTCATGGATGGCGATGGCGGCCCAAGTTCCGAAGGTGTGTTGGTCGAGATTGAGGGCGTGTCCAATCAACGGGAACACAAATAAAGCGACCGAGTTAAGCACAAATACGGTTGCCAGTGCCAAGCCAATTTGTTCGTCTTTCGCATTGATCGCCGGTGATACGGCGGCGATGGCGCTGCCGCCACAAATCGCGGTGCCCGATGAGATTAAATAGCCGGTGACCGTGTCCAACTTAAGCTTCTTCGCGAGCCAGCTACCGATGAGCAAGGTGCCAACGATGGTGGTGATAATCAGGCCGATGCCATCCGCGGTGATGCTGATGGCTTGCTGAAATTGAATACCAAAACCCAAGCCAACAATGGAGTAGGCGAGTAGCTTTTTGGTGATTTTTGCAAGCGGGATCGACGTCGGTACCCAGCCCATCGACGCGATCAAAAAGCCAATCACCAGTGCGGTGGGTGACGAAATCCAGGGCGTTAAACACAGGGCCAGTGCTGCCCAAAAAAGCCAAGTTGAAGAGGATCGGATCATCGTTGCTCTAAGTGCCTACAGAAACGTGTTCAGTGAATAACGTCAGTCTAAAGCAGTTTTGTTGTTAAGTAGATTAGTATGATTTGAACAATCGTTAAGTTTTTATTAACGCTTGTCTTCACAGTGAGCGCCTGTATCAAGTCGTGTGTAGGTTGATTATCGCCAATCGCCGCGCAGTTCGAGCACGCGTTGCTTCATCCCTTCGGCGGAGGCCTCTTGCGGTGCCACCGGCTCTCCGGCTTCGATTTCAATTCTTGACCAGAATCGACTCGGCAAGCCTTTGCAGGCACTGCCTTTCACGCGACTAAAGTAGCTGCCCCACATGCCTTTCAGAGCGACGGGAATCACAGGGACAGGGCTGCGTTTAAGAATGATGTCCATACCGCGCATAAACGGGCCGATTTCGCCATCAGGCGTCAGTGTGCCCTCAGGGAAAATACAGACGATGTGTCCCTCTGCCAGCGATTGTTCCACTTCGCTGAACGCGCGGCGGATAGAACCTCGGTTTTGCGCGCAAATCGGAATCACGCCGGCCCGCTTTAAAAAGCGTTTTAGCGGAGGAAGATGGGCGTACTCTTCATGCATCACAAAACGAATCAAACGCGGACACACCGCGCTCAGTAGCAGCGCATCCATATAACTGACATGGTTACAGACAATCAGTGCGCCGCCCTGTTCGGGCAGATGGTGTAAGTTTTTGTGTTTGACGCGATAGGCGCTGTGCGTCAGCACCCAAACCAAAAAACGCACCGCAAAAATCGGCACTTGCAGGAAGAGATAGAGCGCGACTAAGGCATTCAACACCGACAGCAGAATAAACAGCTGCACTATGGTGAGGTTGAGTAAGCTCAGGCACACAATGCCCATCACAGCGCTGCCTACCATAAAGAGTGAGTTATAAATATTGAGCGCCGCAACGACCTGCGCGCGCTCATTCTCTTTTGAGCGCTGCTGCATTAATGCATACAAAGGCACGATAAACAGACCGCCAGAGGCACCTAGAAGTAGCAGATAAACGAACACTGGCCACAGTGCTGAGTGGCTAATAAACGCGTGGAACGTAGAAAATTCGGGCAATTGCTTAGGGACAGCGAGCGCCATTAGTAGACCAAACAGGGTAATCCCGGCACTGCCAAGTGGCACGATGCCAATATCGATGCGATTTTTCGATAGCTTGTCACAAGCCATGGAGCCAACCGCAATGCCGATTGAAAACAGCGCGAGCAGGAAGGAGACCGCGGCTTCATTGCCACTTAAGTGCAGTTTGGTGAAATTGGGGAACTGAGTCAGGTAGGCAGCGCCTAAAAACCAGAACCAACTGATTGCCATTAAAGTTTGAAAGACGGTTCTGTCGCGCTTGGCGATCGCCAGCGTACGGCGTGTCTGCTGGATAGGCTGCCAACGAAAGGTCAGGTTTGGGTCACTGGCTGGGGCAACCGGAATTGATCGGCTGGCGAGATAACCCGCAATCGCAAACACCACGACGGCAACCGCCGCAACGTATTTGGCGTTCTCTGCGGAGGCAATGACGCCAGCGCCCAGTGTGCCAAGCAAAATCGCAAGAAAGGTGCCGGTTTCGACTAAGGCGTTGCCGTTCACCAGTTCATGTTGCTTAAGCTGAGAAGGTAATAGCGCGTATTTAATCGGCCCGAAAAACGCCGATTGGGTACCCATTAAAAACAGCAACAAGAGCAAAATAACATAGCTTTCGGTAATAAAACCGACAGCGCCAAGGCACATAATGGCAATTTCCGCCAATTTGACCTTACGAATGAAGCCCGCTTTTTCGTATTTGTCTGCCAATACTCCCGCCGACGCCGAGAATAAAAAGAAAGGCAATATGAACAGGCCCGCAGCGAGGTTGATGAATAAGTTGCTAGAGATGGGTAGCGCGTTTGCGCCCGCGAACGCGACAAACAGCAGCAAAACATTTTTGAAAATGTTGTCGTTAAACGCGCCAAAAAACTGGGTAATAAAATAGGGTAGAAAGCGCTGTTGTCGAAGAAGCGAGGTCTGGGGCTCTGACATGAAGGGGCCTTTTATTGATTACCAGCTTTTAAGATAGCTCGAAAGTAAATTTTCGATAAGCACTTTGCCCTCAATCGGCTCAGCAGCAAAAAACTTATCATCGACACTGAGTAAGGTAATGCCGTGAACGCCCGCCCACAACACGCGACTGGCTTTCACCACTTCTTGATCTGAGCGATGAGGGGCAACGGCTTTCAGCAGATGTTCCAGCATGCTGGTCATACCGTCAATGCGCTGTGCTTGCCATTCGGGCAGCGCTTCCCCGTTCATATTGTGCTCAAAAATGAGCTGCCAACGGTAAGGGTGGCGTGCCGCAAAGTCGTGGTAGCAATAGGCAAGCTCATATAAGGCTTTGGTGCTGTGGTTACAACGTTCAACGACCTTTTTTGACTCAAGCGCGAGTTCGTCCAGTGTTTGAGCGACCGCGTGTAAGAGCAGCAGGTTGTAGTTGCCAAACACATTCACCAAGGTGCTCGGAACATAGCCGATTTTATTCGCCAGCTTACGCAGGCTCAACTCATGATGAGAGTGAGTCGTGAGGAACTCTTTTACCGTGTCTAAGGTGAGTGCGATCAGCTCTTCGCGAGTGTGGTCGTTGCGTCTGGCCATAAAAAGGGGATGAAAATGAACAATGTTCAATATTCTAATAAGCACCTGTTCGATCCGCAACAAAACAATCACTAAATTGGGTCGTTTCCTTGCGGATAGCTGCAATATTCTGATACATCATAAACCCGGCTTCTGGTTTCTTTATCAAGGATGTCTGGGTATTATGCGATGATAACGAAAACTTCATCCTCAAATGGAAACTCTAAGGAAAAATATGAAACGTTTGTTTTCCCTAGTTGCTCTACTCATGGTCTCTGTCGCCATGACGCCTGTTGCCGAAGCGAAAAAGTTCGGTGGTGGTAAATCTTTCGGTAAAAGCTTTAAAACAGCCCCTGCGCCGAAGCAGCAGCAACAAAACACCAATACGCTGGGTAAAGACCAAGCGACCAAAGCACCGAGCTCAAGTAAAAAAGGCTTAATGGGCGGCTTGCTTGGCGGTCTGCTTGCTGGTGGCCTGCTCGCGGCATTTTTCGGTGGCGCGTTCGAGGGCATCCAATTTATGGATATTCTCATTCTCGGTTTGATCGCTTTTGTGATCTTCAAATTTATGCGCGGCATGTTGGGCGCAAAACAGGGCAGCATGAATCAACATCGTCAGCAACCTGCTTTTGGCGGCAGCGCACCCAAGTTCGAACAGCCGAATGTTCACAACTTTGAACAAGCGTCTGCGTCTTCTGCAGGCGGTTTTGGTGCACAGACTGATGTGCCACACAACACGCCACCGGGTTTTGATCAAGCGGCCTTTATCAACGGCGCGCGTGAGCACTACCGCATTTTGCAAGGGGCGTGGAACCACAACCAGTTGGAGACCATTGAAGAGTATGTGTCACCAAGCTTGTTCGAAGACCTAAAAGCAGAGCGTGCAAAGCTAGAGGGCGATCAACACACTGACGTTATGTATGTGGATGCGGAAATCGTGCGAGCGGACTACGACGCGTCAAAAGCGCAACTGAGCCTACAGTTTAGCGGTCGCTACCGTGATGCGGTGGAAGGCGTTGAAGAGAATATCGAAGACATCTGGCACCTAGAGCGTGACTTAACCGTCGACAATGCGCCATGGTTGATTGTTGGTATCCAAGGGTAATATCCTAAGGTATAACCTGATGTAAGAAAACGCCCATTTCGATGGGCGTTTTTTTCACCTCTCCATGATTGACCTTAACAACCAAAACAAGGAAAGAGTAACGTGGCTGAATTTAAGTACCAACACCTCTCACAGGAAGAGCAAGACAAACTCGATGCCGCTGTGTTTCGCCGCTTGCTGTCACACCTAGACGACAATAAAGACGTGCAAAATATCGATCTGATGATCTTGGCGGGTTTTTGCCGCAATTGCTTTAGCAAATGGTACAAAGCCGAGGCGGACAACCAAGGGTTAGCATTGGATATTGATGACGCACGCGAGCGTGTTTACGGCATGACTTACGATGAGTGGAAGCAAAACCATCAACCTAAGGCTACCCCAGAGCAGTTGGTGGCCTTTGAAGCTCGTCAGAATCGCACCAAATAGCGAGTAGTAGCTACAGAGCGAATCAAAGCAGTAGCAAACGTCAGAGACAAAAAAGCCAGCGCAGGTTCCACCTCGCTGGCTATTGTTTAGATTGCGCCTATGTTTAGATTGCGTTTAGGGGCGGTTTAGAGCTTAAGAAGCACCTTAACGTCGCCTGTGACCGCAGACTCATCCACATAGCCAATCGCGCTGGCATTCGAAGAGACTTCCGCAATCACGCCAGCGTAATCGGCCACTTGAACAGGCGCTTCCGCTTTACCCGTAAAGACCAAGCGTGACCAAGCCGATTGCAGCTGAGACTCACTGCGACCCGTGGCGATTTCATGAAAAGCGATACGCCCAGCGTCGCCATCAGCCAGCTCAACGATACGCGCAGTTGAGCCATTGTCGAGCTTAGTTTTCTTGCCCATAAAGAGCTTTTTCACATCACCCGCTGAGAGTGAGTCCACACCAGCCGGATTACCAATCACGACCATACCTGCTAGCGCATTGAATGAAAGGGCAGAAGCCGCTAATAAAGTGATCAGTTTTTTCATCGCTTCCTCCTTAGAATACAAAGTCTAGACGTGCAGAGTAGACGAAGGTGTCTTGCTCCAAAAATTCAGAATATGAACTGTTTATATTTGTTTGATAGCCGCCTGATGTATCTTTGTAGTCAACGTATGTAACATCAAATTTTAGAGCCATATTTTGATAAAAATCCCAACGGCTACCCAGAGAGTATGAAATGCGCTCGTAGTTAGAGATCTTATTTAGGGCAAGAGCGGTTTGGTATGCTGATTGATCCGAAACGGCGAGCGCGAGGCTAGGTTCGGGACGTTCATCATCATCCGTGGTTTCTACCCAGCTTGAGGCTATGTAAGGAGTAAATTCGCCAATACGATACCCGACTAAGCCAGAGAGTGAACGAGTGTCATAGAATTTTCCGTCCAATTGAACGTCGGTACCTTCGACATTAACGAGTAAGTCGCCATTATCGTACTGTGCTCCGAGGGAAATAAACTGCCCATCTTTGTCTTTGGCTATCACAGAGAGGTTACAGCCATCGCTGCTGTCAGTACATTGTGGATCTGCTGTTGCTCTAAAATATGAGCCACGTAAAGTAATATCTTCGTAGTTCCAACTCGCCGATAAACCCATTAATTTGTTGAGTTTCACCTCACCAATGCGAGAATCATCTTCGTCTACTGTACCAATCCCAACTACTGGTTGAATAAGCAAGGTTGATTCATCAAAATCGACTGGTATTAGGAGCTCAGCGCCAGTATACCCTTTTAAGACAATGTTCTGATACGTCTCTTGAGAGGGTCTCAACATTGGATAGGCGTATCCTAAGTCGATGTAATCCGAGTAGAAAAACAATGGTAGGCGTAACTTACCAGCACGAGCGGTGAAAGAGTCAAATTCGTAGGCAAGGTAAGCCATTTCAAATTTTGGATCGTAGTCATATTGACTGTTTGCAACAATTTGAGTGACAAACTTAGCTCGATCATTCACTTGGAAGTCAAACTGAATTCCGGCGAGTGTTTCTTGTTCCCACTCAACGTTGTCATCAGTGTATCCTGCGTAGCCGACATCATTGTCTGCTTTACCGATACCAACGGAACCAAATCCTCCGATAGATAGGTCTTCTAAACTGGCAGCGTTAGCGCCAAATGCGGCGAGTGCCACACAGCTTGCTAGAATCGTTCTTTTCATCCTGAACTCCACTACTTTATGTTGGGGGTTATCATAGTTATTTAATTTTGGGCGAATTTGTCCACACCATCGCGCTTACGAGACGGTGTGAGAGACAAAGAGGTCGCTACTTGACCTTAAAGTGACTCGTCAGTTCGGTTAAGTTAGCGGTAATAATGTTGATGTTTTGCGCGACGCTATCGAGCTCACCGACACTGTCTGCCGTGCCTTGAGCCATGTTGCGGATGTTGGCCACTATGGTTTCAATCTCTGCGGATGTGCGTTCTTGCTCTTCTGTGGAAGAGGCAATCAGTTCGTTTTTGTGGCTAATATCCGAGACGTCAGCGGTGATGCGTTGCAAAGATTGCTCGGCGACGAGCGATTTCTCTACGCACGCTTCCGCTTTGTTGGCGCTTTCGGTAATGATGTTGGCAGCGGTTTTGGTTTGTTCCTGTAACTGCTGCAAGACAGATTGAATTTCTTGAGTAGAGGTTTGAGTGCGAGAAGCGAGGGTGCGCACTTCATCGGCCACCACGGCAAACCCGCGGCCCTGTTCGCCCGCGCGGGCGGCTTCAATGGCGGCGTTAAGCGCCAGTAAGTTGGTTTGCTCAGCAATGGCGCTGATCGCATCCAAAATCGAGCCCGCATTTTGGGTGTTGGCATCGAGCTGTTGAACGACGGTCGAGGCGTTTCTCACGTCTTCCGTCAACTCTTGAACGGCAGTGATGGTGCTCTTAACTTGCACTTCACCGTTGCTGGCTTGCTCACTGGCGCTGTTGGCTGAGACGGAAGCATCGCTGGCGTTGGAGGCAATCAGCCTCGCAGCTTCAAACAATTGCGCCAGTGAACGAGAGACTTCTTCGATCGCTTGGTATTGTTTGTCTGAGAGGCTAGAGGTCGAATGGCTCGATTCCACTAGAGTGGTGGAAATGTTGTCCAGCTTGCTGACGTTTTCGATAGTGTGGGTGACGTTTTGCTGCAACTTATTGACGAATAGGTTGAAGGAGTCCACCACAGGTTTCAATTCATCGCGTTTGTCATGTTGAATACGTACCGTGAGATCGCCATCGCCCTCGGCAATATCGCGCATGTTTTCAGCTAATGAACCCAGATCGCGACGAATACCGCGAGTCACAAATCCGCCCATGACGATGATCAGAACCAGCGCCACAACGCCAAGAACGCTCATGTTGCGACTTGCGGTCACGTTGTCGCTTTGTAGCTCCGTTACCGACTGCTCAAACTCATCAATGCGAGCTTGAGAGAAATCGGACATTTGGGTGGTCAGTTGGCTAAGAAGTTGGTTATTTGCTTCGGCTTTTCTGGCCGCCTCGGACAGATCGAGTTCGCCATCAATCATGCCGAGCGCGACATCATAAGTGCCATTGAAATAGCTCTCTAACGTCGATTTAAGTTGCGTCGTTTGGGATTTCAGTGCTGGCTGCAAAGTAGCTTGCATCTCAAAATTGCCGACGATTTCCGCGAGCGTGTCACGGTTGATATCGAGCATCTCTTCATCACCGAGTGTTACGGCGAGATTGAATCGCTCTGCAAGCTGAGAGAGCAGCACAGAGTTCAGGGAGGCCGAGTTCATCACGGGGTAATAAAGCTTATTGATATCACGAACTTGTTCGGTGTTATTGGTGAGGGTTGAGCCACCGATGGAGAGGATGCTCACAAAGCCGAATAGAGACACCAAGCAGAGTGCAAGGACCTTCCCACGAATGGAGAGCGACAGCATAGAAATTTCCTTATTTCAGTATCAACAATTTAATGGTGACTGTTATAGTTTTAAGGTACGTAATATTATTATTATCAATAATCATCACATCTTATCAACACGAAAACAATAACCTAGCCACGTTATTTTGCTATTACTGTGAAGGATAGTCGCTCTTTTGGGACTCTGCTGAGTTTAAAACAGAAGTCTTAGGTTAAAAATTGATTTTTGTATGACTTAGTCCCTTGCTATTTTCATTATTTATAATAAATACAACGGGTTAATAATCGCACGATTTTATCACCCGTTGTTTGAATTTATCGGATGTTTAGCCCCGATCCTGTGGCTGAAAACTGTTTAAGTTGCGTGAGGTAAGGCGCTAAATCACCAATGTGATCCTCAACCCATTCTGGTGAAAAGTAGGTATCGAGGTAGCGCTCACCACTGTCACAGAGCAGCGTGACAATGGCGCCTTGCTCGCCTTTGGCTTTCATTTCGCTGGCGATTTGCAGCGCGCCGAACAGATTGGTGCCTGTAGATGGACCCACTTTACGCCCCAGAATCCCCTCAAGCCAATGGATAGTCGCGACCGAAGCGGCGTCCGGAATGGTGCGCATTTCATCGATAACGCCGGGAATAAAGCTCGGTTCGACTCTTGGGCGGCCGATCCCTTCTATTTTACTGCCACATTCGAGCGTCAATGAGGCATTGCCAGTACGATAAAATTGATGAAACACAGAGTGTTCTGGGTCAACCACGCACAACTTGGTGTTGTGCTGTTGATAGCGAATAAAGCGGCCAATGGTGGCGGAAGTGCCGCCTGTTCCTGGGCTCATGACTATCCAACTGGGGATAGGGTGTGTCTCGAGTGCCATCTGGCTAAAGATCGAGTTGGCGATATTGTTGTTACCGCGCCAGTCTGTCGCGCGCTCGGCATAAGTGAACTGGTCCATATAATGGCCGTTGAGCTCTTTGGCGAGGCGGTGAGATTCTGCGTAAATCTGGTCGGTGCGTTCGACCAGATGCGCTTTGCCACCGTAAAATTCGATTTGCTCAATTTTTTTCCGCGCGGTGCATTTGGGCATCACGGCGATAAAGGGCAACCCAAGTAGCCGCGCAAAGTATGCCTCAGAGACCGCGGTACTGCCGGAAGAGGATTCAATGATCGGAGTGTCAGGCCCGACCCAACCATTGCATATCGCGTACAGAAACAGTGAGCGTGCCAATCGGTGTTTGAGCGAGCCGGTAGGGTGCGTGCTTTCATCTTTTAAGTAGATATCAATGCCGTCAACACACGGCAAATCGAGTTTGATGAGGTGAGTATCGGCGCTGCGTTGATAGTCCGCTTCAATTTTGCGCACAGCGCTGTTTATCCAATCATGATCTTTACACACGGTATCGCTTCCATTGTTCATGCAATGAAAATAAACTAACTTCAAATAAGGAGAAATGCTTACCTATTTTTCCTTGTATTTACTGTAAAGGTAGAAAAAAATTCTCCCATAACCCATAACCCATAACCCATAACCCATAACCCATAACCCATAACCCAAGGCCTCACCATGCAATCAGACCGCATCGATAAAACCCTCCTCAACTTGCTGCAACAAGATGCGACGTTGTCGTTAAACGATCTGGCGGACGCGGTGAATCTAACGACGACACCGTGCTGGAAGCGGCTGAAAAAGTTGGAAGAGAGTGGCGTTATAGAGCGTCGTGTTGCGTTGCTCAACCCTGAAAAACTGGAGTTGTCGTTTACGGCGTTTGTGTTAGTGAAAACATCGGATCACTCGCATGGCTGGTATAGCCACTTTGTCGAGACTGTGTCGGAGTTCCCTGAGGTGATGGAGTTCTATCGGATGGCGGGAGAGTATGACTACATGATGAAAGTGCTGGTGAAAGACATGCCGTGTTTTGACCGCTTCTACAAAAAGTTGGTCAACTCGGTAGCAGGTATCTCTAATGTCACGTCGACCTTTGCTATGGAGCCCCTGAAATACACCACGGCGTTGCCGATTCAGGGATAGCGTTAAGATTAACAACGACTGGCAGCGCCCGAAAAAATAGCGCCGCGCTTGGATGATTCCAAGCACGGCATCGGTGTTATTGAGTAAATCGCATCACACCTTCTTGCACCGCAGTGGCGACCAGGTGTCCCTCACGATTGTATATCTCGCCACGGACTAAGCCTCGGGTATTGCTGGCGGTCGGGCTCTCGATGGCATACAGCAACCAATCATCCATTTTAAAAGGGCGATGGAACCAAATAGAGTGGTCGATGGTAGCCACTTGGAAATTAGGCGTCATCAAAGAAACACCGTGCGGATGAAGCGCGGTCACGAGGAACCCCCAGTCAGAGGCGTATCCAAGCAAATATTGGTGAATCAGTTGATTGTCGGGCATCTCACCGTTGGCACGAATCCAAAGGTACTGCTTGGCGTCGACTTTTTGCGGATTTAACGGATTGACGACCGTGACCGGGCGCATCTCAATCGGCTTCTCCCCACAAAATGCTTTTTTGAGCTTCTCTGGCAAGATGTGTTCGATTTGCGCGGCGAGCTCAGACTCGGATTTAAAGTTTTCAGGCCCAGGAATGTTCGGCATGGTGTTTTGATGCTCAAAGCCCGGCGCATCACCATGATAGGAAGCGGTGAGGTAAAAAATCGGTCGACCGTTTTGAATCGCTTTTACCCGACGTGTACTGAAGCTTCGGCCATCGCGCAGGTTTTCCACATCGTAAATGATCGGTTTTTCCGGATCGCCAGGGTAGAGAAAGTAGCTGTGAAATGAGTGCACAGTGCGCGCATCATCCACTGTGTAGCGAGCGGCAGAAAGCGCCTGACCAATCACTTGTCCTCCATAGACTTGCGGTAGGCCAAGGTTTTCACTTTGGCCGCGAAACAATCCTTCTTCTAATTTTTCAAGTTTCAGTAGTTCTAGGAGTTCTTTGAGAGGTTTACTCATTGGCAGATCCTTCCCCTTGTCGAGCGGGTTTCATATGTACAGGTTGACGATAGCGACTATTTTATCGGTTGAGTGATAAATTTAAACAGCTGTATGAAATTGTAGTCAGACTTTTCTGATTTGCGTTAGGTCGCGGTCAACTCTTTCATCAATAAACACCACTGTGAACAGCCATCGTTTATACTCAAGACGATTCTCCCGCTTACGTTGGGTTTTTGGCGAACAAATTAAAGAGGCACTATGAAAAAGAATATCACGCATTGGTTTTTAGCATGCACCGCGATACTTGCGCTCGCAGGTTGCCAAGCGGGGCAACTTTCGGAGACGGCGCCGAAAATGGACACAGTCTCCGGTACTCTCGCCTACCGAGAGCGGATCGCACTGCCGAGCGAAGCCTTGGTGACGGTCACGTTGCAAGATGTCTCACTGGCGGATGCGCCAGCAAAAGTGATCGCCAAACAGCAGTTTTCGGCGGATGGGGCACAAGTTCCGTTTACGTTTGAGCTCAGTTACGATCCGAGCCAAATTGACGCGCGGCATACTTATAGCGTCAGCGCAAGAATTGAGGTGGATGGGAAATTACGTTTTATCTCTGATACCGCGTACCGTGTGATTACCGATGAAGCGAAAACGCAGCAAGTGAATCTGCTACTTAAAGGTGTGCGTTAAACATCGTCTTAAGGCTGCCAGCGATAGCGAGCCAGTCTTACTCGGCCTTGCGGTGATACCTCAATGCCCTCTTCAATGAGGGCGTTTTTTTGTCTTTCAAACGCTTCGCCTTTCAGTGAGAGCTTACCTTGACTATTGATGACCCGAAACCAAGGCAGAGATGATCCCTCAGGCAGTTGGCCTAGCGCTCGGCCGACATGTCTTGCGTAACCTGGGTAACCCGCCATTTTTGCGATCTCTCCGTAGGTAGAGACCTTTCCACATGGAATTTGGTGAATCACAGCAAAGATTTGCGCGAGAAACTGGTCCATAATGCTTTTGTCCTAGTTCGATTTTTTCCATGGAATGGATAAGGAGAGAGGATGGTATTGTCTACATTTCAGTTCTTTGTCGCAACACTGCTCGCGGTGATTTGCGCCCGCGCCATCAGCATGAGTGAAGGAGACATCCCGCTGCTCGCGATGCTGATTCCCGCGCTTTGGATATTGCCTCAAGGCGGTATTGTCGGGTTGATATTGATCGGTGCAATGACGGTTTACGGCTTGACGTTGCCTTATCAGCCGATTGCGTTGTCGGTCAGCCAATGGATACTCTTTCCGCTCTTAATGGTGGTGTTCTCAAAACGCAGTAATATGTGGGTGGTGTTAACCACCGCATTAATTGTCGCAGCGCTGCAAGTCGGCATTATGGTCACACAGGCTGGTGGAAAATTAGAGGGCAGTGCCTTTATCACTGTGCCGCAAACCCTCTCAATATTGGTGGTGTGGTGGTCAGCCAATCACTGGAAACCATCGAATAAACATAGCTGGTGGGCGCTCAGTTTGATTTTGCCCCTGTGGATGGCTGAACTCTCCTACGGCGTGCTGGTGGCACTCTCGCTGACGGGTATGATTGCCTCAATGGAAACGCTGACGAAGCTAAAAACACTGCGTTGGGGGAAATTGCTCTGTTGGACGCTGCCGACCGTCGGATTTGCTGCTTTAGTTGTGTCGCCCAATATTGACGTGCCCAACCCGGTATTTGTGGTGTGGTTTGCCTTGTTAGGCACGGCGTGGATGACCGATTACATCCTTCGCAGTGCGGAAGAAGCAGAGATTTAGTTGCATAGCTCTCACTATAAAATGTTTGGCTAGCAATTACTTGGCGTATGCAACCGAGTGTGCGAGAATCTTGCGTAATTGCAATCTCATGCAAAGGGGTGAGCAGTCTTCACCAGGACTGGTTACTTGGGTTAGTTTTTCGCTAGAGACATGAACAATGTGGTTTAGGTTTTGGCTACGGATGGTCAAACTCGGCCAAGGATTGTGGCTACTGTTGGCGTTGATGGGAGGAGCCCATGCAGCGCAAGAGCAGTATCGGGTCGCGATGGAAGCCGATGACGTCGTCACGAGGACGCTGTTTGATGCAGTGTCGCAGCATTTTTCCATCAAAGTAGAGTATGTACGCTATCCTAGTTTTAGCAACATCTTACAGTCTGTCGAGTCTGGTGAGAGCGATTTCGCGGCCAATGTCACCTATACACCTGAGCGTGCTCAATACTTCGATTTTTCTGCGCCCACTAACATTGAATACACCTATTTATTTAGCCCCCAAGCCCGCCGTTTAGGGGACGTTCAAGTCGTGGGCGTGCCCAACGGCACGATTTATGGCGAGTTGATTGAGCGCCACTTTCCTGCGATTACCCTCATCGAATACTCGGGCCATCACGAAGCGGTTCGACTACTGAATGCCGGGGAAGTTGACGGCGTTGTTGACGCCATAAACCAGCTTAAGCCGATGTTGCTTTCCGGTTTTGATGCCGAACTGCTGAATGATCAAATCCCCATTAAACCGGTCTCTATCGTGACGACCAAAGGCCAACACTCGGATCTCTTGGCCGCGATAGAACATTACGTCCATAGCGCTGGCGTACAAAAATTGCTGCGTGAGTCGATTCGACAATACCAATTTAATATTCGCAGGGATGCACTACGAAATGTGGCGAAAGAGAGCGGCCTTGACCTTGATCGCCCACTGAGAGTGAAGTTGGAGAATTTTGGTCAGTACGCGACCTATCATGCCGACGGCAGTGTGTCCGGGATCGCAGCTGACGTTTTATTTCAAGCGTGCGACATCTTACTGCTTAAATGTCAGCTTGAGAGTCAAGCCAACGAGACTTGGGAAAGCATGTACCAAGATCTGGTCAATCAGGCCATCGACGTACTTGCACCGGTTGCGGTGCTGGAATCGCGTCGGGGCGAGTTGCTCTTTGGTGACTCTTACTACTTCCCTGAAGCGATTTTGGTCAAACGGGAAGGGTACAAGGAGGGCGTCTACAGCAACATTTCTGAATTGATTGCAGAGCGTATTGGCGTGATCAAAGAGGCGGCATCTGAATCACTGCTGAATGTCTTGCTGCCCAACAAGCGTTTTAAGGTCTATAACAGTAGCCAGGCGTTGGTGAAGGCGCTGCTGAATGGCGAAATCGACTACATCCCCATGACGCGCGGCAGCTTCCATGCGCTGCTGCGTGAGAGCAAAGAGGTGTTGCCACTCGAAGAGGACACCGCGATAGCGCCTTTCTACCGTTCAGAGGTAGCGATGGGCTTTGCAAACAATGAACTCGGAGCGCAATTGGTGCCGCTGTTCAATCAGGCGCTGACGATGATCGACGTCGAGAAAATCATCCACAACTATGATAACCAGCCAGACTGGAAAGCCACGCTGCATAACGAGAAAAGCTTAGCCCAGCAGAACCAAGCATTGTTTCTGTTTGTGCTGGCGTTCTTGGTCATCGTGGCTTATTTCCTCTATAGCCAATCGAATACGGATAACTTAACGCGTTTGAGAAACCGGCGTGCCATGCAGCGTAAATATCGACTCGGGCTCAAATCGCGTGACACCTTGGTCTATCTTGATGTCAACGGCTTCAAAGCCATTAATGATACCTATGGGCATGAGATAGGTGATGAGGTGTTAAAAGCGATCGCCAACCAGATCGTTCGCTACTGGCAAGGCAGCGCTTATCGTATCGGTGGAGATGAGTTTATCTTGATTGGCCCGATGGATGAAGGGCAACTGGATATTCTGGCTCAACATGTTGCTGCCTTAACCTATACCTCATGGGATAACAGTGTGTCACTCAACATTACGTTGGCTATGGGTGTTTGCCAAGCGAGTACTCGCTCTCTGACGCTTCAGCAAGCCCTGAATCAGGCGGATCAAGCGATGTACAGCCACAAACGCAAGCAGCGAGAGCGCAGCAGCCAAGGCGCAAAAGAGCAAGGCAGCTTGGTTGACTGCTCCGTCAATGGCTGAGCAACCGCAATTGCCTAATGATTAGGCAGTTAAGCTGTTTTTCGTTGATTTGTCTGGTTAACCGCTTGAAATCAGTCAGGCGATGATTAATAATCCCCACACTTCTTAGCGCACAGTCGCAAGAAAAACGAATCAATGGAGGCTCTGGTCCTCCCGCAACAATAGCTTGTGAACTCGGTCAGGTCCGGAAGGAAGCAGCCGCAGCAAGTGACTTGTGTGCCGGGATGTGGCTGGGGCTTCCACCCTTCTTGTTGTTAAAAGCATAACTTGTCCCAATAAAATCATAATCTGTCCTTTTAAAATCCATAAAGTGTCCTAAGCTTAATTTGGTTGTTTTGTTACAACAAAAGGGACGCATATGTATATTCGTAATCTTCGCAAGCCATCGCCTAATAAGAACATCTACAAATTCTCGAGTCTCAAAAACCGAGATGCTGTTATGTGTGAGGGTAGTCTGGAGAGAGACTGCTGCTACCATTTCGAATATGATCCAGATGTAGTTCACTACGAATCTCAGCCAGAGGGTTTCTATTATGACCTCCATGGGAAAAAGCGCCCTTACACTCCTGATTTCCTAGCCACCTATGTTGACGGCACATTCAAGTATGTGGAAGTCAAACCACACTCGAAAACGTTATCAAAGACATTTAAACAAGAATTTGCTGCTCGTAAAGAGGCTGCCAATCGAAGAGGATTTGGTCTTGTTTTGGTGACCGATAAGCAAATTAGAGATGGGTACTTTCTCAAAAACTCAGAGTTAGTGCATCGGTATAGTGGGTGTATCGCAGGCGATGAGCTTGCAGTCAAAGTGCATTCTTATTTGATTTCACGGGAAACAATGAAAATCAGTGATATAGCGGTCTCAATTGGAGAGTCCGTCGGTCGGGTGTTCGCTTCTGTTTTAAGACTGATTGCAGTAGGAAAGGCCGGTGTTGATTTGGATATCGCTAAGTTGAGTGAAAGTACAGCTGTTTCGGTGAGATAAAATGGTTGGCCGATTCCATGACGAGTTTGAGCCTGAGTACAACGAAGATTCTGAAATAAAACATGAGCTTTTGCCTGAAACTCAGACCGAACGTCTCAAGTACTCGAGATTACAGTCGACGCAAATCATTGAGCGAGACCTCTCTTCATATCCCGAGGAGCAGAAGAGCAAAGCGCTAGAAAGGTACAAATTGTTATGTTTAGTTGCGAATGAACTGAGTGGAGGTTGGACCCCTAAAAACCTCAATCCCCTAATTGAAAAACACTTCTCCAAAACACGTCTTACCAAGAAACCTAGCTATAAATCACTGCAGCGTTGGCATAACTCATTTGTTGACTCGAATGGAAGTTTTACTAGCTTGGTCGATAAAAACCACCTTAAAGGTAACAGAGAAGCCAGAGTTATTGGCGATGAAAAATATTATGATGAAGCTCTAAAGATGTTTTTAGACGCAAGGCGACAGTCGATTAGAGCGGCATTCAACTTTTACAGAGACAGGATAATTGTAGCGAACGATAAGATAGTCGCCGGAAAAATACCGATAGTGTCATATGAAGCGTTTAAGAATCGTATTCGTAAAGAGGAACCATACAGCGTCGCGCTCGCTCGCCATGGTAAATACTACGCAGACAAGCTTTATAACTATTACCAATCTGTGGATATGCCGACTCGAATTTTGCAGCGAGTCGAAATGGATCACACCCCCTTGGATTTGATTCTATTGCATGATGACCTCATGGTGCCATTGGGTAGAGCACATTTGACACTGCTCGTAGATGTATTTAGTGGGTGCATAATTGGCTTTCATCTAGGCTTTAAAGCTCCTAGTTATGTGGCGGCATCCAGAGCTGTTATTCATGCTACAAAAAGTAAGAGTTACATTTCTGAAATGCCTATTTCATTCAATAATGAATGGCTTTGCGAAGGGAAAATCGAGAACTTGGTGGTCGACAACGGTGCGGAGTTTTGGTCAAAAAGCTGGGAGGATGCATGTTTGGAAGTTGGGATAAATGTCGTTTATAACAAGGTTCGAAAGCCATGGTTAAAGCCATTTGTTGAACGTAAATTTGGTGAAATTGTTCAAGGGATTGTCGGTTGGGTGCCTGGAAAAACATTCTCCAACGTGCTGGAAAAAGAGGACTATAAGCCAGAAAAAGATGCAGTCATGCGCTTTAGTACCTTTGTAGAGGAATTTCACCGTTGGATTGTAGACGTGCACAATGTTAATGCTGATAGTCGTCATAAAAGAATACCAAACCTTTATTGGAAACAAAGCTATGAGGTTTTGCCACCATTAAAACTCTTACCCGATCAGGAGCAAGCATTTAGCGTAGTTATGGGGATTCTTCAGCATCGAAAACTCACAGATAAAGGTATCAAGTTCATGCATATAGACTATGACTGTGTAGCGTTGTCTGATTATCGAAAGACGTACCCTCAAACAAAAGAGTCTATGAAAAAGAAAATAAAAGTAGACCCAGATGATTTATCCGCTATCTACGTTTACCTCGAGGAGCTTCAAGGTTACGTGAAGGTTCCAAGTAAGGACCCAATTGGTTACACAGTCAGATTGAGCGTTTGCGAACATGAAAAGATTTTGGCGGCTCATAGAACCTATATAAAAGGAGAGATGGATGTACTGTCATTAGCAAAAGCTCGACTTGCACTACATGACCGAATCGAAGCAGAGCAAGCAGACTTAATGCAGTTAACTCACACTGAGCGAAAACGAAAGGCGAAATCTACCAAGAAAGTTGCAGAAATATCGAGTGTCAATAGCGACACCCCTCATGCCAAGCTGAGTGACAGAACACCAATACCAAGCTTTAGTACCTCAGAGTCGGAAAGTAATTCTGATACAACTCCGCTAGAGAGCTTTAGGTCTAAATGGAACGAGCGCAAAAACCTGAGGGAATAGATGTGACCACAGTGAGAAGGAATATGGATCGTGATGAAGTTTTAGCAGAATACCATGACTCATTTTCAGTTTACCCAGAGGTTGAAAAAGTCCTCTCTGGCCTCGAGTGGATAATGAGACGCAGGAAGTTTGGCACTTTTGCGCCATCAATGCTTCTGACCGCTGGCACCGGTGCTGGCAAAACAGCCACTATTAATCACTTTATCGAGAAAAACTTATCAAGGCATGAAGTCCTTATTACTCGTGTAAGACCCACGTTATTAGAGACTTTACTATGGATGGCCAAAGAGCTTGGCGCATACAGAAATAGCAGAGCGAAGCCTTCAGAGATTGGATTAACGGATTGTGTGATTGATACATCGAAAAGAGTTGGGCTTAAGTTATTAGTGATAGAGGAGTGCCAAGAGTTGTTTGAACGAACAAGTCATAACCAGAGGCAGGATATTAGAGACCGCCTCAAAATGATTAGTGATGAGTGTCATTTGCCGATTGTGTTTGTAGGACTTCATAGTGCCGGGCTAATTTTAGAGGACTCGCAGTGGAACAGACGAATTATGGTTCGACGCAAACTTCCATACATTAAGATCACAGATGAGTCCTCAATTGATAGCTATTTAGATGTTTTACAAGCTCTGGAAAAGACGGTGCCTTTACCATTCAAGGTGCCGTTGACAAATGTCGATTTCGCAATGAGATTGTTATCGGCAAGCAAAGGTATACTTGGTGAGATTAAAGAGTTAATTGCAGCCGCACTAGAGGTCGCTTTGGAGAATAATAAGCACTGTATTGACGAGAAGGACTTTGCTGCAGTTTACGAGAAAATTAATGATCCTAATGATTTAAATCCTTTCACTGTGCCGATAGATGCTCTAACCATAGAGCAAATAGCTTCTTATGAAAATTATGTAACCGATGCCGAGACTGGTGAACTTCGTTTTGTAAAACAGGTGTTTAGCAAATTATCGATACAGCAACTTGTTGGTTAGTGAATCACCCTACTCAGAGTTAATTAGGTGATGTCAGTTTTAGAGAGTGTCCTGAATTCTGTGTAACTGTCTAGACTTAAGCCTTAAAGGCTAAGGATGGACAATATGGATAAGAAAGCACTCGAAGCTTTTGCTCGTGAAGCAGCAAAGTCAATTAAGACTGAATCTGATCTTGATGACTTCCGAAAAATGTTAACCAAGGTGACCGTTGAAACGGCGTTAAACGCTGAACTCGATGAGCACCTTGGGTATCAAAAACACCAACCTAGAACTAGCTCCAACTCCCGCAATGGCTACTCGGGTAAATCAATCATCACCGATGATGGAGAAGTCGATATCGACGTCCCTCGCGACCGTGAAGCTAGCTTTGAACCTCAACTCGTCCGCAAGCACCAAACTCGATTCCAATCCATGGACGACAAGATATTAAGCCTATATGCGAAAGGCATGACCACACGTGAAATCGTCGCAACGTTCAAGGAAATGTATGATGCAGACGTCTCACCAACGCTGATATCAAAGGTGACCGACTCGGTACTCGAGCAAGTGATTGAATGGCAGTCGCGACCTCTCGACGAAATTTACCCTATCGTCTATCTCGATTGCATCGTGGTTAAGGTGCGTCAAGACAAGCAAGTCATCAACAAAGCGGTCTATCTTGCGTTAGGCGTCAACATGGAAGGCCAGAAAGAACTGCTCGGCATGTGGCTCTCTGAAACGGAAGGCGCCAAGTTCTGGCTTAACGTGCTGACAGAGCTTCAAAACCGTGGGGTAAAAGACATCCTTATCGCTTGCGTTGACGGACTAAAAGGTTTTCCTGACGCCATCAATACTGCGTTCCCAGAGACGCAAATACAGCTCTGTATCGTCCACATGGTGCGAAACTCGGTCAAATACGTCCCTTGGAAAGACTACAAAGCGGTGACGGCTGACCTGAAGAAAATCTACCAATCAGCCACAGAAGATGAGGCACTGCTCGCTTTAGAGCAGTTCTCTGAACGATGGGATAGTAAGTATCCTCAAATCAGTCGCTCTTGGACGGCGCATTGGGACAACCTCAACACCCTGTTTAACTACCCAGAGGATATTCGCCGAGCCATTTACACGACTAACGCCATTGAATCCCTCAACAGCGTTATTAGAAAAGCGATCAAGAAGCGCAAGCTCTTCCCAACGGATGAATCAGCTAGAAAGGTGATCTACCTGGCTATCCGAGATGCTTCCAAGAAGTGGACGATGCCGATTAGAAACTGGCGACAAGCTCTAAACCGCTTTATGATTATGTTCGAAGACCGACTCACTGAATACATGTAACCCCCGACAGTTACACAGAATTATTTACAGGGTCCAGTTTTAATAATAGGGCCGCCTTCTCTTCATCATTCAACTTATCAATTGCGCACGCTAACTCAGCGCTCAATTCGCTCCTACAGAAAAAGTAGTTCAATGGAACATCTAATACTTCAGCCATTCGTTCTAGCGTTCCAATATCAGGTACGTGTCTGCCTTTCTCATAATGGTTCATTCGCCCACTAGCAGAGCTTGGTTCCATGCCGATTTTCACCCCTAAATCTTTTTGGGTGATTTTGGCTTTTTTACGCGCAGCTTTGAGCCTCGCTGGGATTGGGTTGTCTTTCTGCACTTACACATTTCTTTTCAACCTTTAGATAACTTAGATTGTCTAAGTTTTACTGATTTTTGTATACTTAGCAATCCTAAGTTTTTGTTGTATGCAAGAGTCACATGAAGAAAGTAACCAGAATTAACCCTGATATGTTTAACCTATTGATTGAAAAAGGGATGGACAATTTCACTGTTGTAGAAGCGAGGGATGCTTTGTTAAAGGGTACTTCAACCTTTTCGAACAGAGACGACGCTCGAAAGTATATTTACAAACAGCTTTTGTCATTTGAGGAGAAAGGCTGGCTTTCTGTCACTGGGACTCGTAGGGACAAGCGCTACCATCAAACTAACGACTTTAAAGCACTCATGATCGAGCCTAGAACGCCCGGAAAGACGAAGGCCTCAGAGGGCTCAGTGACTGATGGAAGTCTAGATTATTCCCTAAATACATTGGAACAAGAGAAGAAACAACATCAAGGTGAACTAGCGATTACTCTGGGGGAAATAGAAGAGTATCAGTCATTGCTGATGCGCTTTCCAAACAACAAGCAAGACATACAACCACTTTTTAATTCGGCAAGAGAACGCTCTGCCAAGCTATTGGGTAGGATTAATGCGCTAACTAACTGGATGCAAATAGCCGAAAGAAAGGCTTCCCAATGTTAAGAGCATGGCAAGCTGAATGTGTAGATCAGGCTATCAATAAGTTTTCATCAAATAGACGCCCACATTTTTTCTGTCAAGCCACTCCTGGTGCGGGTAAAACTGTCATGGCAGCAGAGGTTGCTAAGTGCCTTTTTGAAGGAGATATGATTGACTTAGTTCTCTGTTTTTCACCATCACTTTCGGTTGCCGAAGGGATGCAGAAGACATTTTCATGGACACTAGAATGTTCCTTTAATGGAGGCTTGGGGTCTCTTGGTGGCTCTTACACCTATCAATCCATCCGTTACTTGGATGATAAATTTTGGACCACCGTTAGTAAGTATCGAGTGCTAGTTGTATTTGATGAGATCCATCATTGTTCGTTTGATGATGAGGGGCGGTCAAATTCATGGGGATTAGAAATTGTCAGTAAGATCCAAGATATTGCCCGTTACACATTGGCGCTGTCGGGCACTCCTTGGCGCTCCGATCGACTACCCATTGTCATGGCTGAATATTCCGACCCAGATGGTAAGGTTGTTTGTGACTATCATTATGGTTTGCAACAGGCTGTTGAAGATGAGGTGTGCCGTCGTCCTAAAATCGTTTTAATCGATAATGAACACCTGAGTGTTAAGGCTGGCAGTGATAATCAACACTTCACTTCTATTCTTGATTGCCTTAAACAATCCGATGTTTCTTATCACAGTGTCATTCACAATGAAGACGCTATGAACTACATATTGAATAGTGGTTGCCAAAAGCTAGCTCAAATAAGGCAAGAGTCGCCAAATGCAGGAGGCTTAGTCGTTGCTGCTTCTATCAAGCACGCGAAGGATATCCAAAAGCGGCTTGTTGAGCACTTTAATCAATCAGCACGCATCGTAACTTATCATCATGATAATCCATTAAATGAAATTGAGTCTTTTCGTCACTCGAATGTTCAATGGATAGTCAGTGTTGGGATGATAAGTGAAGGAACAGATATCCCTCGCCTACAAGTTTGTTGCCATATGAGTTCGGTCAAAACAGAGCTTTACTTTAGGCAAGTCCTTGGAAGAATATTAAGAGTTAACGATTCACTCAACCAGGAAGCTTGGCTGTATACCTTTGCTGAGGAAAGTTTGATTGGGTTTTCTGAAAGAATAGAGCAGGATATTCCTGATAGCTGTATGTACATTAAACGAGCAAATAATGTGCCGAGTGTTCTAGATGAACAACGCATACCAATATCCACCGTATCGGAAAGCGTTAAATCTAATCGATCTCAACAAGGCTTACTTAGTTGGGGAGAATCTTCAGATAGCACTGACCCAAATAATGTTGAGCCTCCTTTTCTAGCATTGGATGAGTTAAGCCTGGGTCTCTTTAAACAGAGAGTCATCGCAGCATTCACTTAAACTGATTCTGTCTCAATATCTTTCAACGTTTACCCAAAGAGCCTCTCCAGTAATTATGACCGCTACAAGGATAGCCAAGTAGGACGGCTGCGGCTTGTGAGGCACTCGTAAACGGAATATCTTCAGTCGTAATCAGATGATCACCAGATGGTGTTGTACACCTTTGTCTTTGAGGTTACTACGCAGTTTCTTATAGCCTTTAGAAAAGCTAGCCATCATATGAGCTAGCTCGTTGCTGGACAAAAATTAGCTACAGCTTTCGCTAAATTAGCGTTTAAAGGATAACCTGAAGTATTGCAAAACCTCTTACCAGTTGACCAAATTAACTATGCCACTACAGATGGCTATGTGGATCAATTACAGCCAGTTACTGAAATAGTCTCTCCATATGGCAATTGAAATTCTCTCTATGCGATGGCGGTGTAACAACGTGTGCGTGCCGCTTAAACAAAAAATGCAAAGCTAGTCAATAAGTATGAAATTGACTATGTAAACCTTGAACAACTATTTCATCCCCCCTAAGCTCGTCTTTCTAAGCAGATGATAGCTCGGAGCGATTTTTCATTAGCACCACGGATAGGAGAATAAACTATGAAATGGTTGAATTATGCAATTTTGTCGCTGGTTGTCGTTTTACCCTATTACGCACGCAGCCAAACATTAAACGTGCCACCAGTGTTAGACGGAACGGACGTAGATACAGTGTCTATTGATGGGATTCGCTTGGGGGACAGCATCGCTTCTTTGCTAGAGCGAGATCCTATCGACTCTTCTAAAGGGACGTATTCCGTCAATAGCCAAAACATCCAAATTAATTTAAACAATGAATGGTCCACGTACAGCGAATATTGCCGCCAGCAATTTTGGGAAGGCAACAAAATTGATAAAAGGAAGTTAAGCAAAGAGCAGCTTATACGTCTTTCTGACGCATTTACTAGCGGTACCGAAAGTTTAGCTCAAACGAGCGTTCCAGCAAGTTTTTTCTATTCCTATATAGATGAAAATAGCTCTGATAGCGCAGAGGTAAAAATAGTTTACAACCAACAGAATGGTATCGTTACAGATATCGCTTATCGTAGATCGTATCCCTACGATTACGAAGAGGTTGCAAAAGCACTCAAGGCTAGGTTTAATCTAAGCCAGTTCTATGACTTTAAACGTGGAGGCAAACAGCTCTACGTTATCCAAGCACGCCCGGTTACCAATTTTGAGACCGCTATGGAAGCGCAGAGTATGCATGGCACTTTTAATTCAATGCGGAACCCTAATAACGAGTACCCTGACAAAGCCATGCTAGTTATGTTAAGCGGTGGTAGCGGTAATGGTAATACCAGTTTGCAGATTATGCTGTCGACGCAAAGTGATCCTAAAGACGCGCTGGAAACCTTGAAAAAAAGTTGCGTAAACGCAAATCGAGAAGTCGTTGATGCAGTAATGAGTGAAGTAAAGGATGCACCATTATCACTTTAGGCTCGGTTGAGTGTGTATACTCTTGCAAGGACTGATTGGCATTGTGTTAGCAGGTATGAAGATACATATCAGCCAGTAGTCGAAAATCTGCGCCATACTCGTCTTTTTGGTGGTAGAGGTAGTTGCAGCTTGGATGATAACAGTTTTACTGCCGAGGCTTTAGACGTTGACCGAGCCCACCTGCCAACTGGTATCACACAGTCATAGTTCTGTGTCCAGGCTGTACTGACCTGAATAGCCCTCGAGTCTATAGACATTAGTTAGTTTTGTCCGAACTGAACCCACTTCCCCAGGTGCTTTCGAGGTATTAGGAAAAGTATGAAGAAACGCCATACGCTCTCATGGTATGTAAACTACTCCAATCACACTTTGGGGCATTTCTGTGTTTCATGCCCCATCGGCAAGCCTCTGGACATAAGTTTTCCTGAGCATCGTTTCTTTAACGGTCACACAGAATGGTAATTTTCCATCCACGAATGCAACTGCTGGGCTTTATTTAGAGCGATACTAATTTCTTCCAATACTGAGTCAAAACTCTGTTCTGCGATTGATATCTCAGGTAATGGTGTTTCTATGTTTACTGATTTTCCCGACTTTATGATTCGATATCCACTACATTCCAAACCTTCAAAGTGACTTTTAATATCGTCAAAGTTGTCTGCTTGGCCTAGAAACTGCAACTTGATGACTTTGCCGTAGATCTGGTGAATGATTCGTATGTTTTTATTTATTGGATCGGGATAGAAATGAATCCAGTCGTGCCCATTAGCTCGGGGTTTTGATTGCTCAGGATTCAATTGAGGAAAATGTTCTGAGACATAAGCTAAGTATTTTTGTGCAAATTCTGTTGTTTTGGTGCAAACCGTCGCAACGTAACCCCTTCTGTTTTTTTCAATAGCATCTTTTAATGTCTGTGCCTTATAGAGTCCTCGCTTATCACCTTGGGCAGCAAGGTAAACCATTATTTCTTCGTATGAAATGGCAGCGTCGTATGGTTCAGCATTTCGAGCGATATATGCCTTTGGAGCAATGATACATGTTCTAAAATCTTGCCAAAGACCATCTTCTAGACCTCTGTTACCCCTAAGCCTGTATCTCTCTCCTTGTTGGGCCTGAGCTGAAGCATCAATCTTGTTTTCAATAAGTATTGCTTGTGAAGATAAGTCATCTGATTGATAGATATAAACTAAGTCTGACTCGCCTAGGTTAGTATCTACGACAGAGTGCCAAGCACCGAGCGTTTTTACTGAGGTTATTTCTTCTCGAACACGACAAACAAACCATTGAGCAAATGAGTCGGAAACATTAAGCTCCTCTAGCACTAATAGATCAACATCACGCTCATTAACACTCTGAAATGTATTTAGTTCTTTCATTAGCCATAACTTTCCTATAGTTGTTATCTGGTAAGTGTCCACTTCCCTAGACATTACATAGATAAGAAAAAGTAGGTCAAATCACCTCACTATGATTTGTGAAGTTGAGCGCGGCTAGCAAGGAATGGGGCAGAAACGTGCTAGAGCGGTTCGGCCTAACACGAGTATGGACAAAAGTGAGCTTCGGCAACGTAACTATTTGAAACCGCAAAAGCATGGAAAGCCGCTAAACTGAGTGACCTTATTTGGGGTGGATGAAGTAACGATAGAGCTACGACATATCCAATAATATGCAGGCATAACTTTGTTCTAGAACATTGAACGCAAAACTGACCTCGCATATCATACGGCGCACATAACAATAGAGTTGCTTATTGCATTGGGAGCACGAGTTGCAAGTTGTTGGTAGTAAGTGGTTTAAGGTTGATTTTCATTGTCATTCACCTGCCTCGGATGACTTTCCTAGGTCTGATAGGACACCTAGTTGTACTAACCGTGAATGGCTCCTTGGTCAAATGTCCAATGAGGTGGATTGTGTTGTACTGAGTGATCACAATACGGGTGACGGTCTAGATGCAATACGGGCTGAACTGGAAGCGCTTAAAGTAGAGCACGAGGCGGGCGAGGGCAACGGGTATCGGGACATTGTCATTATGCCGGCAGTGGAGCTTACCGCTGCGGGGAATGTGCATGTTCTCGCTATCTTGCATGATGACGCTACTTCCACAACCATTAGCGAGCTGGTGGGCAGCTGCGGACTTCCCCCCGTTCAAGGTAAAAATCATTCAATAGAACTGTCACGAGGTGCGCGCGGGGTTGTTGAGGCTATCCATGCATTTCATTCACCGACTTTGGCGATTCTTGCACATGTCGACAAGGATAAAGGCGTATTTCAGAATGATAATCAAGGCTCAGTCAGTGCGGTATTTGATGCAAAACCAGACGCAATAGAGCTAATCGGCGATGTGGATGATCTTGACAACTATCAGAAGAAACTAATTGAGGATCTTGCTTGGTTAAAAGGGTCTGACGCGCATTCTATTGGTGAAATGGGACAGGGCTACACCTGGGTTAAGATGATAAAACCTTCCTTTGAAGGGTTAAAGGTAGCACTGTCTGATCCAAAGCACTGTATAAAGCGTGGACCTAAACAGCCACCAGCGATCCCATCGAAGCGAATCACTAAACTAACCTTAAAAACCAAGATGTGCCAAGACATCACTGGTAGTCCCATCAATATCGAACTAAGCCCTTGGTATACCTCCATTGTGGGTAGTCGGGGTTCGGGTAAGTCAACGTTAATCGAAGCGATGCGTTTAAGCCTCCGTCGTGATGAACACCTTCCTCAGATACAGCAAAGCAATATTGATGCATTTAAAGAGGTGGGCCAGAACGGTGCGATGACAGCTGACTCATTCGTCGAGCTTGAATACCATAAAGGTCAAGACCAATACAGGCTATCTTGGTCACCGACAAAGACATCCTTTCAGCACTTCAAAAAGGAAAGTGAGCAATGGGAGGAAGAAGATACCTTCAATACATCACGCTTTCCAGTATCGATTTTCTCACAAAAAATGCTCTATGAAATGGCGACTAAGCCGAATTCATTTCTAAGCGTGATCGATGAGAGTGATACCGTAAATTATGCCAAGTGGGAACAAGAAAAGCTGGACCTTGAAACGAAGTATAAACAGCTCTGTTTTGAAGAGCGTGAAGCCCAGCGAGCTATCGGTAACCTCATCACCACTAAAGGCGATTTACAAGACGTTGATCGTAAGCTTCAAACCTTAAAAGAAGCGGGATTAGAGTCGCTTCAACAGGCACTTGCAAGCGATAAAGAAGAATTAGGTAAGGCGGGAGACAGTAAGCAGAAAGTCGATGATTTAATCGAGGGGCTTGAGGGCATTTGTACCGAGAGCGCATCGGGAGCGATTGACGATACAGAGTCCGACTTAGGTAAGTGGCAGCTCGAGGTTAATGAAATTCATGACACCCTGTGTGCTGCAGTTCTCGCGCTGATTGAAGAGTCGAAGGCCAAGTTGGTTAAGTCCACTGAGCAAGCCTATTATCAGACGATCAAGGGGCGAATTGAGGCTAACTCTGCTGATTTAAGTTCTAGGGTTTCGCAATTAAAGGATGCGGAAATTAATCACGAAGAGCTGAGTGCTCTTATGGACTCGCAAGCGGAATTGCAGGTTGCTCTAAGTAACGAACAAGGGTTGAAAGATGCCCTTGCGTTGGTTCAAGCAAACAAAGCTGAATTGTACGGGAAACTGGTCACGCACAGGGAGAATCTAACCAAAGTCCGTAACCAGTTCATTGAGGAGCTTGGTCTAACGGAACTTAGGATCAAAGTGCTTCCTCTAGCGTGTTCGAGTGAACGGTTAGTTAAGGGGTATCAGGCGGCCTCAGGAATTGAAAGATTCGAAAGCCACATTTTTGATGGAGGCACTCCGAATAGCTTATTGTTCGCGATGGAAAACTTGAACAAATTCAATCCTCAAAGCGCGGAGAAGCGATACACTGAGTTGGCCAAACTAAAGCGTTTCCATATTGCATGTGTCAAAAAGGAACAGAGTGATGACTATGCCTCGATCCATGGCGCACTAAGAGCGCGACTGGGGCAACTGCAGGATGAAAGGTTAGATGAGTTACATTGTTGGTTTCCTGACGATGGGCTACAGATTGAGTTCCAAGACTCAATGAAACAATTTCGTCAATTAGAAAGGGCTTCACCTGGCCAAAAGTCTGCCTCGATGTTGTCCTTTTTAATGTCATATGGCGAGGATCCGCTTATCCTCGATCAGCCTGAAGATGACCTAGATTGCGCTATGCTTGCGAGCTCTGTGATCCCTGCGATTTCAAATAATAAGAAACGTAGACAGTTAGTTGTCGTCACACACTCTGCGCCAATTGTGGTGAATGGCGATGCGGAGTTAGTGGTAGGGATGCAACAGCAAGCTCAAAGGTTGGAGCCTTACATTTCTGGAGGGCTGCAAGAAGAGGCGGTGAAAGGGTTTATATGTAACCAAATGGAAGGTGGTGAAAAAGCCTTTAGAACTAGGTTCAAGCGCATAATAGGTTAGATAAAGCAAAGACCCTGTAAATAATTCTGTGTAACTGTCGGGGGTTACATGTATTCAGTGAGTCGGTCTTCGAACATAATCATAAAGCGGTTTAGAGCTTGTCGCCAGTTTCTAATCGGCATCGTCCACTTCTTGGAAGCATCTCGGATAGCCAGGTAGATCACCTTTCTAGCTGATTCATCCGTTGGGAAGAGCTTGCGCTTCTTGATCGCTTTTCTAATAACGCTGTTGAGGGATTCAATGGCGTTAGTCGTGTAAATGGCTCGGCGAATATCCTCTGGGTAGTTAAACAGGGTGTTGAGGTTGTCCCAATGCGCCGTCCAAGAGCGACTGATTTGAGGATACTTACTATCCCATCGTTCAGAGAACTGCTCTAAAGCGAGCAGTGCCTCATCTTCTGTGGCTGATTGGTAGATTTTCTTCAGGTCAGCCGTCACCGCTTTGTAGTCTTTCCAAGGGACGTATTTGACCGAGTTTCGCACCATGTGGACGATACAGAGCTGTATTTGCGTCTCTGGGAACGCAGTATTGATGGCGTCAGGAAAACCTTTTAGTCCGTCAACGCAAGCGATAAGGATGTCTTTTACCCCACGGTTTTGAAGCTCTGTCAGCACGTTAAGCCAGAACTTGGCGCCTTCCGTTTCAGAGAGCCACATGCCGAGCAGTTCTTTCTGGCCTTCCATGTTGACGCCTAACGCAAGATAGACCGCTTTGTTGATGACTTGCTTGTCTTGACGCACCTTAACCACGATGCAATCGAGATAGACGATAGGGTAAATTTCGTCGAGAGGTCGCGACTGCCATTCAATCACTTGCTCGAGTACCGAGTCGGTCACCTTTGATATCAGCGTTGGTGAGACGTCTGCATCATACATTTCCTTGAACGTTGCGACGATTTCACGTGTGGTCATGCCTTTCGCATATAGGCTTAATATCTTGTCGTCCATGGATTGGAATCGAGTTTGGTGCTTGCGGACGAGTTGAGGTTCAAAGCTAGCTTCACGGTCGCGAGGGACGTCGATATCGACTTCTCCATCATCGGTGATGATTGATTTACCCGAGTAGCCATTGCGGGAGTTGGAGCTAGTTCTAGGTTGGTGTTTTTGATACCCAAGGTGCTCATCGAGTTCAGCGTTTAACGCCGTTTCAACGGTCACCTTGGTTAACATTTTTCGGAAGTCATCAAGATCAGATTCAGTCTTAATTGACTTTGCTGCTTCACGAGCAAAAGCTTCGAGTGCTTTCTTATCCATATTGTCCATCCTTAGCCTTTAAGGCTTAAGTCTAGACAGTTACACAGAATTCAGGACACT
>NZ_JCBDGK010000016.1:0-7963 GCF_059834005.1 Vibrio sp. R12-SW3-ISO1
TCGTAACATAATTTCCATAATGCGCATTAATTGAGTATGTCATTTTTTTCGACATTTTTGACATACTCGCCCCGCAGGGAAAAGGCCGCACACTTAGGTTCTTGGGCATGACTTCCCCAAACGGCCGCAAACCCGCTCCCTTTTCTTGAGCACAAAAAAACACCCCTCATTCTTGCTAAGATTTCCCTCGCAGAGACTCTCAACATCAAAGGGGCGTTGTCCAACTGGAACCCGCTATTCAATCAGCTTACCCTCTGCCTTTTTGGGAGGGACCCGCTACTGCGGGAGGGATCCAAAATGGCAGAGGGTACACTATTGATTTTTGTTACATAGCTTGCATGGAATCGTGAGGTACTTCGCGAGTTATGGGAGTAGACTCCCTTTAATAGTCTACTCTTGTGTAATATTTACACCCATTACTCTTGCTCTGAATGTATTGCAGCTAGGTATGCATTCTCTTTTTCTTCTTCCAAGAGCCTTGCTCTCATCACATCTTCTTCGCTTTTAACTGCAAGATCTTCAATGAATCTTTTATGGTCAGGAACATGCTTCCATGTTGCTAAAGTCTCCAAATCTCCACGTGCGGTTGCTTTAGCTCGTTCATAGATGAAGTCTTCCAAACTGTACTTGGTATAGAGTTCTCCATTACATATCTCATCAGCTGTTATCTTCAAGTTCTCAGCTAATAACTTTATCTGAGTAGCTTTAGGTTCGGTCTCTCCGTTTTCCCATTTCAAGTACGTCTGCTTAGCCACTTTCACTTTTTTAGCTATCTGTTCTTGTGTTAAGCCTTGTTGCAAGCGTGCTTGCTTAATTACATCTTTTAACATCAAAAAATCCCTGTAGGTACGTTTATTTATTATTGTACTACCACGTTTTTACACCAAAGGCTTGAGGTAATGAAAAATAATAGGTAAGTTATAAAAAAACGTACTTGACAGGTTTTTGGTGATGCTCGATTTATTGCGTGTAATGGTTCCTTTTAAAGCTGAATATTGCTTCCAGCTTGAGAACCGTTCGTCTGCAAATCAGGCATATCACCTCGAACTGGATGTTAGAAAAGTATCTTCTGAACTGGGTATAACCACAGGTGTTAGGACATTACAGCGCAATGCTGATATGACCATCTCATCAGTGAGTGGTGAATACATCCCTTATGACTCGATACCAACTAGCTTTACTGGTGTCGCTATCAAGTTCAACAATGGTTCTCCTAACGTACCACCATCTATCGAAATCAAAGCTAGTCCTGCAAAAATCCTTCAAGGTCACAACATCTTCGGTCCATGCTCGATATTACTTGGGTATGCTGAAATGTGTTCCGCGCTGGAACTCTCTCATCCGATGCTTGCAGATATGCTTGAATGGGATTTAGCTGAAGTGATGCAGCTGGATTGCACGTTCTCGGCAAATGTTGGCACTGAACAGAAAGCAAAACAGGCAATCGCTCATATGGCCAATGTGTCTCATGGGCAAGTTAAAGCATCACGTAGTGAATACGAAACAACGTGTTATCACAACAGAGCGTCTTCACACTGGCGTGGTAAGTGTTACTCAAAACAGCATGAGTTCGAGAAGCAATACAATGATTATCGGGCAAAGGCAGAGAAGGGTGATCAACACGCTCAATCTATTGTTGATGCGATGTCAGACCCACGACTACACCGCTTTGTAAGATGGCTAATCCGCTTTGAGGCAAGCGTAACGAAACGCAAATTAAAAGAACTGAATATACCGACAAAAATCAACGACCTAATTAACTACCAACAGCAGCTCCAAGAAACAGGCAAAGAGTTAATCCAAGAGTTATGGCTAATGACATATGGAGAGCTGATAAACCATACATATAGGGGTCACTCCATGAATATCTATGATGATGAATTAGTACAAAACACCTTGCGACTTAAACACCAGAAAGTAACGCCAAAGGGCAACATTAGTTATGCAAAAGCGGATAGGGCGTTCTCGTTTTATCGTCGTCTAGTCAATGAAGGGTACCTTGAAGTTAAACGCTCGTTCTCTGTAACCAAAACGTTTTACAACAACTTCAACTTGCTGCTAGATGCTGGATTTACCAAGGCTCAGCTACAGAACTTACAAGGTAATGGCATGAATAAGGTTGTGCCGTTGGTTGATGTAATTACCGTTGACTTCTCCCAACAATATCCGGACTGGTACTTGGAGCCTGAGTTCGGTCCGTTAACTCGCCAATTACTTGCTAATGATAACGTTGTTCAGCTTCGAACAGCCTAGGAATACACCATGTTAAAAATAGAAATCTTCGAAGACGATGTGTGTGTTGATATACGCACAACCAAGCCAAAAGATGACAAACCAGCACGCAAAATCTATGAGCAAGTTGCTTATGTTTATCTGGGTGGCAAGTTCCCAACACAAATGAAACTGTCGCTTGATGAAGACCAAAAACCTTATCCGGCTGGCATGTATACCGTTGAAAGTTCAAGTTATGTCGTGAATAACTTCGGTTCACTTGAGCTAAAACGCTTCGGCTTGAGTATGGTGGCCTTGGAGCCTGAACTATGAAAACACCGACACCAGAGCAAATTAAAAAAGAATGCGGTCTGCCAGACAATGCTCAGTACATCGGCTGGCTAGTGCATAACCCAAATCAAGATGACTTCTTGATACGTTATCACTTGGATGGTTCGGCTTGGTGCTTAATGCCTGACACGGCTCATCGGTTCGAATGCTTCCAGTCTGCAAGCGATGCGATTAAGCAGCTGGACATAGCAAACAAAGCAATCGTGGTAATCGCGTTCGACTTGGACAGTCAGGTTGTGGTGATTGCACCAGACCAATATCGAGATGAGTTCCAATCCGAATCCAACAATCCGTTTAGAGCACAAGCCTAAACAAATTAGCCCGTAACTGGTAGGACAGCTACGGGCTACTCACAATCAACTTGATAAGGAAGTTAATCATGAAGGAATACACCTTAGACGATGCACAAGCTGTTGCCAATGACTTATGCGATATCTCGTTGTTCTTAAACTCAGAATCTTGTCAGAACAACGAAGAACTTAGAGCAGCAGTCTGGGAACGGATGCAAATCCAAGTCGAAAACTTACAATGCATCTTGAACTGGTTAGAAATGGCACCAACAGTTAAAGCGCACCGTGAGAACGCCACAACAATCGAATAAATACCGCAATCATTAGTGCGCATTATGTATATTATGTTAAATTAACTCCAAGCAAACACAGGGGGTACCACTCCCTATCCAATCTACCCATCCAATGAGCTGTTCCATTAAACATAACTGTATTTACCATAAAATACCTAATAATCAGTTTGTTAATCAAAGATTTCCAAAGCTGATTATTAGTGCTGAGCGATATCATAATTTGTGATTTCGACGAAAAACTCGCACGTTTTCTCGCTCGTTCGCGTCAAATTTAACATCTCACTGTTCGAGCTATTGGCTATCAAAATGGATTGTAGGACGTCAATTATCCCACGTTTGGGCGCTGTTACATTCGAAACTTGATTGTCGCTTCTTTGGCATCGTTACGGTCGCGCAAGCTTAAGTTTAACGCTTCATTGACGGGAGCCTCGAGTCTCCAGTCGGTGTCACTTTCCGTAATTGTTTGCGGTGATTCTAAGGATTTTAGCAGCCACTTTGTGTTGGGCTTGGTGATGATAATCTCGTTTGCCTCAAATTTTGCGGTGAAGCGGTCGTTTTCGACAACAAATGTGCAGGCGTGTTTGAGTTCGCACACCACTTCTATCGCGTCTTTGTGCGTGATAGTACGCCAGAAAAACGCCGTCAGAAGCAAGGTTAACATGATGATTATTTGAGCAAAACGACCTCTTGTAAGTTTTTGGGCTGCCATTCTGTTGGGTTCTCCGTGTAACAAACTTCAAACTTTTAAAATAAAAGGCCAAAACCTGACCAAGTGTAAGGTTACTATGCTGTCATTGAATTGTTAAATGAAGTATAGTTGGCGGCTGAAAGTGCCACTTTTTTTAAAAACTGGCAAGATTATTTAACCAACTGAGATTGGCGACATTTTCTTGAGGTTTTGGGTGGCATTACGACATGTGTCGTGTTGGAAGTAAAGTGTAGTTAATTAGAAATTGGAAGCATGCAAATGAGCCAAGAAAAGCAGCTAGAACAAAACTACAACTATACAGTCGTCCGTCAGTTTACCTTAGTGACTATTCTCTGGGGTATTGTCGGCATGGCTGTTGGTGTTTTGATTGCCGCTCAATTAGTTTGGCCACAGCTAAACTTTGATACGCCGTGGTTGACGTACAGTCGCTTACGTCCTCTGCATACTAATGCGGTTATTTTTGCGTTTGGTACAAGTGCCCTATTCGCAACGTCTTATTACGTTGTACAGAGAACTTGTCAAACACGTCTATTTGGTGGCCCTCTCGTCGCCTTCACCTTCTGGGGTTGGCAGGCAATTATCCTCGCAGCCGCGATCACTCTCCCACTCGGTTTTACCTCGGGTAAAGAGTACGCGGAACTAGAATGGCCGATCGATATTGCGATCGCTGTTGTCTGGGTGGCTTACGCAGTGGTGTTCTTCGGCACACTGATTACGCGTAAAACATCACACATCTACGTGGCAAACTGGTTCTTTGGTGCGTTCATCATCACTGTCGCTGTATTGCATATTGTTAACAGCATGGCGATTCCGGTCTCTATGGGTAAGTCTTACTCTGTCTACTCCGGTGCCGTTGATGCAATGGTACAATGGTGGTACGGACACAACGCGGTAGGTTTCCTACTGACTGCTGGCTTCCTTGGCATGATGTATTACTTTGTTCCTAAGCAAGCTGAACGTCCCGTTTATTCATACCGTTTGTCGATTGTTCACTTCTGGGCATTGGTCTCGCTATACATCTGGGCAGGCCCACACCACCTTCACTACACGGCTCTGCCTGACTGGACTCAGTCGCTCGGTATGGTGATGTCTCTCGTATTGTTCGCACCTTCTTGGGGTGGCATGATCAACGGTATCATGACGCTATCTGGCGCATGGCACAAACTTCGTTATGACCCAATTTTGCGTTTCCTTATCGTATCTCTGTCGTTCTACGGCATGTCAACCTTTGAAGGCCCGATGATGTCGATTAAGACCGTCAATGCCCTTTCCCACTACACTGACTGGACAATCGGTCACGTGCACTCAGGGGCGTTAGGTTGGGTTGCTATGGTGTCGATTGGTTCGGTTTACCACTTGGTTCCGCGTCTATTCGGTCAGCAACGTATGTACTCTGTTGGCATGATCAACGCCCACTTCTGGCTTGCCACTATCGGTACTGTTCTTTACATCGTAGCGATGTGGATTTCGGGCGTTATGCAGGGCCTAATGTGGCGCGCAGTGAACTCAGACGGCACATTAACGTATAGTTTTGTAGAGTCTGTGCAAGCGTCTTACCCGTTCTATTTTGTACGTTTCCTAGGTGGCTTTATCTTCCTAGCAGGTATGTTCCTCATGGCATACAACACGTACAAAACCGTTACCGCGCCAAAAGATAGCCTGAAAGCTATCCCGCAACCGGCTTAAGGAGATTAAAGAATGAGTTCAAATTCTAACAATCGCCACGAACTAGTAGAACGTAATGTCGGTTTGCTTGCGATCCTGATCGTGTTTGCCATCAGTTTGGGTGCGCTGGTAGAAATCACGCCACTGATTTTCCAAAAACAGACAACGGAGCCGGTTGAAAACTTGCGTCCCTATTCTGCGTTGGAACTCGAAGGTCGTGATATTTACATTCGCGAAGGTTGCAACGTGTGCCACAGCCAGATGATTCGTCCTTTCCGTTCGGAAACAGAGCGCTACGGTCACTACTCCGTCGCGGGCGAAAGCGTTTGGGAGCATCCGTTCTTATGGGGCTCTAAGCGTACAGGTCCAGATCTTGCGCGCGTTGGTGGCCGTTACTCTGACGAGTGGCACCGCGTTCACTTGATTGACCCACGCGAGTTGGTTCCTGAGTCAAACATGCCTGGTTTCCCATGGCTAGCTGACAATGAACTGGATGGTAAGGACACTGAGAAGAAATTGCGTATTTTCCGCGACCTATTCGGCGTGCCTTACACAGATGAACAAATCGCAAACGCGTCTAAAGATGTAGAAGGTAAAACAGAGATGGATGCCATCATTGCTTATCTTCAGTCTCTTGGTCACGCAATGAAGTAAATAAGGGGTGACGTAATGGATATCGGTACTATTCACAGTATTTGGACCATTGTTCTGTTCGTGAGCTTTATTGGCGTTGTGTGGTGGGCTTACGGCAAAAACCGTAAAGCTCGCTTCGAAGAAGATGCCAACCTTGTCTTTGCTGACGAGATTGAACAGCCCAAAAAAGAACAGGGAGTGACTAAGCAATGACGACGTTTTGGAGTCTTTGGATAATTATCATCACGGTCGGAACACTGGTCGGCTGTGCTGCCCTACTTATCTGGTGTCTTAAAGACAAAATGGGCGTAGAGGAAGGCGCTGATATGGGCCATGAATACGATGGTATTCGTGAGCTTAACAATCCTCTACCTAAATGGTGGGCCTACCTTTTCATTGGTACGTTCGTATTCGCAGCGATCTATTTAACGCTTTATCCAGGTCTTGGCAGCTTTAAAGGTGTCTTGGGCTGGCAGAGCTCAGATCAAACCGTTCGTTCGGTTGAAGAGTCAAAAGCGTCGATTGCCGCCTCTCAAGAGAACAAGCAGCTAGTACAATACGCCAAAGAGCTTGATGATGCAGATGCCTACTTTGGTGAAGCATTCAAGCGACTTGCGTATGTTGATGGCTCCTCTGAACTGCGCCCTATCCCTGCGATTGCAGCGGATGATGAAGCAGTAAAAGTGGGTCAGCGCCTGTTCTTACAAAACTGTTCGCAGTGTCACGGCTCTGACGCTCGCGGTCAAAAAGGATTCCCTAATTTGACTGACGACGCATGGCTATACGGCGGCGAGCCAGAAGCTATCGTGACCACCATCATGCAAGGCCGAATCGGTCAAATGCCTGCGTGGAAAGATGCGCTTGGCGAAGAAGGTGTGAAAGAAGTCGTGAGCTATACGCTGAGCTTGTCAGGTCGTAGCGTGAACGCGCGAGAAGCAGAAGCGGGTAAAGTACGTTTTGCGGTTTGTGCGGCTTGTCATGGTACGGACGGTAAAGGTAACCCAGCTGTGGGTGCACCGGATCTGACTGACCAAGATTGGTTGTTCGGTGGCTCGCGTGCTGAAGTGACAGAGACGGTCATGAACGGCCGCTCAGGCGTAATGCCTGCTTGGAAAGACATACTAGGTGAAGACAAAGTGCAACTTGTCGCTGCCTATGTATGGAGTCTAAGCAACTCAGAACAATAAGTTACATTTCAATTCCAGCCCCATGCTGTCAACAGATGGTAATGGGGCTGTCTTTCCTTTACAGTTAAAGCCCTGATTTCATTTTATAAATTGAGAACTTTTTTATGGAAAAGCCTTGGTACAAGCAGTTTTGGCCGTGGTTTCTAATCATCCTTCCATCGATCGTGGTGGTATGGACTATTATAACGGTCGTTATTTTCACTCAGAACTCGGTCGATCTGGTTACTGAGGATTACTATAAAAAAGGAAAAGGGATCAACGTTGATATTTCAAAGATTAACGTTGCAAAAGAGTTAGGACTGAGCGCTCAAGTCGTCTCTGACGAAAACGCTATCGTCATCACGCTTGATAAAGGCACTCTCGAACACTTCCCCGCAATCACCGCGATGTTTGCCCATCGCACACTACCTGATCGCGATTTTAGCCGATTACTGACGTCTGACGCCAAAGGTCAATATCGCTTTGAGCTTGACGATGCGCTGCAAGGCCCTTGGTTTATCGAACTGACCCCTCATGATGCACAATGGTTAATTCAAGGCCGCGTGACATTCCCTTCTGAGATGGCCATCCCTCTTTCCAACTAATTGATGTAAGCGTAGCTATGTGTAAATCGTGTTACCACTG
>NZ_JCBDGK010000017.1:0-52888 GCF_059834005.1 Vibrio sp. R12-SW3-ISO1
TGGGACAATACTTGTCCCGTTACGAAAGTCGCACTGCCTGAGCTACTGATAGCTTCTCATATTGTTTCTTGGGTATTAAGTGATGATGATGAAAAGATCGATGGCTACAACGGCTTCCCTTTCACCCCCAACGTCGACAAGTTGTTTGATAAAGGGCTCATTTCCTTTTCAGATGACGGTTTACTTCTAATAAGCCCACACCTATCAGTTGCAACTCTCAATGCCCTAGGCATTCGTGAAGATACAAAGATCGCAGGGCTTACTGAAGAACACATCTTCTACCTAGAAAAACACAGAAAAACATTCGGGTTTTAACAAAAAAACTCATACCCTTGCTGATGTAAAACGTGTATTTCCACTAGTTGCTCCTGATGGAGCATAATCGGCCGCTTTGTCCATGTTACGAACGGATAGTTTGACTCAGGTGGGTCAATTTTAAATCGGCGTTAGTGGGTCAGTTTCACATCGGATATGACAACAACTGCATATTATTAGTTTTTACGGGCAGAAATAGAATAAATAAGAGGTACTTGTTGATTTTTGTGCAGCATCTGATAACCGGCGCCAGGAACATATTCTAGTCCATCAAAACAGTCATAAGGGCTATAGGGAGATTCAGTGAGTCCTTCAATGGTTAACCCTTCTGCTAATAGGGCGCTGACAACCTCACTAAGCGAGTGGGACCACGTCGCCATAGTTGATGTCGTACCATCGCAGTTTTCAGTGTATGTACCTTCTTCATCAATATCAGGTGTATTTTTTGGAAAGTAGGAATATCCATTTAGCAAATCGTTGAACGAATGAAACTCGACCAGGTGGAATTGACCTCCAGTATTTAGTGATCTGGCTATGGTCTTAGCCCACTTAGACAAATCAGACAACCAGCAAAGTACACCGTATGACGTAAATACGATGTCAAATTGCTTGTCGTTAGTGTCGCCGAACTGCACCACATCACTCTCAATAAAGGTCGCTTCTAACCCCAACGATGTTTTCAACTGATTCGCAGTGGCTATTGCTTTACTGGAAAGATCCACACCTGTCACTTCGGCTCCCAAACGAGCTAAGGACAAAGTATCCTGACCAAAATGACACTGAAGATGGAGGAGCGACTTGCCTTTTATGTCTCCCAGCAAAGTGAGCTCGAGTGGGTTGAGCGAACATTTTCCTCTTTTGAATGACTCAACATCGTAAAATTTTGACTTTATGTGGACTTCAGTTCTGGAGTCCCATGCCTTTTTGTTCAATTTTAAGTAGTTCATCTTGTTGCCTGCATTGTCTTGTGTCGTTGTTGATATCAGTGATCTAAGAGGTAGAGTTTTCGAAAGTGGTCGGCCAGTTTTTTATCCCCATGCGGGGGGGCTATCATATCTCTTGCACTGACAGTAAGAAAAAACTCTGCGGGTCCTCCTATGCGCTCAGGTAGAGAAGCCGCAATAAACAAAGCTGTTCTTCGTACCCAGTCTGGCAAGTGTGTCACTTTTACGCTTCGGTTCTGAGATTCAAATGCTAACTCTGCTATCTGGCCTATAGATAACGTCTCGGGCCCGCCCACACTTAACTCACGGTCATTTCTGTCGATGGCTTTTACGCAAAAATCCGCAAGATCTTCACCATGGATAGGGTTTAGTTTCGTTTCTCCGATTCCAAATACATACGCTCGACCCGATTGTGCCATTTTGTAATACGCTTCCAAATCAGAAAAAAATCCGTTCGGTCTTATCACACACGGGATTAAATGTTTTGTGGAGAGCAGCTTGTCAGCAAACGTCTCTTTGGCATTGAGCAAACGAACATATCGGTACTCTGGCGCTTTGAATGCCGAAATATAGATAAATTTCTCTACTCCGGCCCGCAGCGCTTCTTCTAGTAAGTTGCAGTTGCCTTGATAATCGACATCCATGTAATTGAAGCCATCTTTTTGCCTTGTGATACCAACACATGAAATGACAATATCTACGTCTTCACAACACCCCTTTAGGCTATCAGGGCTAGTAACCTCCGCTATTCTAATTTGTGTATCACTAAGCCCTGTTTGCCTTAGCTTTTCAACATTTCTTGCTAAAGCAAAAACGTCTTCACCTGAGTTTATTAATTCGTTAACAATATGATGGCCGAGGTATCCAGTTGCTCCTGCGACCAGAACTTTTCTTGTTTTACTCTTCACTTTTTCCTCCGCAATTGAATTCAATAACGAAAGCTTACATAGAAATCTTAGCCATTAAATCACCATAAGTGGTGATTATGTTTCCTATTGCGATTGGTAGCGTGATCCATTGTTTTGTTTACTCAGGAATCACTGATATGAACTCAATAAACAAGGCTAGAGCCGCACTTTTTGTCAACGTTTTCTGTTTTGTTTATGGATTGGTGTTGTTAATCAGTAAGTTTCAATATTTGCAGGATGAGCAGCTCACTCATAGCCAAATACTGGACATGCTACTGTCAGATATCCATTACTTCCTGAGCTGGAATATAATTATTTACCTAATTTACGGTTTGTCACTGCTCCATCTGACCGTTACCTTGTTTTTTGCAGCTAAGCGAAAGACACCGCAAACCGCGACTGGTTTTCTAGTGATGGGAAGCATTTGGTCAGGTTACATGTTGTTCAGTGGTGGACTTGCGGTTGAGCTTATCAATAGCGTTGCAGTCCTCTATCAAAACAATCGAGAACTTGCGGTAAAAATATGGATAACAGGAAGCTTGATTCACGAGAGTGTTGGTGGAGGCAACGAGCTAATTGGCGCTATCTGGGTGGGTCTAATTTCCTATATGGTTCCTCATCAAAAAGGGATATCAACGGTAACCAAACGATTTGGCTATGTTACGACTTTTTTGGGGCTGTGTACCTTGTTTGAATCTTATGAAACCTTCTCTAGCCTGTTCGGAGTTGCCTTGATACTCTGGTTTTTACTATTGTATATAGTGCTTCCAACCTCTTTTCAGACTTGGAAAAGGCGAGAATCATGTACCAGAGCACGTGAATGATCATTAAAACGAAACTTCATATTCCTGAGCCGAAATCAACCTATGTGGTGAGACAGACTCTATCGGAAACACTAAAGCAAATTATCAATACGAAACTTACGCTTGTGTCCGCTCCTGCAGGTTTTGGTAAATCAAACCTGGTTGCGGATTGGTGTTCCCGAAAGGAAGAAAAGCTCGCCTGGTTATCTTTGGATAGCAATGACAAAAACAGTGACACCTTTCTGAGTTACCTTGTCGCAGCATTCAGAGAGGCGGACATTACCCTTGCGCAAGAAGCATGGGATCTTGTTCAGGTGCAAAAAGAGGTCAATGCAGACCACGTAATTACCAGTCTGATAAATGAGCTAGCCTATTATCAGGAAGAGCTAACTTTGATACTGGATGATTACCATTTAGCAAGTTCCACAGCGACAGATTCTGTTATCAGTAACTTTCTAGACAGAATGCCTGAAAACATTCACCTGGTTCTTATCACGCGCTCAGATCCATCACTTTCTCTCGCCAGGCTAAGGGCGGAAGGAGAGCTTATTGAAATTCGCGCATCCGACTTAAAATTTACGGATGAAGAAGCCGGGAAGCTGTTGAGCCAAACGTGTCATGCGCAGTTGGAAAAGATCGATGTGGCCGCTGTAAATAGAATAACGGAAGGTTGGGCAGTTGGTTTACAACTCTCTTCTTTGGCCCTCAATAGCAATGCTCACCCTAAAGATATAATCACTCGGCTCTCAGGCTCGCACACCTTTATTCTCGATTACCTGACAGAGCAAGTTCTTTCTGGTATGGACGAAAAGGTTCGACACTTTTTATGTGAGACTTTTTTCCTGAAAGAGCTTTCTGTAGAGTTTTGCAACCATGTATTAAACAGGAAAGATTGCGGTAAAATACTTACTTACCTAGAGTCAAACAACATCTTCCTTATCTCTCTGGACAATGAGAGAAACTGGTATCGTTTTCATCACCTCTTTGCTGATGTTTTACGCATTCACGCCCATATTACAGAGGAGAGAATGCAGAAGCTGAATTTACGCGCAGCAGTGTGGATGGCCAACCAGGGTCGCCTTGTTGATGCGGTTCAATATGTCCGTTGCTGTGGAGAGAAAGAGCTGCTGAAACTATTGGAAAACCATTGGCCAACCGCACGTACACATTCACATGATTCTCAACTGACAGAGTGGTTGGCGTCGGTCGATACAGAAAGTCTTCAAGCATTTCCAATTTTAGCAGGATATTACAGTTTGGTGCTTTTGCCTCACAACCCCGAGCAAGGAATCTTTTTGCTTGATGCAACAAAGAAACATTTCGAGCAACGTGTAACACCATTAAAGGACCAAGAAAAAACAACTCTGGGTATAGTTAATATCGGGCAAGCCTATATTCATGCAGCTCAAAGTAATACCAGAGAAGTACTTGAGAGCGTTCGTAATGCTTTGAGTGTGTTACCGACAAAAGAGCAAGTTTGGCGTGGCTCATCCCGAGCCTTAGAAGGTATAGCGTTATGGCGGGATGGTGAGGTTTCTGGTGCGGAACGTAGCCTTATAGCCGCCGTAGCCAATATGGACCGCTCTGAAGATCTCAGTGCTAAAATCACAAGCCGTTTTTTACTGGGAGATTTCTATTACCAGTTTGGCTGGTTGAATAAGGCTAGGTCTGTTGTCGAATCTGCGATTGATAAGGTCGATCAAAGCAGAAGCTATACCGTCGAAGGGAGTGCTGATGTATACCTGCTGCTTTCAGAAATTGAGTTTGAGCAAGGCAACATTGAAAGCGCATTAAGTTTGCTTGATACCGCTCAGCAGTTTGGTCCTTCTGGCTCTATGCAAGAAACAAAATACCGTTATCCGCTCATTTCTGGAAGGATTGCTTCTTTAGAGAATCGTATTGAAGATGCTATAAAGTACATCAGCGATGCAGAGGCCCTATATGCTGAAACGCCCAATCCATGTCATCGTCCACCCTCGCTCTGGAAAGGTATTATCCTACTCAATCAGGGCAGCCGTGAATTACTCACAAAACAGACTCCTTGTTCCACACCTTTTTATATTAATAGCCTAGCCTATTTGACTGATGTCATTACACAGCCGAACGAACGAAGTGAAATCACAACGATGCTAGATAATGCCTTCTCTGAGGGTGCCCCACCTACATTACAGTTTGTTCAGAAAGTGGTTTGTGCTATCGACGCTGAAGCTAACAAAGACAAAAAATCTGCAGAGGATGCGCTTAGACAGGCTGTATTGATAATGGCCGAAAACAGCGCTTACGTATGGCGTACAGAGATCAAAGCATTACATGAGCTATTTGCAAGATACGATTTATCACCGAAAAAGCTATCAACAACGATGTTAGTAGACTCACTAATTGAGCCTTTAAGTGCAAAAGAGGCGCAAGTCTTAAGCTGGCTAGACACTGAACTCAGCGGCCCTCAAATTGCGTCAAAGCTGTTTGTTAGTCTCAATACGCTCAGAACTCACACAAAAAACATCTATTCAAAGCTTGGCGTGAGTAACCGCCGCGCCGCCATAAATAAAGCGAAGTTACATAAGTTACTTTCTTGAACCAAACTATGATAAATCACATCATCTGGTGATGTGTGTAAAGAGCCCTGTGGGTAACCTAGCCATTAAGCAAACCCGCTTAACCTCTCAGTAAAACAAGGGCTCATTATGAATTCAAAACTTAACTCGCTGGCAATGTCCGGCTTAATATTGCTTTTCGGCACAGTCGTTAACGCTGCAGAAAACCATTCTTCCTTTAAAGTGTTGCTTGGTAGTAAATCGCTGGACTCTAACTGGGGAAAAGATGACTCAATGGACACAATTGGATTTCAATCTACCTACCAACCCGCATCGCTGCCTTTTGGCATTGCCCTGGATTTTTTCGGAAGTGGGAATGAGAGCAAAATTGGTGGAAACACGACCGAAACAACCGTAGGTGAAATCAACCTCGGACTCAGGTACCAACCCACGATGTTAGCAGGTGCTTTTTTGCCCTATCTGGGGGCCGGGGTCAGTTATGTATCAGTAGAGCTGGAAGAATACAGTTCAGGTGTTAAAAGACACTACGAAGATACCGGTATCGGCTATTGGATTGGAGGTGGCATCGATTATGTATTTGCACAGCAGTGGTCAATTGGTATTGATGCACGCTACTCCAGTGCTGATGTAGAACTCAATGGAGAAACGCGTGATGCCGGTGGAATTGGCTGGGGAGCGAATATCGGATACCGCTTTTAGTCAGCAAGTGAGGTGGATTATGTGTAATGTGCACAATGAAGAGTTCGTTTTTTTTAACGTATATGTAGAAGAGAATTTATCTCCAGACTGGCAACAAACTTTTTCAGAAGTAACCGTACAAAAAGTAGCAAGTGGAACCTGTATTGAGGTTTATTGCAAAGATATGTCAGAGCTTCACGGTATCATGAATTTAGTTTTCAATATGGGGCTGAAATTGCAAGCAGTCATCAAACAAGGGTTTTCTGTAGATGTTTAAATTGGAAACGGAGCGATTGATACTTAGAGATATGCAGCTTGAGGATGAGGCGACCTTCGTCGCTATTTCTCAAGATGCAAAATATCAGCGTTTCTATGATGAATCGGATTGTGAACCGAATAAATATCGCGAACTGACAAGGTTGTTTATTGAACAAGCACACGAAAGGCCGCGGAAATCTTATCAATTAGCCATTGAACACAAAACGACCGGGCAGTTTATTGGAACAATCTGCTTACGCCTTGAAAAAGACAACCAAGCATCGGTAGGCACTGGGCTATCCAGAGAGTACCAGGGTAGTGGACTGATACGGGAAGCCGCTCAGGCATTGGCGCAGTATGGATTTTCTAATCTGGGAGTTCACCGTATTTACGCAGAAACCATCAACCAAAACCGGGCAGCCATTAGGCTTTGCCAAGCTCTAGGTATGAGAAAAGAGGCTCACTTTAGAGAAAACCGTTACTTTAGAGGTCAATGGTGGGATACGGTCGTGTTGGCTATCCTGCGAGATGAGTGGGATGGTTGTTAGAAAACTAAAGGTCACTCTATTACAAAAGATAAACACGGACGGAAAATATGGTTCAATTGGCTGCTACTACCTATGTATTCATTATTCTGGGAGTGGTTGTTTTTCAGTTCTGCCTTATTGCTGGGGCGCCTTGGGGGAGAGTGACTCAAGGTGGCCGCCACCATGGTTCGTTGCCTATCTCAGGACGAGTAGTTGCTGGCATCTCTGTCGTGTTACTCGTCTTTATGGCGATAGGTATCGCCTCCGACGCTAAGCTGATTGCAGGTTTACCGAAATGGGTCCCCTATACTGGACTGACCATACAGGCTTTAAGTGCCCTTTTAAACTGGATTACTCCCTCCCGAATAGAGAGGCTCATATGGGCACCCATTACCACTCTGATGTTAACATTGGCACTTTATGTCGTATTTATGTAATTGATAACATTAACTCTGGTTCGAGACATTGGATAATGTCATGCTCGTATGAGTTATCAATAGAGCACAAACTATGACCATACGGCCCTTTTTTTTAAGGGCGGTATCTAAAGAGGAAAATATGAAGTTTATCTTAAACCTATTGATAGCTTCTCCGCTGATTTACTTTGCGATTGCTTTCTCCCTACTCTCGCTACCTTTTAGTAGAGAGCATTCCGACAAAGGTTTAGATTTTAACGTTCTACACATTGATAGTGCTCCTGAAATTGATATCGCTGAAAAATACTATACTGCGCGCGATGGAAGTGACCTTTTTTATCGCTTCTTGTTAGGGGACTCAAAAGTTATTGTTGTCTTAATCCACGGTTCTGGAACGGAAGGAAGGTATTTACTTCCTTTAGCAAAAAGATTAAATGCCTCTCTAAATATATCTGTTGTGTTGCCTGACCTCCGCGGCCATGGAAAGTCTGCATTGGGGAGTATGGGTGACGTAGATTACGTGGGTCAATTGGAGCACGATCTTGAAGATTTAAAAAAAGAGCTTGCATCTAAATACTCTGATTACAAGGTCATCCTTGGAGGACATTCGTCTGGTGGAGGACTGGTTGTTAAGTATGGTGGCAATGAGCTTGAAAAATACGATGGTTATATCTTGTTAGCGCCATATTTAGGCTACAAAGCACCGACTGTTCGCCCGAACTCTGGAGGGTGGGTGCAAGTTAGAAAAGCCAGATACGCTGGGTTAGCTATGCTTAACAACGTAGGAATTAAACGGTTCAACCATCTGCCAGTACTATATTTTAATCGACCTGTAACTATTGATGACGAGTTTCAAGTAGATAGCTATACCTTTCGGATGAACGAGTCTTTTTCTCCTCAGTTTTTTTCTGCTGACCTACAAGAAAACAACAACAACATTCTAGTGTTGGTTGGAGAGAATGACGAAGCATTTTATGCTTATAAATTTGAGAAGATTTTTAGGGAAAACGCACCGCAAACTGACTTGAGAATAATATTCGGCGCTAAACATCTAGACTTGCCAAACAATCATGAAACGGTTGATATCATGCTGGCATGGATCGGAAAAATATATGATAAGGATTTGAAGCGAACAAACCGCTGAAAACCATAATGGTGCCACACAACAAAGAAAAGTAACGCCGCATCAATCATGAGGATAACCACTGCCAATATAAGATCGGGAAATATATCACATAGCTCGTTTAATGAAGCGCTCGTACTCCTTATGAGTATTAAACACGTAGCCCAGCTGCTCACTCACCAAAACCAGTCGCTCGCAACGGCCTAGCTCCATAGTTCGATAACCGAACGCTTCAGTTTTTCTTAACCGAGCTACACCGGCTTCAATTTTCTTCACGGCACTTTCAGCGCGATTAAGGAGAGATTTTGGGGCCTTCTTCGGTAATACGATCTTGATGCTCATTGGTACGTCCTCATAACTTGTTTGGTCACTACACATGAACCATTAAATCACGAATTTTCTATTTCCAAAGCGCAAAAACATGCTGTTTTTTTTGGAGATAAAGGGTCCTTTAAATTGACCAAGCATCGCCCAAAACCCTTGATACACAAGGCTTTCAGTGGAGTTTAAGTTTAGGGGAGCTCAAGAGATTTCGTCTGTTAATTAAAACTCTCTCTTAACCAATGGTCAGCAGCGTCCAGTGCTGGCTCTTGAGGACGTTCGATATATCGTTCTCATTCGACAACGTGTCGATAATGCTTTCTATCGAAGTGTCCAAGGTCGTTGATTTGTAGTGCTGACCGCACGCCGCGCTTTTGTACCAGAAAATGTCTATAGACATAACTCCCTCAACATTTTTTGTTCCTCTGGTTATCTTCCTCTCTCTGCCAGCATTTCCAAAATCACTGGCTACCGGAAAAAGATTGGGTACTATGTTGCTGTCTATATGTACAGTGGATTAAATATGCCTTGCATTCGTTTTCGGTATCATTTTGGCGGCGTTGTTCTTGATGCCAGCGGTCGCGCCTTAAACCGGAGTATAACCGGTAGCAAAGTCCCGCTTCTTAATAAGGACGGCTCTGAAAGGCTTTTTGAGTTCGGCGGCTTTCGAGTCGCACCGCTGCCAGATATTCCCAAGCCTCAGCTTGTGAAAGTTCCGCATATTGCGCAGTTCACGGAAGACGAAAACGGGCTGAAGGGTTGGGTAAATATCCCCAAAAATCACTACTGCGTTGGAGTGTTCGAAAAGAACCGGTGCTTTATCATTCTAGATAGCGGCGCTCCAATAACGCATCCGTTGGCGGCACCGAGAAAGCCTAAGCGAGATGTTGGTAGTGTGGTTTTTTTAAGGGATGTCACTCGCAAACCGTGACACAATTTAGGGATCGCACTCCCTCCCCTAAATGATGTCAGCAAAAAAAAGCCCCGACATTGGTCGAGGCTTTGCGACAATCCCTATTTGGTCAACAATTTCCAGAAAGCGGTCGATTCTTGGTGAAATACATTTTTTGACCATCAACCAGAAGCGCGTGGTGCTTCTCTAGGCACGTTAACACGCTCACCCTTGAGGAGGTATCACTTTTGCTCTCCAAGCCGAACAGAGAGCCAATGTCGGCGTTTTTCGGGTTATTAAGACGGTGAGCTATCAGTCCGTTGATGCAATCCATGTAGTTCCCCTCATCGTGCTTAAAGTGATCGATGCCCTGCGTTGAGAGCAACATCCCCACTCCAAACTCTCGCCCTTCCTTCAGAATCTTTTTCAAGGCTGGAAATTGGTGACTCATCAAGTTGTCGGCTTCATCTACGAGCACAAGGTTACTCAGCGCACGATGATCGCCTTGAGGTTGAGGCTTACCAGATTGGTGCATTTGGGTATAAAACACATCGAGCAGCACCGCGACTATCAAGTTTTGTAGGGCAACATCTGTACCCGACAAGTTAATCACAATCACGTTGTCTTTCAGTGTTTCAAACAAATTCTTGCACTTGCGACCGTTCGGTTCGAACAACTCGTATTCAGCGATATTGTCGAGCGCACTGAGTAGAGAATCTTGAGGCTCCTTTTCTTGGTTAACAAAAATATTGTAAACATCGTTCATTGTCGGCGCGGGACGGCTGAAGGTTTCCGGTCGGTTTCGCTCAATCCCCTTCATGTCGTAAGCCAACATGATGACGTTTTTTAACATGAGCTCTTGCTTGGAACCAAGACGGAAGACTTTCAATAATGTCGAAACCAAACCCTTCGCGGTGTGAAAAGAAATCAAACTTTCCAACTTCAAAATTAGGCCATCTGTTTTCGCTCCAATCATCTTGGCGGGAATGCTTGCCAAATAACATTCTCGAATAACATCGTACATCGCATTATTGCTGTAGGACACAAACAAGAATGAGCAATTACTCTTATAGTCAGAGCCGCGAAATACCTCGGTATCAAAACCCGCGCCTTCCACCTGTATTTCTGGATCTATATGCGCAAGAACTCGCTGCGCCAAACTAGCGACTTTGGGACCGTAGCGGAACGACTTATTTAAAGGGAAGTTCTCGAATGGCAGTAATCCCATTGCATTAACCGAACCTCTGAACTGATATATCGCTTGGAACCGGTCGCCTACTACAATCTTTTGACAGGGCTGAGAAAGAATAATTTGAAGTGTTACTGGGTTGGCATCTTGAGCCTCATCAAAAAGAATGGCGTCAAACGGCAATATCGGATTGGTTAATTGATACGCTTTTAAATAACCGTCATGAGTAGTCGGGCAATTACTCTCGGGCGATACCATCTCATAAGCCAATTCCTTGGCGTGCTTTAAGAACAGGTTGGTTAATTCTTCCTTCTATTCTATTTCGACCTTACTCTTTTTTTATTAGGGTGTCGATAAATTTGTGAACTCGGTCTGGAATGTGAATGGGTTTAACTTCAGTCGATGTACTCGCAATATATTGATTGGCAATAGCAGAGAACAAACGAAAGTTTTTGTTTATCTCAATGGCCTTTTCGAGCGGCCTTGTTTTCTTGAAGCTTGTGAACGATAAAAAATCATCCAATGTCAACCAAGAGGAAACGCGCCTCATAAAACGACTTCTTTCGTCTCTTGAAAATTGGTTTAACGCAAAAGCATGGCTGGTATATATCTCGACATTGTTTCCTTTGAATGTTTCCTTAGCCTCAATCTCAAGTGCTTTATTGAGACAAATGTACAACAACCTTTTTTAGGGCTGTACTTTTCCACCGCCCTTAATATGCTCGTTTTCCCAGACCCCGCCAAAGCCGAACCCTTAAACAGCGTCCATAAGCTCATTCATTTGCGGCGTTAACGTGTGACCGCCTATTGTTCTATTCGCACTCAAACCAAGTTCCTTACATTTTTTGTGTGAACTACACACCACTAAATCAAAGATTGTAGTGGGTGCTTCTTGGTTTAGCCTTGACTTATGAGCCAAACTCACCAATTCTAATACGAGTGACCTAGCAAGTGACTCGCATCGGCTGGAACACGCAGCCGCTATCGAATAGACCTCTCAGGAGGTCGTTTCCGAATTCTTTTCTAATGATATTCAGACATCCGTTCACATCGGCGTTAAGTAGCTTTCCGCAAGATGATTTGTATAGACCGCGCTTTACACGCTTACCGCTGAACGACTTCTCTCCACCTTCGCCGTGCTTTGGGATGTGGTCAAAATCGATAGCACTAGCCTTGCTGGTATAGCTTTCTTCACGAACGATAACCTCGATGCCGTATTCTTCCGCTTTGTACTGGATCTTATTAACCAACTCAGCATGAGGGATAGACACAAACTTCTGATTGTTCACGCGACCAATACCAATGGATTGTTTCCAATCTTTGTTCTTACCAATGACGATAACACCTGTATCGGTTTTTAGGCACATGTCGATAATGAACCTAGACACCTTATGAAGATGATCATTAATCCAGTTGTAACGCTTCATCGACTTAGCCAGAACGTGTTTGCCATTGCCGATTGATTGAAGTTTCGCTTTGTCCTTGTTGTACTTGTTATTGATTGACTTGATGACTTTGCCGTTAATCAGAACAGGGCGCACGCCTTGCTGATTTGATGCGATGGTTGCTAGGTTATCAATACCCAAATCAATGCCAATTACATTGGACTTATTGAGCGAGACAGCATTGCTAGGGCTGTCGTTCTTGTACACAACTTCAATGAAGTAGCACTTACCTTTTGGCACAAAACGAATATCTTGAACGATACTCAGGTCTGCTTTTTGGTTGAATGGCTGGTTGTCGCAGCACATGATTCTGAATGGCTTTAGGTTGATCACGTCAGAGCCAGATAGATGAACCATTCCGTTTTCTACCTTGAACCCATTCCTACCAACAATGAATGTTTTTTGGTGTTGCGCGTAATTAGGGAGCTTTGGTCGTCCATTGAACTTGTCAGGGCTCTTGCGCCACTCCTTGATTGAAGCAAAAAATGACTTCCAATCCTTACCAAGAACTTGAATCACTCGTTGCGCTGACGCTGCGCTAGGCATCCCCCTATAGCTTTCGTGGGCTGCTTTCTTTAGCTCTTTATCGACTGCGCTATGAGAAATGACATTTGAGTTATTAATAAACTCTTGTCGAATGCGATAGTTAGCTACATTGAATACAGACTTAGCCAAGCGGCACGCATGGCGCACAGCTAGGTAATTCTGGTCAGATGGCTTAACAAGTATTCGCTCGGCTCTCATGGTTTACTCTCAAGAAGTTCAAGCGTATGATGCACCTCAAACCAATTAGTGTCAATATTAACCATGGGCAAGAAAGCTAGTTATGGCGCACATTACCACTGCGTTTACAATCTAAAGTACCACTTGGTGTTAGTAACTAAGTATCGACGAAAGGCATTTACCAATCAGATGCTAATCGACCTTGAAGAAAAGATGCGCGAACTAGCTGATAAGTGGGGAGTGACTATATTGGAATTTGGCGGAGAATCGGATCATGTTCACTTATTGCTTGATATGAACCCATCAATACAGCCAAGCAAATTCATCAATAACTTGAAGACTGTCAGTTCTAGGTACATGAAGAAGATTCACGGTGAACACCTAAAGCGATACTACTGGGGAACTAACGCAATGTGGTCTAGAGCTTATTGCTTGATAACAGCAGGAGGCGCACCGTTGTCGGTACTAAAGCAGTACATCGAAGCGCAAGAACGACCTCACTAGGTTATCGCTGCGCGATAATGACTTACATCTCCACCCAAATAGCTTGTCATGCGCGAAGCTTTGACCGCTATTATGGATGGAGAATTACGTCAATTTGTTAAACTCTGAAATTGAATATTTCGTTATCGTCACCCTCTGTTTTATAGGAACTGGCTTAAAATCCGAAATCCCCGCCGCCTTAGCCGCGTAGGTTATTGATTGGTGAGCCTTCATTAAATGTTTTAATTGAGCTCTGATTTCAGAAGCATGCTTCTCAACGTTCTGAATTAATTCCAACTCCCATTGCTGAGCCAAAGGAAAATTCTTTTCACTCAGCGTTTCTGCATCGCCTTTGCTGACAGACTCAACAAGACGAACTAGCTTCCCCTTCCTCTTGATGAACCTCACGCTAAACCACCGCATCCTGAACGATGGCCCAGACAGCTCAATCCTGAACTCGTAGTTTGTTCGCTCCTCTCTGCCTAGCGCTGTGCCCTCTCGATTCTTCTCCCGCTTGGCTACCTCCTTCATCCAAACCATGATGATGTATTGCGCGTCATCAAACAGGTCATCAATTTTCTTGTATATTGCTTGCTGAATCTCTTTCAATTTTACCACCTCGATTTTTACTATATCGAACATTTATGTTCAAAATACCAAACAAAGTTGCAAACCGAAAATTATACTTTTCGGTTTCTTCTAAGATAGAGTTAGATACCAACAAGTATGGTTTTCGGTTTCTTCTAAGATAAAGTTAGAACCCAAAAACTATGGTTTTCGGTTTCTAAGCGGTAATAACCAAAAACTATAGGTTTTCGGTTACTTCTAAGATAAAGGTAGAAACCAAATAGAGTGATTTTCGGTTTCTTTATAAGAAACCGCAACCTATGTGACTTTTTACTCAAGAAAAAGGCCACAGCTTGCCAATCTGGTATGTCTGCGTTTTCCGTGCTTCTCCTACGCTTATCCTCGATAATGAGGCAATCTTGACCCTCACTGAAAGGCGCAAAAACATGGCGCTCTCTATCGGCGCTCACCGCTTGAGAACGAGTCACCTATGTAGCTTGATCGCGCCGTTTGAGATCGCTTTTGGCAAAGGTTTTTTGCCCACCCCCCGAGAGCAAGGGGCCAGCAATTTAGCGACCTACATTTAACATAAAGTTTATTTGCTTTTAGCTGGATTTTTATTTATGCGCCAGTGTTTCTCGATTATTATCCATGCGCGATCATCCTTTTTGGGTTTGATTGTTATAGCGCCTAACTTCACGGCAGCCTCGAAATCTCTTTTGTTTTTCTATGTGAAAATTATCCTAAAATGTCACTTTGTAATGCGGAAAGTAGTGTTATCATATAGAAGTAGACATGAGGAGTTTATGATGATTAATAAATTTTTATTGGCGTTCAATAGGGTTATCTTTAAGGTTCTGCTCGTATTTGCATTGTTATTTGCGCTTTGGGTGGCTCTATACGGATATGATCACGGTCACTTTGGGTATTTGGAGGTTTTCACTTTAATGGGTGCTTACTATCACTTCGCAACCAACTTTGTTTCTGGTAGTTACTTTGACAAAGTAATGAAAGAATTTAATGAACTTCATAACAATGGTAAGCGTGGAGGTTAAAATGTTTATTTGGATGGCTGTTTTTTATATATGTATGATTGTGGTATTACAGTTGACTGGTGCAATTGTTCATGTTTCATGCTTGCCAACGGTGGGTTCAACTTCTAATGGAAACATTAAAAGGTTGCTTTTTTGGATGGCTTTAGGTAGATAGTTTTTTTCTAATTTTTTGGTTATCCATAAATATTATCAAGTGGAGTTGTTGATAACATCCCCACCTTTGATTTTTGTGCTGTAATTTTATGAGTGTAAATTGTCGGAGGAAAATTTATTAATGGCAGTTAACTTATCGTTCAAAGAGTCTTCTTCAGCAACAGGTGGTAGCTCTGGTGAATACTCAGTTTTAAGCGGAGAAGTAATCGACTCTAACGTGTCCACACAGACTCACATTGAATCTAGCCATGCAATGACGTCTATTGGACCTGTTATTCATGAGGTTGGTTCAAGAAGCACAACAAAAACTGTTTTCTGGATTAGATTTGATAGCGGCAGAGAGGTAAAATACTCTATTAATCGTCAGCTCTGTCTTTATTCTTATTTCCTAGTAGCTTGAGTGTTACTAAGCCGCCGAGTGCAGCTAGAACAATCGCTCCTAGAGCCATACCGATCACGATGTATAAACCGGTATAATCAGACATAGTATTTCTCCCATTTGTTTCGTGAAGCAAATGTTCAACCGCTACTCGTAGCGGTCAATTTGTCTTTGCTCATTAGCTATCTCAATTTCTTTGTCTTGGATTAGTAACTGGCAGATCAGATAGACAAGCATACCAATCATACCGAACCAAGCGGAAAAGAAAGTGGGAATAGTAACTTCGCTCAACATTCCAAAAGCGCCAGCGGTAAACATAGACCAGACTTAAAGCTGACAGTGCAATTCTTAATGGACCCTGTAAATAATTCTGTGTAACTGTCGAGGTTACATGTATTCAGTGAGTCGGTCTTCGAACATAATCATAAAGCGGTTTAGAGCTTGTCGCCAGTTTCTAATCGGCATGGTCCACTTCTTAGAAGCATCTCGGATAGCCAGGTAGATCACCTTTCTAGCTGATTCATCCGTTGGGAAGAGCTTGCGTTTCTTGATCGCCTTTCTAATAACGCTGTTGAGTGATTCAATGGCGTTAGTCGTGTAAATGGCTCGGCGAATATCCTCTGGGTAATTAAACAGGGTGTTGAGGTTGTCCCTATGCGCCGTCCAAGAGCGACTGATTTGAGGATACTTACTATCCCATCGTTCAGAGAACTGCTCTAAAGCGAGCAGTGCCTCATCTTCTGTGGCTGATTGGTAGAGTTTCTTCAGGTCAGCCGTCACCGCTTTGTAGTCTTTCCAAGGGACGTATTTGACCGAGTTTCGCACCATGTGGACGATACAGAGCTGTATTTGCGTCTCTGGGAATGCAGTATTGATAGCATCAGGAAAGCCCTTGAGTCCGTAAACACAAGCGATAAGGATGTCTTTCATCCCACGGTTTTGAAGCTCAGTCAGCACATTAAGCCAGAATTTGGCACCTTCCGTTTCAGAGAGCCACATACCGAGCAGCTCTTTTTGGCCTTCCATGTTCACGCCTAACGCAAGATAGACCGCTTTATTGATGACTTGCTTGTCTTGACGCACCTTAACCACGATGCAATCGAGATAAACAATGGGATAGATTTCATCGAGAGGTCGCGACTGCCATTCAATCACTTGTTCAAGCATTGAGTCGGTAACCTTTGATATCAGCGTTGGTGAGACGTCTGCATCATACATTTCCTTGAACGTTGCGACGATTTCACGTGTGGTCATGCCTTTCGCATATAGGCTTAATATCTTGTCGTCCATGGATTGGAATCGAGTTTGGTGCTTGCGGACAAGTTGAGGTTCAAAGCTAGCTTCGCGGTTGCGAGGGACGTCGATATCGACCTCTCCATCATCGGTGATAATGGACTTACCCGAGTAGCCATTGCGGGAGTTGGAGCTGGTTCTAGGTTGGTGTTTTTGATACCCAAGGTGCTCATCGAGTTCAGCGTTTAACGCCGTTTCAACGGTCACCTTGGTTAACATTTTTCGGAAGTCATCAAGATCAGATTCAGTCTTAATTGACTTTGCTGCTTCACGAGCAAAAGCTTCAAGTGCTTTCTTATCCATATTGTCCATCCTTAGCCTTTAAGGCTTAAGTTTAGACAGTTACACAGAATTCAGGACACTCTCGTGTTCAGGGTCGAGCATTCGCCATCAATAGTTTGATTTCTTCCGTTATTTTTTGCCAGATAAAGTCCGTAATCTGCTTTTTCAATCAAAGCTTTCGGGGTAATGCTTTCGTCTGGGATCAATGATATGAATCCTGCACTAATAGTTACTATATCGATATCAGGCGACGGATGGGGAATGGCTAGATCAGAAACACCAATGCGTATACGCTCCGCCAAAGCTGATACACTCTGGTCTTCTCCATATATGATAATCGCAAACTCCTCCCCCCCGTAGCGACAAACAATATCCGTTTCTCGGTAACTGGCTTTTTCGAGTGAACGGGCAATTTTTTTCAGGCATTCATCACCAGCATAATGCCCAAGGCTATCGTTATAATGCTTAAAATGGTCAACATCGCAAAGGATCAATGAGATTAAACGCCGCTCTCTTTTAGCAAGGTTGATTATAAACTGCAACTTATTATCAAATTCCCTGCGATTCCTGAGCCCGGTTAGCCCATCACGCAAAGCCTGCTTATAGAGTGTTTCACTGACTGTTTCAGGTTCAATAATGCCAAACAAGAGTGTTGCCTTACCTTCATCGTTTCGAGCTAATGCTTTAGCCCGACTCGTAAAGTAAAGAACCTGATCCAGCTCCTCGTTATAGTATGGAAAACGATTTTGATATTCGTTAATGGTATTGTCTTTAAGCCCTCGATAGTCATCGAAGACTTTTTGTGCCTTGGCCGTACTCTTTATAGCGATATGCTTATTGTAGTCACCTGCGATGGGACAGGTGTTACTTACCGAATGGGCGGTTAAATCAGGATTAAGATAGAACACATCACACATAGTACGGTTACAATAAAAAGTATCTGGATCATCTTCTAGGTCGATAATCCACCAAGATACTCCCGAAAAGTTTAGAAGTTCATCGAATTGCTGATAGTACTTTTCAATCCTCGAATTAGGAAACATACCCCAACGCTCCTTTTATTCGCTACTAGTAGACCAATTATAGATGATGCCCATTTCGGTTGGATGTTTTGTTCGTGACTTTCTTACCCCCTCCCCCGAATTCAACAGCGACATGCGACATTCGCCAATATCAAGCAGCCAGTGCCATTTCTTTAAAGACAATCGCTGGCTACTTGAGGTCTAAGCACTTTCTTGGACGATAATTTATCCGCGATAAAGCGAATTCAATATCGCTGTCTGTTACCGTTGTTAGGTCGGTTCCTTTCTTCACATATTGCCTTAAAAGACCGTTAGCATTCTCATTGACACGACGCTCCCAAGAACTATAAGGGTGGGCAAAGTACACATGCCTTTGCGATGGTTTCATGGCCTGCAAACTCTCTCCCGTTATCTGCCGTGATGGTATGGACATACTCCTTGTAAGGCATGAGTAGCTCTATGGTTCCTTTGGTGACATCATCCGCTGACTTGGATGGCACTTTCTTCACCACGTAAAATCATGTTTTACGCTCTAAACGCACTTTCCCATTTACGATATAAGCCCTCGGTAGCCGGTTGATGAGTTGACGATAGACGTTGTGCTCGGCCTATGTGTACAGATAGACTCTTGGTTCGTAACCGCCAAAAAGCATCTCCCAAGCCAACGAAAGAAACATGACGACTACGGAGCTAGCAATAACAAGTGCGATAAGTAGCGCCGCATTATCGTTAATTACGCCGAACACATCCATTTGCTTACTCCCTGTTTGAGTTATTGATTCGTCTTTTGGGCAATTCGCGCCTGAAGGCTATCGAACGCCTCTTTGATGTCTTGCTCTTGACCTTGGATGTTCTCTTTTGACTCTAGCGCCTTATTGAGCTGGTCATATGGCAACTTCATGAGCTTGTAAGCCGTGAACTGGCCATTTAGGACGACTACCTCTTGCTCGATTGTCTCAAAGCCTTGCATTGGCACTTCAGCGACCAGAGAATCAACTAGCTGAGTAAATTGCTCTGTGGTCCCGTAATTGGTGTCTTTGATATAGCTTTGCTCGTTACCGCTGAGCTCTTGGCCAACGGATTTAGCTAGCTCGTATTGCGCAGATAAGCTGGCTTTTTGCATCGCCAACTGAAGCTTTTTGCTTTCACCAATGCCAACCCCGTAAACGCCCGTGCTATCGGGTTTGGGCGGCTCTAGCGCCCAAGCAGGTACGGAATCCAAAATGTTCTCTGCTTTCTCTTGCTCAGACTTTTGTTGCAACGACTGAGCATTAAGTTCGTCTTGTACAATCTCGGTGCGAGTCGGAGTGCTCGAACAACCGGCCAATGCAGAGCTGGCCAAAACCAGCGCAATCAATGTTTTCTTCATGCGTTCGCTCCTATGCGTATGCTTTTCTTTGATTCTCTACTTTGGGAAGTACGACTTCTTTCACTTCCTTCCCTACCGTGCTTTTGTACTTCCTATAGCTTTCGTAGATGTGCTTTGTTAAGGCATCTACGCCCTTCCCGCTCAGTAGCTCGTTTTCAGAATGCCCGTTAAACAAGGGCAATTCGCTATGTGCGGCCACCGTGCTTTTGCTGCACAGAAGCAGCAATCGAGCGCTATTCGCTAGCTGGCTCGGATAGCCGCCCAAATGTTCAGGATGCTTTCTCAGAAATTGGTCGCAGCATTGGACTTCCTGGCACAAATACTCTGCTGACAGTAAGCAGGAATGTTGCTTTTGAATACCTTCGATAAGGCGTTTCAATCGAACAATTTCAATGTTGTTCATCGATGTCATTGCTCCATCTTTATATACACGCAATAGAGTTTGTCGGTCCCAACAGTTTCATAGCCACTGCGAACCGTATTAACGCGGCCAATCGTGTGAGAGCCGCTGAGCGTCACGGTTTCCCTGATGTCGTCCACTTGCGTAACGCCTTGACTGCTTTCTTTCGTCTGAGAGCTATATGTCGTCTCGGCGCTCACAGTGCTACCCAGCTCTAGGGACAACTGCCCTTTCGCCTTTGCGCTAGCGGTTAAGTCATCAAGTCGCACATTACCGGTCGCCGGTACGCAGCCGCTCGCCTCTATAGGCTCAGCTTGCGCCCCAAAAGACGCAAGACACACCAAGCCAACCAAAACAAATCTATTCATATTTCCACTTGGCAAAGTCGGTTGCTGGACGCACGACCACTCTTGACTCAATCGCCGTGATTGATTTCAGCGTCTTCTCTGAAACGCCTTTTATCACGATTGGATTACGATATTTTTCATTAATCAGCTTGTTTCCGTTGGGCTCACTCTTGTAGTGCATCACGAAGTTCTCATGACCAAAAAAGCCGCCGAGCGCACCGATGGGAAGATAGCCAGCCTTGTCCCCTGCTTTCACTTCAATCGCGATAACATGCTCTCTGATATGCTCTTGTAGGTCTTCGGTAAACGGGCGCTTAACCTTGTCTCCGCTATTGTCGTATTTTCTTATCGAAACGGAATACCAAGGCCGGTGTCTGGTGGAAGTACTCAAGCGGAACAAAGGCTCAAGCGCTTCCATCAAAGGCTTTTTGTCCAACTCCCAATTGACCGGCACCAACACATCGAACGTGCCGTTGGTGTTCTTTCTGAACTCTGGATTACCCAGCGTGAGTTTGGTTTGATGCTTGAAATAGTCGAACACATCCCGTTGAACCGTCTCTTTGGCTAGCTCGCCTTCTTGCGCCCCAAGACTGGCAAGCTGAAACAGAGTGCCAACCTCAAAGACTTTCTTGGTTGCCTCTCGGTTAGTGTCCAGTTTGGACAACACATCGTTTCGGGCCTCAATTAACTCATCGCGAGAGCCGGTGTTAATTTTGTTTGTCAACTCGTACAGTTGTGCGTTCAGGCGTGCGTTTTCTTGCTCCAAACGCTCAATCTTTGCTTTGCGCTCAGGATCGCTTTTAAGCTTGGCCAAGCCGTCTTTGATAGATTGCTTTGATAGCCTGATTGTTGCGTTGGCATCTAGTACGATACTGCCGTTGGAATCTACAGAGCGGCTATTCTTGGTTTTCAACACTTCCAAGAAACCCGCCGAAAGAACGCGCACTTGCTGTTTGGTGATATTGTTACCGTCTACAACCAGCGTGGACTCTACATAAGACCCTGCATAGTCGCTGGCCGAACGCTTCGCTTGCTCTAGAGCAATTGCCTTAGCACTGCTTAATGTGTCGTTATCACCGAGTACATAACGCTCAGTGACAGAGAGCGTGATCGCCTCTTGGTTGTCAGAAATCACGGAAACTTGCGCTTGAACCGACACCGAGGAAAGCACAGCTGCAACAAATAGAATCAAAATTCTCATCGATACCTCCAAAGAGAGGCTGACCAAACCAGCCTCTCAAACTAACGTTATTCCGGTTTGATGAACTCGTATTTTTCACCCTGCGTATAGATAGCCGGTACGACAACCTTATACGCTACGTACTTTTTGCCGTCAGCACCGTAAAACTTTGGATACGAGGGCGAGTAAAAATAGAAGCCTTGAGGTAATAGGCTAGTGAGTTTCTTGAGAAATTCGTCTCTATCGACATCGAAGCCCATTAGCTCTAAATTCGTGGGTTCTATTGGGAATATCCCATTATTGGTAGTGTCAAACCCAAACAAATAAGCATCTCCACCCTCAATAAGATTGGTGCTTCCTTTTGAGACCAATTCCACGCCGCGAAACTTTTCTCCTTCCATTAAAGCTTTGAGGTATCCAGCATTAACCCACTGATATTTTCCATCGACTAAGATTTGGTAAACAACCGAACTCTTGGTGCCGCTCTCAAGCGCTCTAACCCCTGAATACTCCTCTAGCGCTTGCACTGTTGCCTTATGTATAGACTCTGCGATATAGACGCTGGCCTCTTTTTCTGTTGCGAAGTCTCGAGAATCCAAAGCAACAATCCATCGTGCTTTTTCAGACAAATGCCCAGAAAGCGCGGTGTCTGACACAACCCCGCCAGCGACATGGAAGATGCCCGTTAAATTTCCAGTTAACACACTGGCCATGCCCAGAATTTTTGATGCATTGGCCCCCTCTGTGCGGCGCTCTAGAATGTTCTTTGATTCCTCAATTTCCTCTCGCGTGAAATCGCGAAGCGGACTTCTATTTTTGGTTAAGTGAGTTTGGTTCGCCACATTAAACGCATATGAGTGCTCGGCGCTGAACTCTGTAGGCTCAGGCACACCTATCACCACACACCCGTTTAATAGCGCAACGCCCGTTGCCACCGCGAATAGTTTTTTTAATGTTTTCATCTTTCGTCTCTTTGTTGTGTCCTTGCTCTTTAAAATTCTACAGAGCATTTAAAATTTCCAAACTACCTACTGAAGCTTGTTCCAGCCTTCCTCGTAGGCATCACGGCGCAATTCGTCTGCATCGAAGTTCTCTGCACGCTCGATGTTCACTTCGAGTACATTCGAGCGATCGCCGGTGAGGGAGTCGATGTCGATCGTTGTCGCATCCGTAAAATTGTCAGTTTTAAGGAGAATACCTATACAAATCAAGAACAACTCACTCTTGCGTTATGCTTGCTAAGCTGTTCTGGCGTATCATCGTCTTAGGAAACCTCGGACACAAATTCGGGAAGCTCGCACTCGCCTGTTGCACTTGTACTGCACCAGATGTTGAACAAGCGAACCATTACAATGCGTCGTAGTAATCAATCAGTGCGTATACCGCGCTATCCCAAAGTTCTACAAAACCTGTTAGATATAGGAGAGCAAAAAAAACCGTCACCCCAAGCACATTCTTTGTCATTTTATTGAACATAGTTACACCTCTCTTTTTTCAGTTGGACTTGCTTACTACATGAAGGCTCATCGCCAAAGTCGGTCGGGCTTTTTTTATCCCGTAACTCTTCTAATCTATCAGTTAATTCAAATTTCCAAAGCGTAAAACATGCTGATTTTTTTGGGGGATAAAGGGCCCTTTAATTTAACCAAATATCACCCAGCCCCCTTGATATACAAGGCTTTCAGGGGAATTTAAGTTTTGGGTAATTTAAGAGGTTTCTCTCACCTTTTTTCGAGCGTATTTTTCAATGTCTGCCAGGACATCTTTAGGTATCCGAGAAAATTCTAACGTTGTCTTTCTTAGGTCAGCATTGATCGAAGAAGCAAGGACCGTGGTGTAATGGCCCAAAGGAGGATTGAAGATGATATTTTGACATGCTCACCGCTCCAAAGGACGGTGATTCCTGAATACAGGCGATGACATATTACTCTATCATCTACTTTCTGCTGCTGGCGGCTAATGCCACTCACTTCACAGACGCTACGGTTCTGCCCGAACCTGATTAATTAGTTATGCTGCTGGTTCCAACTCACGTAAATAGCGCATTAGAATCACTCTAGTTGCGTTTTTATCGGCATTATCTGAATGACCACACCGCCTTTCCACTTATGAGTGCGCTGTAGCTCCGTTATTTTTGGTGTAAGTGATCTTCACAGAACGTAGGCAAGCTACCATAACGCGCTGAACCTAGATTATGTCTTGAAAGACCTAAAATGCGATGTTTGGAAAAAAAAACAGAAAAAGAAGATTTGATGGTGGTTGTGGGAAACTGCGTAAATCTTTGATTTTCCAGTTATCCACAGCCACTATAAGGATCTATATTTAAGTATACTAATCTATTTAAACTATAAATCTATAAGATCTATAGCAATGGTAACTGTTTGATTTTTAAAAGATAAATTGAGTTTTGTGATCCTATTTTAGGCTATTGTATAACACTATTTAGGTGTTTAGGATCCTATTTTAGGTGTTATTGATCACTTTCTAGGTCTTTTGATGACACTATTTAGGTGTTTGGGATCCTATTGTAGGTATTGGTGTGACACTTTTTAGGTGTTTAACCTATTTACGTTACACTATTTAGGTGTAATCAATCATCTAAAATAGCTTGGTCACGAATCTACTCGTTTGTCTGACAGCTTTTAGGTCGAAAAATGCTTTGTGCACCTTTTTTGTGTCACATATCACAGTCACGCCCCTAAAAGATGAGGGTTATGAGAGCTGCATACCTAAAATGTGTCATCTATTAATAGTCAGGGTTGTCACTTAGGCCCGATAAGGTGTCTATCTTCTCTATCAGTGATTCCAGTTCGTCTTCTTCGCTGTTCAGTTCCTCTTGGGATTGAGAGAGATGACGGCGCGATAAACTCTCCTCTACTTTAAGGGCATGCTCTTCACGTCCAACATAGCGGTAAGCAATAGCCAAAGCTTCAAGCTCAGCTTCTGAGAGGCGAACACTATTTTGCAGGCGCTTCAATTCTAACTCTTTGATTGTTTTCAGTGCGTCGTGGCGGTTGAGCTCATCGATTGTGCCAAGTTTTAACCATCGAAACAGGAACTTGATGCCGGTAATTGTGCGTCCTTTCTTAACTACCTCAAAACCTTTATCACCTTGCTCACTTTCTAAGAACAGGAGCTCTTTACTGATTTGAGGGTGTTCTGACAGCTCTTTGATGCTTTCGCGTATGCAGCGCTTCATGAAGACGCTGTTGTTCTTAAACGAGCTTTTGTCTTTCTTTAACTTACCCGCCTCATCGAGTAAGCCGAACACTCCTTTTAACTCGCTCAGTTTCTGAGTGTGCATCTCGAAGCCCTTGTCTTTAAATCGGCTTAGGAGTTCATAAAGACGTTTGGAGTATTCCTTCTTAACATCAAAAAAGTTGCGAGTGTTGATCAGCGCAAAGCCTTGGTTGTACTCGATGTACTCTGATTTAAGCATGTCATTGGGAACCATAGTGAGGACCCCGTTTTTGTATGCGATATGCTTGAATAGAGGGCGGTAATCGAACTCCGTATCCCCTTTTCTGGACTCTATTTTGATGCCTATTTTTCGGCTCGCGAGTCGATTGGCGACAGGACTGAGATTACTACCAACGTGCTTTGGCTCAACCCCTAGCCACTCTGATAGCTGGTGTGAGGTGAACTCATAATGGGGTGTGCTAGTATCCCAATCTGCGGCTTTCATGTGCGCGACCATGAGGGCAAACATGTCGGCTTCTCGCGCGGATAAATCCTGGCGAGAAAAGACAAGCTGATGACCTTTTTTAATGTGCTTAGGCAGGTTGTCACTGACTACAGGGTAATAGTATTGATCGTCGCTCATGAAAGTTTATCCCAAACATAATTTAGGCTTAATATTACACTTTTTAGGTGCTAACGCCAATTTAGACCTAAATTGTGTTATGTATTTAACACAACTTGTTTTGTTACCAAGATTTGGCGTAGTGAGCTTCGATTTGAATGTGCTGACCTATAATGACCGAGGTTCTGGAATATTCTAGACTATCATCTTTATGCAAGACTCTGTTGGTTAACTCTCAAAAACGCACCGTTTTGCCTACACAATTGGAATACTTAAAAGGAATTCCCCCATGATGTATAAGGTATCCGTACTTTCATTCGCAGTCCTTTCTTCTCTTTCTTTTCATACCTACGCCGATGAATGTGGTGAGTTTGCTATTGCTGATATGAACTGGAACTCTGCCAGTCTAATCGCCAATATTGACCTGTTCATATTAAATAAAGGCTACGGATGTGAAGCTGAGCTAATTCCCGGCGATACCGTACCGACCGGCACTTCTATGATCGAGAAAGGTCAACCCGATGTTGCACCTGAGATGTGGACCAACGGTATCAAACAAGCGCTAGAGAAAGGAGTCGCTGATGGACGCTTACGATTAGCGGGCACATCACTGGTTGATGGTGGTGAAGAGGGGTTTTGGGTTCCTGATTACCTTGTACAACAATACCCAGAACTCAAAACCATCGAAGGTGTAAAAAAGTATGCAAACTTGTTTGAGCATCCGGAAAATGATGAACTGTATGCCTTTTACGGCTGCCCCGCAGGCTGGACATGCCAAATTACCGCGGGTCACTTGTTTGATGCGCTAGAATTAGAACAACAAAAGTTCGAAATGATAGACCCTGGTTCAGGGGCTGCTTTAGCAAGCACGATTGCTAAAGCCTATGAACGCAAAAAGCCTTGGTTTGGTTACTATTGGTCCCCTACTCCTGTGCTAGGAAAATACAATATGGTTAAGGTTGATTTTGGCAGCGGTACAGATATCGAAGAGTTTAGAAACTGTACAACTCAACCTGAGTGCGAAACCCCCAAAGTAACCATGTATCCATCCGCACCCGTCTATACTTTAACAACGGAGAGTTTTGCTAAGAACGAGCCTATTGCCTATCAATACTTCGAAAACCGCGGCTTTACTAACAATCAGATGAGCGAGTTACTCGCTTGGATGGAAGATAACCAAGCCGATGCTGAAGAAGCGATGTACCACTTCTTAGAGAACTATTCTGATACTTGGAAAGCGTGGGTGTCGGCAGACGTCGCAAGCAACGTAGAGAATGCGCTTTAAAGCACTTTCTGTGAACTGCTCACCGCCAAAGCGGTTGAGTTTCCAAACCAACAACTAGAGTTATCAGCTTTTCTTTTTTGACGCTTCGCTGAGCACTGCTAGTCGAGCTTTTGGCTCGGCTAGTCTTACTATTGCCTCCACGTCCACCCTAGCCATTAAAGGTGGAGCGTAAGTAAGACTTTAGGTTCTCTTGAACTTGAAGCAATACGCTGTGAAACAGGAATCCCCCAGGGGATTAGCTAGGGAGGATGTCAAAGCACTACATTGTGATCCTATGTCACTGATCAAGTCGGTGTTGAAGGATTGAGTTCTAACCTTTATAGCCCCCCTACCCTTACATTTGATGCAAATTCCCTATCGATTTGGATATTCCGGCAAACAGACGGCGAACTCTTGTTTTGAGGGACTTAAATGGAGGGAACAACATATTTAAGAGTTCCATCTTAATCGTACCTGTAATCTATATAAGGATGCCTTGAGAGCTACACTCGCATTGTCTTATAAAACAAAACAACCCCCATTGTCCCCACAGAGTTATTTCTAGTTTAAACCATTAATGGTAATTTTATCTCTTCTATGGTTTAACTGTCCACTTTAGTGATGTATGATAGATGGAAACTACTAAGGCACTAGGGATACTCAATGAGCACTATCATCGATTCATTAGAGCTTGTATGCGAACGAATGCAACAAGAGCAGGCTGATCTCAAAGCGGTCATCAAAGAGCGTATGCAGATCAACGTTACGGATAGCGAGGTAGAGGGGAGCGTAGACCGTCTCATCTACAACCATTCACTTAAGAAGAAAGAGCTTCAAGAGTTGTTTGGCCTATCTCGAGTAACGTTTAACTCACGAATCGATGAGGCAACAGAGCAGGGCATTATCGGCGCCCCCATCATTCAAGGGCGCACACACCTCTATAATCGCTTTGACGTGGCGAACATGATGGCTTTCATGAACTTCCCTAAATATAACCAGCGCTTTGAGCCGACCACAATTGTGGTGGAGAACCACAAAGGCGGCACCGGGAAGTCGACCACCACAGTGACATTAGCGACGGCGACAGCGCTCGACCTTAACCTAAATGCTCGATGCTTAGTAATAGACCTAGACCCACAGGGTTCGACAGGGCAGAACCTTATTCACCAAGCGGATGATGAGTCTGTGTATATGACAGCGGTCGACATTGCCCTATCTGAGTTTGAGCCGGAAGGGGACTTCGCGCAATACCTCAACGACTATAGCTACGAAGATCTCGTGAAGGCTATTCCATTTAAGACGCATCTTCCGAACCTCGATGTGATTCCCGCGTTCCCGTCTGATGAGCGATTTGTCGACTTCTACTGGGGGCAAGATGAGGTAGGGCAGGCAAAGATGGTGAGTGTATTACGGGAGAAAGTCTTACCCGTGCTTAAGAAAGAGTATGACCTCATATTTATTGATACGCCGCCACAAAACTCTCCAATCTTGTGGGCCGTTAACGAAGCGGCCGATGCCGTGCTGATCCCGGTAACGCCCCGCGAATTCGACTTTGCATCAACCAGTAATTATATGGGCACCATGCCGGGTACGTTCCGAGAACTGCCTTCTAAAGGTATAAATCTGAAATGGGCGAAACTTTTGCCGGTGAATTTTGATGATAAAAGCGCACATGAGGTGAAGGTGTTCGATAAGTTGTTGCGCGCAGCACAAGGGCACTTGCTATCGACAGCGATTCGCCACTCTGAGGCGTTTGTTGCAGCGGCAGAGAGCAACCGAACGGTGCTGGATATTCGTAAATCAGAGCAGGTTTGTAGTGGTAAACAATTCGACCTTGCTATGACATCCGTGAACGCCGTTTACCACCAATTCATCACTGAAATCAAACAGCTAGCAACTAAGGGGCTTTAACATGTTACGACCACAAGATAAACGCACTGGATTCAACCAAGGCAATCAACTTGGTAAGCGTAGCAAATCAGAGAGCCCTAAAAAGGTCTTCACCTTTGCGAGTGGTAAAACCGCCACAGCGGAACGAGTCGTCGTTAAAGCGGACGAGTTGACTCAGAAAACGGCCATCCATTCTCTGAATCCTCGACGTCAAGAATCACTCACGCTGGATTCAGTGCGTGACATCTTGCCAACCATTCAAGAAGAGGGCGTGCATACCGAAGGGGTTGCGCTTAAAGACGAGCAGGGCACTTATCAATTACTTGATAGCTCACGCCGCCGGTTTGCTTGTGTGCATGCAAAAAAAGACCTGCCTTTGTGGGTGATTGAAGATAGCGTTGACCAAGCTGATCTCGTTGCGTTCATTCAAACAACTCAATCGGTTAAGCGCTTATCTTATCGTGAGCTAGGTGCAGACTACCAAAGTATTATGCAAGAGCAGCAGTTTAAAAAGATTGATGAGCTAGCCGAGTATCTCAATATTGGCCGAGAAACTTGTCGTAAACGTTTTGCCGCTGCGGCAATCGACCAACGCTTGATAGAAGTGTTCCCGGACTGTGAGGGGATCCCTAATGGCTATTACGCCAAAATTGCCAAGGTCGAAAAGTATCTAGCTAAAGAGGGGGTGACTGCATCACGCTTCATCCAATCACTCAAGGTAAAACTCGACGATTTTGACAATGTTGAAGACAAGCAAAAGCATGTACTTAGCTTGATGGAAGCGCAGATTGCGATGGGCACAGAGAAAGTCAGCTGGGACACTCAAGCGATCGCAAATTTTGATGACAAGAACAAATATGCCAAGGTCTCTCGCAGTAGTGATAAGCGCGGACTAAAAATCGAACTTAGCCGCCTGCCTACTGAGCTCTATGATGACATTATCGCGTTTGTTGAGCAGAGAGTTACTGAAATGGAATAAGGCGATTGATGCGATAGCATCAACAAAATGTGGGGACAATGGGGGTTGTTTTACCTGAGTTGATCTTAGATCATGTGCCGGATAGTGGGACTTCCATACTCGTCACCAGGAGCAATCCCGAGGCAACTCCAAAACTTCTACTCAATGAGTGAGAGTTTAATACGAGAACCTAGCCGAGAAAGAGCCTTCCCTAGAGTCGTTCAGAAAGAACCAAGCCGATACCCTAGAAAAAACAATGCCGCTCACCTTAAGTGAACGGCATTAGTGCAAAAGCTCCGCCCTATAGCATCGTTCATACTTTGCGACCCTGTAAATAATTCTGTGTAACTGTCGGGGTTACATGTATTCAGTGAGTCGATCTTCGAACATAATCATAAAGCGGTTTAGAGCTTGCGCTTCTTGATCGCTTTTCTAATAACGCTGTTGAGGGATTCAATGGCGTTAGTCGTGTCAATGGCTCGGCGAATATCCTCTGGGTAGTTAAACAGGGTGTTGAGGTTCTCCCAATGCGCCGTCCAAGAGCGACTGATTTGAGGATATTTACTATCCCATCGTTCAGAGAACTGCTCTAAAGCGAGCAGTGCCTCATCTTCTGTGGCTGATTGGTAGATTTTCTTCAGGTCAGCCGTCACCGCTTTGTAGTCTTTCCAAGGGACGTATTTGACCGAGTTTCGCACCATGTGGACGATACAGAGCTGTATTTGCGTCTCTGGGAACGCAGTGTTGATGGCGTCAGGAACACCTTTTAGTCCGTCAACGCAAGCGATAAGGATGTCTTTTACCCCACGGTTTTGAAGCTCTGTCAGCACGTTAAGCCAGAACTTGGCGCCTTCCGTTTCAGAGAGCCACATGCCGAGCAGTTCTTTTTGGCCTTCCATGTTGACGCCTAACGCAAGATAGACCGCTTTGTTGATGACTTGCTTGTCTTGACGCACCTTAACCACGATGCAATCGAGATAGACGATAGGGTAAATGTCGTCGAGAGGTCGCGACTGCCATTCAATCACTTGTTCGAGTACCGAGTCGGTCACCTTTGATATCAGCGTTGGCGAGACATCAGCATCATACATTTCCTTGAACGTTGCGACGATTTCACGTGTGGTCATGCCTTTCGCGTACAGGCTCAATATCTTGTCGTCCATAGATTGGAATCGAGTTTGGTGCTTGCGGACGAGTTGAGGTTCAAAGCTAGCTTCGCGGTCGCGAGGGACGTCGATATCGACTTCTCCATCATCGGTGATGATTGATTTACCCGAGTAGCCATTGCGGGAGTTGGAGCTGGTTCTAGGTTGGTGTTTTTGATACCCAAGGTGCTCATCGAGTTCAGCGTTTAACGCCGTTTCAACGGTCACTTGGTTAACATTTTTCGGAAGTCATCAAGATCAGATTCAGTCTTAATTGACTTTGCTGCTTCACGAGCAAAAGCTTCGAGTGCTTTCTTATCCATATTGTCCATCCTTAGCCTTTAAGGCTTAAGTCTAGACAGTTACACAGAATTCAGGACACTCTCTACTTTGCTTGCACTGCTGGCGGTGCGACTATTGAAACATTAAAAGCTTATGTGGAAAGTCAATCGACCCCAGATTAAGACGCTATCGCGTCTACGCCTTATATCCCCGCCCTCATCGGGCGATGGTTTACGGCGAAATTGCTAAAAATAGCAGTTTGAAGGGCTTTATCGAGTGATTGTTCAACATCCTACGCACTTATGGATATTATAGTGTCCAATTTCTGTTTTATTTCGATATAATGGATATAACTGTATCTACTTGGTCTTTGCGGATGAACTTTACCTTACTTGATGATACCGATGTAAGCCAAGCCTATGCGGCTTATTTACGTGAGTTACGCAGGCAGGCAAAGCTGTCACGAGCGGCGCTTGCTGAGCGAAGCTGCGTACCTGCGGCCACCATTAAGAAATTTGAGCTGACCGGGCAAATTTCATTTCGCCAATTGCTGTTGCTATGGCAGACCCTTGATTCGCTAGATAGGCTTTATCAGCTCACACAACCTAGCAAAGAACGCGCTGCTATGCCCACGAGTATTGATGAGGTGCTAAAAGATGAGTTTTAAACCCATTCAAAAACTCACTGTAATTCGTACGCTAAGCTCAGGTGAGCAGATCTCTGTTGGAGTCTTGGCGCAGAATCGACAAGGCGTCTTTTTTCAGTATGCAGATCGTTATTTGCAGCAGTTTGGCAATTTATCACCGTTTACCTTGCTGTCGAGTACGCAAGTTCAAGCCGCACCTAAAGCGCCGCACCAAGGTGTACATGGCGTATTTGGAGATTGTTTGCCCGATGGCTGGGGCATGTTGTTACAAGATCGTATTTTCCGGCAAAAGGATATCCTGCCTAATCAATTAACGGCGATGGATAGACTGGCCTTTGTTGGTGATAAAGGCATGGGAGCATTGTCTTTTTCTCCGGTGTCTGAGTTTTCAGCCACGACGAACTCGGAAATTGATTTAGCGACGTTAGGCTTGGAAGCACAAACGCTGTTCGATTCTTCGATGTCAGATTATATGGATGATAATCACGATGAGTTAGATGGGTATACGCAACAGGTGTTGGCCGCATTAGTTGCCGGTGGTAGTTCGGGTGGGGCAAGGCCTAAGGCGCAGATTTATATGCCTACTGGAGAAACTCAGCATTGTCGAACCTTTGCTCAGCCTGGAGATGAGGCTTGGCTGATTAAATTTACCTCGAAGAATCTTGCGCTCGGTCATGAAGAAGGTTTGTGTGAGGCGGTTTATTTACAAATGGCAGAACTTGCTAAGTGTCAACCGCCGCAATGGCAACTCATTGAAGCACCACCTACAAGCGGTGCGTCTGCTTGGTTAGCGCTTAAGCGTTTTGATTATGTCACGGAACCGACCGACTTAGGCAGCAAGCGCAGTGCAGGTCGCTTGCATATGCACAGCGCTTGCGGGCTGCTGGATGCAGACTTTCGAACGCCAAGTTTAGATTATATTGACTTGATTAAAGCCAGCCGTCAGTTGTGTAAATCCCCCGCGGCTGGTCAGCTGCAATTTCGTCGCGCCATTTTTAACCTGCTGTCGTCTAATCAAGACGACCACAGTAAAAATTGGGCGTTTTTGCAAGCGGATGAAGGTCAATGGGATCCTGCACCTTTTTACGATGTGACCTACAGCCCACATCCATTCAATGAACACGCCACTGCTTTCGGCGGTTATGGCAAAGCGCCACCGCTTAAGGTGATGCAAAAACTTGCTACCAGTGCTGGCTATGGGAGCTGGCATGAGGCAAAGCAAGTCATTGAAGAAGTCGCAGAAGCCATCAGCCAATTTACTTATCTTGCACAGCAACAAGAGATCAGTAAGACAACAATGTCTGCAATTTCTAAGACATTGGATCAGCGCAAACAAGAGAATGCAGTGTTGTTCTATAAAAATAAGAAGGGACAATAATGAAGCACGGCCGAAACGATCCTTGTCATTGCGGCAGTGGTAAAAAATTTAAACGTTGTTGTATGAGTAGCGTTTCCAAGCAACATGCCCAAATCTTCGATGATGTTGAAACCATGCTGGCAATGAACCCAAGTTTAAGCATTGATGAACTAAACGCAGCCTTGCAGCACAAAGCGCACCATCGCAATAATCAACCTCATCCTGATTTTTGTGGTGTGACGCCAACGCAAATGGCCAATTGGCTTTATGCGCCTTTCGACGAATTAAAGTGGGTGACAATCAGCACACCCGACTCTCTTTCTGCCAGTCCGGTGATGCGCTATTTAGCCCTCATTCTTGATGAAGCTATTGCGCAAGAAGGCTCCTTCAAAGCCACTAGTAAAGGCAACTTACCAACTAAATTAGTCAAACAGGCTAGTGAGTTATTGCCGGAGTTTGCCGTTGCTCAATTCGAACGTGATATAAGTATCAGCGAGTTTGCGGGCAGCAACGAAGACAAATTCAATGCCTTGCACTATACCCGAGTGCTCGCCGAAATTAGTGGCATTATTTATCGGCGAAGCGGTCGCTACCATGTAAAAAAATCAGCGCAAAAGCAGTATCAAGCGCTAGGCATAGAGACCTTTTTCAAACCTATGTTAGAGGCCGCCATCAGCAAATATAATTGGGGCTATTTGGACGGTTTTGAGTATGATGCCGACTTACGAACCTTTTGGCTGTTTATGTTGTGGCGCATTCAAAGCCACAACAAGGTGGATCAACTGGTAGACGAAGTGATGATAGCTTTCCCTGATTTACTACAGGGTTTCCCAGTAGATAATTACTTCTCGCCGGAAAGAAACCTAAGCATGCTCATCGAATCTCGGTTTATTGAGCGATTTTTACAGTTTTGGGGATTTGTGAGTATTGATCCAAGGCGTTTTTTATACACGGAACCTATTGGTAGAACGGTACAGGTACTGCCTTTATTGAAGCAAACTTTTCAATTCACAATCAATAAATAGCAAGGTCTTCGTAAGCGAAAATGTATGAGCAGGTACTCAGGCTAATATTGGCGGCCCACCACTAAACAGGTAGTTGGTAACGGACATCTGCAAACCGATTTGGACGGGAAAAATAAAAAAGCCCAGTATTTACAAGAAATAACAGGGCTTTTAAGACATTTTCGACGGGTGAAAAAACTATTCGATGTTTTGGGTCAGTAAAAGCATCGACAACGAGTTTGCTTTTACTGACCCGGCTTAACATGATGGTAAATTAAGCTTCTCGCACTTTATTCTGCGTTGCTTTGACTTGTTTTTTCTTAATACGAGCAAAGATGCCGCCAAGAATCACGATGCCACACAGTGCGTAAATCACCATGAATGATGTGTCAACTGAAACCAGACCAAGGTCAGAGAACGTAATGTATGCACCTAACACCATGTACAAAATGAGTGCTGATGCTTCAAAACGGAATTCCCCCGGTTTGATGTCCATTGCTAAAAATCGAGCCGAGCCTGAACACTTTTATCTCTGAGCGTCCAAATTTAGGATGGTAATCGCGTTGGCAACGCTCGTTGCTAGTATATCAATGGCTCCGGTACGAAGAGCTCCAACAATCGACAATGGCTTGCTGCTTTCTGCGGCTATGGCGATAACCTGAGGGATTTTTTGGTAGTCAGCAATGGTTAAGCCAATGACACGATTACTCATTTTTGTGTCCTGAACTTCCCCTTTGATGTCGTAAAAATCATAACCCCCAACTTCTCCGACTACACCTTGCTGAATACGTGCCTCAACCATTTCTTGTACCGAGAACCAGCCTAGGTTGACCATGTAGCTACTTTCGTTCAAATCACCGATACCAACTAACGCGACATCTGCTTTACGAGCAATGTCCATAGTTTGCTGTACCGTTTCATCCTCCATTAGTGCACTACGTAACTCAGGGTTGCGTATATACGCTGGCGCATACAGTGTTTCACTAACCCCGTCGAAAGTCTTAGCGAAGCGACGCGAAATATGGTCGGCATTGAGGATGCCTCCGCGAGGGTGAATCCCGCCGATACTTGATACAAAAGTACACTTTTTGGGGTTCACAATACCAGTGTGTTCTGATACTGCAGAAACATTTCTTCCTTGTCCTACGGAGACGACCATTCCGTCTTTTAGAGTCGTGGATAGATATGTCGATACTACTCCGGCGAGTAGTGCTCGTTGTTCGTTCTCTGTTGGTTGGTCAAGAGCGATCAGCGCTCGTTTGAGACCAAAACGTTCTTTAAGCTGTTCTTCTAGTTTGGCACCAAATACAGGGTGGTATTTTACTTTAATTTCGACAATACCTTGGTCCCTTGCACGTTTCAGTAAGCGACCAATTTTGACTCGAGATAGGCCAAAACGCTTTGAAATCTCTTCCTGAGTGGCGCCGTCTTGGTAATACGCAACAGAAATTTCGGTGAGTAGGTTAGTCTCTTCCGTCTGTTCTATATTATTCAGTTCCATGATGTTCCTTGTGAAATGGCCGCTTAATGCGGCTCTTGTTTATGTCGCGACCGGTTCTAGTTCACTTTCAAGTAGGTGTGAATCATGAGTGGACTTAACCATTCTAATCTTTTTTGACTTGCCTTGTATCAGTAGAGTCTCGGTAGTGAGTGATTGGCCCTGTTTTTGAACACCATTAAGGACGTCTCCAGTCGTGATCCCGGTTGCCACGAATATCACCTCGGAACTTTTTGCTAGTTGATTCAGTTGTAATACGGTATTTGGCGTAACATTCATTTCCGAACAGCGCTGAAGCTCTACTTTTGCTAACGCGATAGTGTGCTGGTCTTGTCCTTTGACCTGATCGCGTGGAAGCAAGCGCGCTTGCATATTTCCACCCATTGCACGAATGACTGCGGCACTGACAACGCCTTCTGGTGCACCGCCAATACAGTACATGACATCAACTTCACTTTGTTCCAAACAAGTGAGTAGTGACGCTGCAACATCGCCATCAGGAAAGGCATAAACTCTTACGCCAAGGTTTTGCATCTCCTTAATGGCAAGGTTGTGTCTCGGCTTTGCTAATGTCGCGACCACTAATTCATTAATAGGTTTGTTGAGTGCTTGTGCGATATTCTGCAGGTTTTCTGTGAGCTCGAGTGTTAAGTCGATGGCGTGTCTTGCTCGAGGACCAACAACGAGTTTTTCCATGTACATGTCTGGCGCTTGGAGGAGTGTACCTTTCTTTGCTGCAGCAAGTACTGCAAGCGCGTTAGATTGTCCCATGGCTGTCATGCGTGTACCTTCGATGGGATCAACTGCAATATCAATCTCAACACCACCCGAACCGAGTCGCTCACCGATGTATAGCATTGGTGCTTCATCGATTTCTCCCTCACCAATCACAATGGTTGCGTCGACCTGAGTTCGATTCAGTTGTAATCGCATTGCTTCTACAGCTGCCGCGTCTGCTTTCTCTTTATTTCCTCTACCAAGCCACTGATAGCCTGCTAAAGCAGCACGTTCGGTTACTTGTACGAGAGCGAAGCCTAGTTCATCCATGTATATGTCCTTATAAAAAATGTTGATGGCCGTTCATTTGTTAAGGTTACATTTCAAATGTTCATTATGCAAAACAAAAAATGAGCAATGGGCATAGATCAAATGTTAATTGCTATGTGCATCGTAATTCAGTCAAGTCGTATTGTATTTTTGCGTCCACGAGTGGGGGGTGAGCCATAGTTACGATGGCTTTTAGGAGGTTTTTTGGTTAAAGCTATGTTTTTTAATTGTATTTTTGTGAGGGCTTGTTGGGGGTGATTATTTTCAAGTTAAAATGCTTAGTTTCATATTGATCACGTAATTGTTATCAATATGTATATATTTGGTGATCCAGGTCCCACTTAAAAAATGTTCATATGTTGTTTTTCTGTATATATGATTAAGGTCATTTGTAAAGTTCGTGGTCATATGAACAGGAGGAAACATGATAGCGATAGGTTGTGATGATGCAGCGATTGAATTGAAAGAGTGCCTGAAATCGCATTTGGCTTCGAAAGGTATTGAATTTGTCGATTATGGGGTAGACCAACAAAGTGCAGAGCTTTACCCAGATATAGCAAAGGCAGTCAGTGTTGCTGTCAGTAAAGGTAAACACCAACGCGGAATCATTCTCTGTGGTACGGGTATAGGTGTATCAATTGTGGCGAACAAAGTCCCGGGTATACGGGCTGCTCTGTGTCACGATACTTTTTCAGCAGAGCGAGCTCGAAAAAGTAACGATGCTCAAATTATCACAATGGGATCTCGAGTCATCGGTCATGAGCTAGCTAAGTCTATTTTGGATACATGGCTAGATTCTGAGTTTTCTGATGGTCCTTCAACTAAAAAGGTAAATAGAATTAAGGAGATAGAGAAAGAGTTTATAAGCTAATTTTGCTTCAATGTTTAACGGAATAACGTGGAAATAAAAATGAATAATATCAAACTTACTCTGACTACAACGGCAATCACAACCCTACTATCGACTAATGCATTTGCAACAGATCTGAAAGTGGCAACAAGTGCTCAAGTCGGGTCACTCCAGTACAACACAACTCAATATTTCACCGAAGTTGCGAACGAAGAGTTTAAGAAACAAGGCATCGATTACAACTTGAAGTTCTTCGGTGCGGCTCAGTTAGGTAAAGACAAAGACGTTCAGCAAAAACTGAAATTGGGCACAGTAGATTTGGCACTACTAACATCAACGCTGCCAACTCACGTTTCAGAAATGGCCCTGTTTGAACTGCCATTCCTTGTGTCTGACCGTGAACACGTTGCAAAGATAGAGCAAGACGTCTTCTGGCCATATATTGCGCCGGCCGCTGAGAAAAAAGGCTACAAAGTCATAGGCTTTTGGGAAAACGGCTTTCGCAATATTACTAATGCGAAACGTCCAATTAATACACCAGAAGATTTACAAGGTCTGAAAGTTCGAACACCAAACAGCTCTTGGCGCGTGAAAATGTTCAAAAACTGGGGAGCTAATCCAACGCCAATGAGCTTCAGTGAAGTATTCATCGGTTTACAAACAGGTGTTATCGATGGGCAAGAAAACCCATACACCAACATTTACGCGGCAAAACTGCATGAAGTACAGGGTTACCTAAGTGTGACAAACCACGTGTATACACCGGCATACCTAACTGCAGGCGCGCGGCACTACGGTAAGTTTCCTGATGATGTTCGTGCCATCTTAGAAAGCTCAGCGAAACAAGCGCAGCAATGGAGCTACCAAGAAGCGACAAAACTTGAGACAGAGTTAAGAGACAAACTTGTTGAAGGTGGTATGAAGCTCAACATTGCAAATCGCGATGCCTTTGTCAGCGCAAGTCAACCAATTTACGATGACTTCGTGAAAAATGTAAATAACGGCAAGGTGATGTTAGATAAAGTTATGACGGCAAGTAACTAAGTTAAACGCCATAACGTTTATCTCTAACGGCTGCACCGTTGGGTGCAGTCTAGCTGTCACATGTTGCGAGGGCTTACGATGTCTTTTTTAGCTAGCATAAATACAATTTCACATGTTTTAGAAAAAGTGCTTATCGCGATTTCGATGACGATACTCATCGCGTTAAGTACCATTATTATTGTCGCTGTTTTTTCACGATTTAGCGGCGCTTCTCTTTATTGGTGCGACGAAGTGTCGGCCATTCTTTTGGCTTGGCTAACCTTTTATGGCTCCGCTTTATGTGCACTAAAACGTTCTCATATGGGGTTTGGAGGGTTAGTGGCTAATATGACGCTTGGTATGCGCAAAGCCGTTTTCCTACTGAGTGAATTCATTGTTATTGCGTTCTTCGCCGTCATTGCTTGGGCTAGTTACTACATCTTACAAATCTTTGGTGACGAGACACTGACCAGCCTAGATTTTATCCCTTTGGCCTTTGCTCAATCAGCGCTACCAATTGGTGCGGTGCTGTTTATTGTGGCTCAACTGTGCTCTCTCCCCAAAGCGTGGGCGTGGATTCGTCTTGGTTCTAACCAAGAAAATGAAGAGATCAGAGAAGCCATCAAAGATGCGAAAAAAGATATGGCTGAAGCCATGGAGGCAGTGAAATGAGCGCGCTAGTTGTACTATTTTGTTTAATCGGCTTAGTCATGATCAATGTCCCAATTGGTATAGCTATTGGTGCTGTAGCTCTGATTGGTATGGTAGCGACATCGGGTATCGATGCTATCTATAACGCGGCTTTGGCGATGTTTGAAGGTGGCTCAAAATTTACCCTGTTGTCTATTCCATTGTTTGTCTTTGCTGGTGCATTGATGAATACGGGTGGTATTTCGCTGCGCTTGATTAATTTTGTTAACGCGATTGTGGGCTTTGTCCGAGGTGGACTTTCAATGGTGAATGTGGGTGTATCGATGATCTTCGCTGAGATCTCGGGCTCTGCTGTAGCCGACGTTGCAGCCTTGGGTTCGATCTTGATTCCTGCAATGAAAAAGCGTGGATATTCGGCCAGTTTCTCGGCGGCAGTCACATCTTCTTCTGCCTCGCTCGCTGTAATCATCCCACCTTCTTTACCTATGATTATTTACGGTGCTATGGCAGACGTGTCCATCTCGCAGCTATTTGTCGCCGGTATTATCTCTGGCCTACTGGGTGCGGCGGGTATGTTTGCGGTCTGTTATTACTACGCAGTCAAATACAATTTACCTCGTGAGGAGTCTTTCAGTTTACGAAAATTATGGGTTGCATTTAAAGATGCGTTCTGGGCTTTGACTCTGCCATTCGCCATTCTAGGCGGCATTCTTTCTGGGTTTATGACCGCAACCGAAGCTGCGGGTATTGCTGTTCTACTCGCGATTGTTATTAGTGTTTTCATCTATCGGGAAATGAACCTAAAGCTGTTTTACAAAGCGATGATGGAAGGTGTGACTGGCACTTCAGTAGTGATGCTCTTAGTGGCGACATCAGCAGTGCTTGGTTTGTTCCTAACTGAGCAAGAAGTACCACAAGCAATGGCGGCTGGGATTCTTAGCATTTCAGAAAACAAATACGTTGTACTGATGATGCTAAACCTCATGTTGTTGGTTGTAGGTGTATTCCTACACGGTGCAGCAGCGATCATCTTAACGGTTCCCATTGTATTACCGCTAATTCATGAACTGGGTATCGACCCAATTCACTTCGGCATCATGCTTGCTCTTAACATCTCGATTGGTCAGCAAACGCCTCCGGTTGCCAGTGTGTTGATTACCGCATGTTCGATAGCTAAACGTGACATTTGGCAAGTAACTAAAGTGAATATTCTATTTATTGGTGTGTTGTTCGCAGTGCTTATGCTTGCGACCTACGTTCCAGCAATGTCTGTTGGCTTTGTTGACTACATGTATAAATAACTTCAAGGATTTGAGAAATGACTAAACCTACTATTGCACTTGTTCTCGGCGACCCTTCAGGTATAGGCCCTGAAGTAGCAGTAAAAGTATTGGCTAAGGAAGCAAACCGCCAGCAAGCGAATATTCTGATCATTGCCGATGAGTATGAATTGCGCAAAGGCATGGACATCGCGCAAGTATCGTTTGATTACGATGTAGTTGAAAATTTTGAACAAGCTGATTTTCAACCTAGTAAGCCGGTGTTGTTGAGGTTCTCAAGCTCTCACGAGGAGCCGATAGAATACGGACAAGCCACGCCGCAAGGTGGTACTTATGTTCTTGAAACGTTGAAGATTGCTGTTGATCTGACGTTAGCCAACAAAACGCATGGTATCTGCTTCGCACCATTGAATAAGCAAGCGATGAACATGGCAGGGCTAGCACATCGAGACGAGCTGTCATGGTTTGCAGAATTGACGGATTTCCACGGCTTTGGCTGTGAAGTGAATGTGGTAGATGACATCTGGGCTGGCCGCGTGACATCGCACATTCCATTTAAAAATGTGGTGGAAAACCTAACGGTAGAGTCGGTGCTTGAAACCATCGAATTGATGAACACAACCTTGATATCTGCAGGTTTTGAACAGCCTCGTATTGCGGTGCAAGCACTTAACCCGCACGGCGGTGAAGGAGGCCTGTTTGGTGATGAAGAAATCACAGTAATTGCACCAGCGATTGAAAAAGCCAAGGAGAAGGGCATTCAAGCGTTTGGACCTTTCCCTGGCGATACTACGATGTGGGTCGTGGAGAAAGAGAACATGAACTCAATCGTGTCTATGTACCACGATCAAGGAGCAACCGCATTAAAGATGATGGGCTTCGATCGTGGTGTCACTGTTCAGGGCGGGATCCCAATTCCGATTGCAACGGCAAACCACGGCAGTGCATTTGATATATACGGTAAAAACGTCGCGTCGACACCTGCGATGGAAAATGCGCTCAAGCTTACAGTCCGTATGGCATCTAGCTATCAAGCGAACAATCAGTCCTAGGGTAGGGAAGAGTATGAGAAAACCAAAAAAATTAATTAATGACCCTATGAATGTCGCTCAGGAGCAATTCGACGGTTTGCTCGCGACGATGAATGGAAAATTGGAGGCGTTACCGGGAATTACCGCGGCGATGCGTACAGATTTTCCATCAGACAAAGTGGCGATTGTCACTGGTGGTGGTGCTGGGCACGAGCCGTTATTTGCCGGTTATGTTGGTCCAGGACTAGCGGATGCTGCGGTACTTGGCGATATCTTTGCAGCTCCAGCGCCTAACGTGATTTTACAAACCACTGAAGCGGTCAGTAACGGTAAAGGTGTGATTTATATTTATGGTAATTACGCTGGCGATAATATGAATTTCGACATCGCGGCAGAGCTAGCGGATGATGATGATATCAAAACTCACTCTATTCGTGTCTGGGATGATGTTGCTTCAGCACCGTTGGACAAAATTCAAGAGCGCCGCGGCACAGCCGGTGATTTGTATGTACTGAAGATCGCAGGCGCCGCTTCTGAGCAATATGATGACTTTGACAAGATTGTGTCGGTAACAGAACGTGCTCGTGATAACACCCGGTCCATTGGTGTTGCCCTATCAGCGGGATCGGTACCACAAACCAATACCTTCAACTTTGAACTGCCAGACGACGAGTTAGAAATCGGTATGGGCTTACATGGTGAGCCGGGTGTATCACGCGAAAAAATGACATCGGCAGATGACGTCGTCGATCGCATGATAGACCAACTTTGTGATGACCTACCTTACCGCTCAGGTGATGATGTCTGCTTACTAGTCAATAACCTTGGTGCTTCAACTTATATGGAGCTGCTTATTGCCAATCGACGTGCGCACATTAAGTTGGCCGAGCGCGGAATTAAAGTACATAACACTTTAGTCGGGAACTACTGCACTTCACAAGAAATGGCAGGTTACTCGATCACTCTTATGAAGCTTGATGATGAGCTAAAAACACTATTTGACCTACCTTGTGAATCATTTGCGTTGAGGAAGTAAAAATGAATGCATTAACAGCGAAAAACATGATGGCTTATGTTGCTCAAAAGATGGTTGCAAGTGAGCCAGTATTGACCAAATACGACCAAGCGATTGGTGATGGTGACCATGGGATTGGTATGGAGCGCGGCTTTAAAGCGGTTGCTGAGCTCTTAGACAGTGATTATCAGCCGGAAGATGTCAGTAAACTACTGTTGAAAATTGGCTCTACGATGATGGCCACCATGGGCGGTGCGTCCGGTGCGATTTTCGGTACTTTGTTCCGCAGTGGTGCGAAGTCAATTAAAGGTACGACAGAGCTTGATACGGATACGTTATCTACGTTCCTAGCAGGCGGCTTACAAGGGGTTTATGAACGTGGTGGTGCTAAGCCGGGTGATAAAACTATGATAGATGCATTGGTGGCTGCGGTCGAAAAATCAGAACAACTTTCTGGTCCACTAACCGATACGCTCCCGGCTATTGCACAAGCTGCCGCACAAGGTGTGGAAGCAACCAAAGATATGATTGCAACTACAGGTAAAGCAAAGACACTAGGCGAACGTTCGCTGGGGCACCCAGATCCAGGTGCGATGTCGATGGCGTTTATTCTGCAGTATATGAATGAATACGCGGCTGAGCAGGTTACCGCATGAAGAAGGTCTGGGTCGGCACTAGCTGGAAAATGAACAAAAATATGCAAGCAGCCGAAGCCTGGGCTTCTGCTGTCTTGCCATCATTGATACGTTGTTCGAATCGTATCCAACCTTTCGTGATCCCGCCTTTCCCTTACGTGCAAATGGTGTCTAAGTTGTTCTGCGAGCAATCGATTCGCGTCGGAGTACAGAACATTTGTTGGCAAGATGAGGGGGCATACACCGGTGAGGTGTCTCCTATTATGGCGAAAGACTGTGGCGCGACGATTGTCGAAATTGGTCATTCTGAGCGTCGAGGCATGTTTGGCGAGACCGACGAAACGGTCAATTTGAAAGTACATGCAGCACTGCGTCATGGTTTAACTCCACTTGTATGCGTTGGTGATACCGCGCAAGAGAAAGAGTGGGGGGTATCAGTGGAGTCTGTCATTCGACAAGTGAAGATTTCATTGTATGACGTTCCTGTTGAATCGTTAGTGCGAGTAGTGATTGCTTATGAGCCTGTTTGGGCGATAGGTGAACATGGCGTACCGGCAACTAAAGAAGAAGCGCAAATTATTCACCAAGCCATTCGTTCAGCTTTAGCTGATCAATATGGTTCAGACGTCTCTCAAAGCATGATTCTGTTGTATGGAGGTAGCGTAAATTTGTCCAATGCGAGTGGCTTAATCGAACAGCCTGATATCGATGGTGTGTTCGTCGGTCGAACAGCGTGGGAAGCAAATGGTTACTCAGAGTTACTGAGTATAGCTGAACGAAGCAGCTAAGGGCGGGTATGGAGCAAGTTAAGTTAATGAGCTGGATCATTCTTGGCCTAGGGTGTGCCACTTTGATCACTGGGATTTCCAAACCTAGAGTGGATTGGTTCAGACGCTTTGCTTTTACTTATCTTGCGCCGTGCTTGTTTTTTTCATCGGTATATCGAACGGATCTGCAAAACCTTCCATCACTGTCGGTATTTACTACTTATATTTTATGCTTTGGCGTTGTTTTCTGGGGGCTGAAAGCATGGCTCGTCACACAAGGTAATCATACGGTGGCTTCGTCCAATATCAAGGCTGTCGCAGCTTTATATCCTAATGCCGTTGGGGTAGGGGGCCCACTAGTGCTTGCACTTTACGGTCCCAAAGCCACTTTAGTTCTGATGGGTGTGATCGTGACGAACCTGTTATTGGTTTTACCATTGGTCAATATCTTAATGATTCGCTCGGGCGAGCAAGGGTTTTATAACTACCGTAATGTGGCAACTGATCCGATCTTATTGGCCATCGTGTTTGGGTTATTGCTTAACGCACGGGGTATTGAGCTTCCTATCCTCTTAGTTGATGGGTTCTCTATGATTGGTGCAGCTGCAATACCAATAATTTTATTCATCTTAGGCGCAAGCTTAAGCTTTTATTCACTCCGCTCACTAATTCAAGAAAAAATAGGCCTACTTTTGGCCATCAAGATCCTTCTATTTCCAATGCTTATATTGCTATGCGCGAAGTATGTTTTCTCTCTCTCGGTTATCGAAACCCAAGTGCTGGTTATTTTGGCCAGCCTACCGACGGGGTTGAATGTCTACTTGCTATCCGAGCGGTATCACGTCGCCAAAGAAGCCACCGCTGGAGTGATCCTATTTACTACCGGCTTCTCTCTTATCTCTTTGTTGGGTTGGGAAGTGTTGCTGTATCAGTGGGTAGTTTAAACAAAGAACTGCTAAAAGGTTGAACACTATGAAAGTATTAGAAAGACTAGCCATCAATACGGCTATTTTTGACGGACATGACCTCAAGACATCGTTAAAAACGATTCGAAGCTTGGGTGTAAACCAAGTTGAATTCGCTTTTAATCAGGGCTATGTAGGTAGATTAGATAGCGATATGTTCTCTAACACCCATGCCCAATACTTGTTGTCACTGCTAGAGAAAGAGCAACTGATCACACAAGCTTTGGGCTGCACAATGAACTTGGCGTCTCCCTCAGCGATAGAAGATTTTATGGTACGTATCGATTTTGCGCACACGCTGGGTGTTACTTATTTAAATACTTGTACCGGTCCTATTGCCGATCGTCACATTATTGTCGAAAACCTGAAAATATTGGCTGAATATGCCAAGGATAAAGGTTGTGTTATCTGTATCGAAAATGGCGGCGACCATAACTTTAACGCTTTTGCGAGCGCGCATGATGGCGTAAGAATTTTGTCGGAAGTCGATAACTCGGCACTAGCTCTGAATTTCGATCCTGGCAACTCAGTGTCATTAGTACCTAATCTTAGCCCGAGTGAAGAAGCGCAGGTCGCATTGCCATTCTGTCGTCACTTCCATGTTAAAGACGTTCAAGTGCATGACGATAAGTTCACCTTTCCAGTGTTGGGCGAGGGGGTGGTAAACTATCAGTCGATTCTGCAGTCTTTAGCATCGCGTCAAATCCCTTTTAGCATTGAAAAGCCGTTGCGTATGTACCGTCGAAAGGACTCCTTTCCTATTCGAGGGCGCTCACCAGAAAGCATGGAGACCATTGTTTCGGTATTGAGGCAATGCATTGAATACATTAACACTACCACTGACTAAGCGGGTGGCCGTATGCCAATTAGTACAATTGAAGAAATTATTGAAGATTATCGCCTAGGTAAAATGGTCATTCTAATGGATGATGAAGATCGTGAGAACGAAGGCGATATTATGATGGCGGCGCAACATGTGAGCGCACAAGACATCAATTTTATGGCCACTCATGGTAGAGGTTTAATTTGTTTAACTCTGACTAAACAACGTTGTGAATCACTCAACCTATTCCCGATGGTTTCTAACCCAACAGAACCTTGGGCTACAGCCTTTACCGTTTCTATCGAAGCGGCTCAGGGGGTTACAACGGGTATTTCAGCAGAAGACCGCGCTACTACCGTCCAAGTGGCTGTTGCGCAAGATGCCAAGCCTACTGATTTAGTCACTCCCGGTCATATTTTTCCTCTAGCGGCAAAAGAGGGTGGTGTACTTGTTCGTGCAGGACATACTGAAGCTGGTTGTGATCTAGCGAAGCTAGCGGGTGTCGAACCGGCATCAGTTATCGTAGAAATTCTCAATGAAGATGGCACTATGGCTAGGCGCCCTCAATTGGAGGTGTTTGCCGAAAAGCATGGTATTAAACTTGGCACAATTGCGGATCTGATTGAATATCGCAACACAACTGAAACTACCATCGAGCGTATTGCGGAGTGCAAACTTCCCACTGAGTTCGGCGACTTCTTAATGACTACTTATCGCGACACGGTCGATAATCAAGTGCATTATGCATTAACTAAAGGCGAAGTTAATTGCGAACCGACCAACGTAAGAGTGCATTTGCATGATATCTTCAGTGATTTGCTGCTTTCGACTCGCGACAATAAACAAAGTTGGTCACTTAGAAAATCAATGCAAAAAATTGGTACTGATGGTGGTGTTTTGGTGATTTTAGGCCACCAAGAATCGTGCGAATCTACTATCGGGCGAGTAAAGAATTATCAAGCGCTAGATGCTGGACAGAATGTTAAGCCGAATAAGAAAGATCAAGCGTCACGCCAAGTAGGTGTTGGTTCACAAATCTTGGCGGATCTTGGGGTCAGCAAGATGAACTTACTTTCTTCGTCCGACAAGAAGTATCATGCTTTGTCTGGCTTTGGCTTAGAAGTGGTAAGTTATATCGAGCCTTAATGTCCCCTTTCTCCAAAGGGGGATTCTTAGTTCGCTCGAATCAAATTGGGTCATCTAGACTGGGTTACTCCAATCCGCTAATCCAGTCGCTCCCTAAGCTAATCCTGCCTGCCCGACAGTTGCTGCGTTAAGATCTCGATGATGGCTTTCTGTTTCGAAGGTACATTAAAGCATCGCGATCGTATTTGCTTGGTTCGAGAGCAAGCAGTTTTATTTACCAATTCAAAACCAGCGGTTTAATTAAGTGTTCAGTACTATTATTGTCTATCGATAAGTGCCCGCCATCGATATGGCTGATGATCTTTGGCCGTTCAGGGAGCGTGTACTTTATCGTCTTAGCCAGCCTGTTAGACTCTATCACTTGTTGAAACGTCACCCACTCGCACAGCCCATTTAGTATGTATTTACAAAATAAAAACTTATTTATAAAAAATTATTAACTTTGTGAGACCGGTTTCATTTTCTGACAATCTCTGTTGCATAGGAAGTGCGCAACCCATAAGTTGAAACTAGTTTCAATTAGAGGGGTGTTCCGTGTTTGATATTTCGATAATGTATCGATATTTAGACTCGTTTATAGATGGATTTTCGATAACCGCTAGTATTAGCGTCGCTTCTATTATTGGTAGTTTCTGTATTGGTTTGCTGGTGATGTTTGCGTGCATTAGTCAGTCAAAAGTGCTGTCTAAAACGGGCTATATCTACATAAACGTGTTTAGGAACATTCCCTTTATTGTTCAGGTGTTCTTTATTTTTTATGGTTTACCTGAACTACGTATTTTCATTGATCCCTACGCCACGGGAGTATTGGCGCTATCTATTGCTGTTGGCGCGTATTGTGCTGATGTGCTGCGGGCGGCTGTTCAGCAGGTTGATCGGGACGTGATAGAAGCAGCTCAATCCTTTGGCTTAAAACGCCTAACTATCTATCGAAAGATCGTTCTTCCCATCGCGTTGCGAAATTCGATCAAACCGCTAGGTTCGATCTTCGTGAACCTAATTTTGACCACGTCTATTTTGTCGACAGTAACACTTAACGAACTTACAGGGACCGCAAAAATCATTGCGGCGGAAACGTTTAGGCCATTTGAAGTTTACTTCTTTTTATTACTGTTTTACTGCGTGATGACGTACATCTTATCCATTCTTATTGCTTTAGTGCACAAGCGACTAAATCGATTCTCTGAAGTAGGAGCATAGCGATGTCTGATAATGAATTTGTCCCCTATGACCTTATTGTTTTGCTTAGTGGAATCAGTGTTTCGTTAAAGGTGTTTTTGGTATCTAGCTTGTTTGGCGGTTTGTTGGGTTTAGGGTTGGCGCTATCTCGTCACTATCGATTCCCTATATTGAGCCAGCTTTCTGTTTTTGTAAGCGAGTTTCTTAAAAACTCACCAGTTCTGGTTCAGCTGTTCCTGATCTACTTTGGTCTGCCGATCTTCCTCTCTATGGACATGTCGGCGGAATTAGCCGCGACTATCACGCTGACAGGTAATACGGCTGCATTTGTTTCCGTCATTATTGTTACCGCAATGGCAGCGGTAGATAAAGGTCAGGTTGAAGCTGCACGTTCGTTTGGCATCTCTGAGATGGTGATTTTGAAGAAGATCATTACGCCTCAAGCATTGCTGGTTGCCATTGCGCCACTCGTCGGTCTCGCGGTTAACCAACTACAGGTCACGTCACTAGTCTCCGTTATAGGGGTTATGGACATTACAAAAGTAGGCGCCATTTTGAACCAACGTACGTGGCAGCCATTTATTGTTTGGCCTGTCATCGGGCTGACCTACTTCTCCATGTCGATGGCCATCTCCAAGGTGGGAAGAAAGCTCGAGCTCTACTTACGAAAACATCAATCTTGGTCTTTAGCATAAGGTGAACCCCATGATTTCAATTAACAACGTAAAGAAGTCTTTTGGAAGTAACAACATATTAAAAGGGGTCAGCCTAAATATTGAGCAAGGTGACGTAGTTTCTATTTTAGGTGCGAGTGGCTCTGGAAAGTCAACCCTACTGCGCTGTATCAATGGGCTGGAATCAATTAATGACGGTGACATTACCTTCCTCGACCTTTCGGTTTCCAACAAAACGGAGCTACAAAAGATCCGTACGTCAGTGTCGACGGTGTTTCAACACTTTAATCTTTACCCGCATTTGAGCATTTTGGACAACATCACCCTAGCACCTATTGAAGTATTAGGGCAAAGCAAGGAACAAGCCAAAAGCACCGCAAGAGAACTGTTAAAGCTTGTTGATTTAGCCGACAAAGAGGCGAGTTTTCCAGCTCAACTCTCTGGCGGACAAAAACAGCGTATCGGTATTTGTCGCGCTCTAGCAATGAAGCCGGAGTGTTTGCTATTGGACGAAGTAACTAGTGCGCTTGACCCAGAAATGACCTCAGAGGTGCTCGATGTACTCGCTGACCTGGCAAAATCAGGCACAACATTAATCTTTGTCACTCACGAAATTGCCTTCGCGAAAAAGATCTCCAATCGCATTGTTTTCCTCGACGAAGGGGTAGTAAGAGCTGACATGGATAAAGACGCTTTCTTCTCCGATGAAGGCGGTAAAAAAGACGAAAGAATTAGACGATTTTTAGAGAAAATGGATAGCAAATAATGATTGTATTATCAAATTCAGAAGCTTGGCCGGGAATCGATGACACGGTAAATATGCTTAATAGCGGCGACAATGGTCTCGATGCGGTTATTTGTGGTATTGAAAAAGTTGAAGCAGAACCAAGAATTCGCAGTGTAGGTTACGGTGGCTGGCCTAACCTATTGGGTGATATGGAATTTGATGGTGCGGTAATGGACGGCAACACGCTTCGAACAGGTGCCGTAGGGGCCGTCAAAGATCATTTTCACGTCACGCGCATTGCCAAAAAAGTGATGGAAGAACTGAACCACGAAATCCTCGTGGGGGAAGGGGCGACACGCTTTGCCTATGAAATGGGTTTTGAGTGCCCTAACCCTCTACTAGAGGACTCTAAAGAAGTGTGGTTTAAGAAGCTTCAAGAAATCACTGGCGAAGAAAACCCTGACATGTCGACTCGTCCGCTTGCGCATCTCAATTCAATGATCACCGACCCAGAGAAAGTCCGTGATACCACCGTATTTCTAACTAAAGACAGTAAAGACAGTATCTATGCAGCTACTAGTACGTCAGGGTGGGCATGGAAATATCCAGGACGCCTTGGCGATTCGCCTATTGTCGGCGCTGGTTTTTATGCGGATAGCCGATATGGTGCAGCGGCCTGCACTCATACTGGGGAAATGACCATCAGAGCCAACACATCCTACTCCATAGTAATGGCGATGCGTCTTGGCTTCTCACTAGATCAAGCGGTAGATATGGCCATTGAAGAACTAAATTCGCTTAGAACGGGCTTTTTAGCCGGCGTTGTCATTCATGCGATCGATAAACATGACAACTACCGAGTCATCAATTTTGGATGTGAAGAGGACATCAAATACTGGGTTTACAAATCTGGAATGAGTAAACCTGAACAAAGAATAGCGGAAAGACGCTATATGGATAAACGAAATGAAATGGAGAACCACAATGAAATTTAAGGCATTGGTTACCACCATATTGGCAAGTGCACTCGTAATCAGCTCCCCCTCAGTATTCGCTGGCAAACTCGAAGACATTCGAGAGCGCGGTTACATTAAAATTGGCGTTTCACTCGGTGGCGAACCTATCGGGTTTCGTGATCAAAAGAATAACCCAGTAGGTTATGACGTTGATTTAGCAAAACGCTTAGCACAAAAACTTGGCGTTGAAGTACGCTTCACTGATGTTCATGGTGACGCTCGTGTTTCAATGTTGTTTTCTGACCAACTAGATGCTGTCATCGGTAATATGTCAGCGACATTAGAACGTGCTAAATCGGTAAATTTCTCTATTCCTTATGCACGCGCTGGCCTTCGTATTGTGCATCAAAAAGACCAGAATATTAATTCACTGCAGGAACTTGCGGGCAAACGCGTAGTTGTAGGCCGAGGTTCAACTGGTGAAACCTTTTTGAAACGTGAAGTGCCAGACGCTGAATTGGTTTACACCGATAACTTTGCACCAGACGGTGTATTGTTGCTTCGACAAGGCCGTGTAGATGCGGGTATTGAAGACAGCTCCCTGATTGATTACCTAGCCACTAACAACCCAAATCTTGTAACTCTGCCAGGCTTGCACTCCAATGACCCTATCGCCATTGGAGTGAGAAAAGGCGACGCCGAGTACTTACGCTGGATGGATATGTTTGTTTCCGATTACATTAATTCTGGTGCTTATGAAGCCTCTTACCACAAATGGTGGGGCGCGGATGCTAACCCACCTAAACTAGTGGGTACTTGGTAAGCTAATAATTCAAAGGCCCTTTTCCCCGGGCCTTTTCTCTTCTCTATCTTTCCACAAGTTCCAATGAGCTAGCTGTATGAAAATTGAAGTCTGTATCGATAACATTGAATCACTGTACACTTCCATCGCGGCAGGGGCCGATAGAATAGAATTGTGCAGCGCTCTGTCGCTGGGCGGTCTAACGCCCTCATTAGGCTTGATAACTCAGGCTGTTGCTGTTTCTTCTATCCCTATTTATGTAATGATTCGCCCTCGCGATGGCGACTTTGTCTTTAGTGAAGAAGAGATCCACTTTATGGAGCAGGAAATACTCAGCTACAAGTTGCTTGGCGTTGATGGCGTCGTCATTGGTGCGCTTAATCCCAACGCTACCATTAATGAGGTGGCACTGCGTCGATGGACTACCGCCGCTCAAGGTATCGGAATCACTTTTCATCGCGCATTTGATTTGGTTGCTAACCCGATAGAGAGTTTAGAGCTTCTATGCCAATACCCGATTGACAGAGTTTTAACTTCAGGGCTTCAGCCTACTGCGCTAGAAGGTATAGCGATGATCAAACAGTTAGTCGACGTCGCTCATGGGCGCCTATCGATTATGGCGGGCTCTGGAGTAAACGACAGCAATGCGCTCTCACTGGTTGATACCGGTATTACTGAGCTGCACCTTTCTGGTAAGAGGAAGCGCCCTAGCAACATGCTTCAGCAGAGCTCACAAATCTCCTTGGGAATAGAAAGTAGCGATGAGTGGGTCTCGGTAACAGACTATGATAAAGTGCAAAAAATCGTGAGGTTATTTGCGAATGAGTACTAAAACACTACCTACATTAAAGGATGTAGCCGACCGAGCCGGCGTATCAAAAGCGGTTGCCTCTCGGGCTTTTTCAAAAGAGAAAAAACCCATATCTGAAACAAAGAAGCAGCGCGTGTTGAAAGCCGCCGAAGAACTTGGGTACGTCATGAATCCCTTCGCTCATAGCTTGAATAGTAAAACGACTGGACTCGTTGCCATTGTGGTCAACCACATTAGTGATCTGAGTGACCTTGAGCTGTTTGACAATTTACTTCGAGGACTGCAATCAATAGGCAAGCTACCAATTTTCATTCGCATCAAAACCGAGCAGGATATTGCATCAATTACTGATAATTCGTTCGTCCATCACGTGGATGCGGCAATCATTTTCTCGGATCTCATTGAACCTAAAGACATGCCAAAGCTGTTCCTTACTCCGAGAGTGATCAACCTTAACGGACAAAACTGGGACAATACATGGTCGGTTTTGCTCGACGAAGAGCAAGCCATTCAGGATGCGGTGAATTATGCTGTTCAAGCCGGCGTGAAACGAGTTTATTTACTTGCCGGACGACAAAGCTCTGCGGTTGAAGAACGCAGGCTGGCTTTATACCGAGACAACTTTGCACGCCACGATATTTCTTTGAAAAACATCGCCTATTGCAATTATAAGTATAATGAGGCGAAGCAGTACCTCATCGACAATTCAAGCGAAATTGTTCAACCAAATAGTGGTGTAATTTGCACCTCTGATGCAATGGCGATGGCTGCAGTAGACAGTTTTGGTAACAACCAACATAACCGTCCGGTAATCATCGGGTTTGATAACACTTTCTTCTCTCACTTTGGATCTTACCAATTCCCAAGTATTGGCTACTCAAAGGAAGAACTTATTGACATGGTGTTGGAGTTGATTACCCTGTCTTCTACGGAGCAAAACCTATCTGGTGAAAAGTTCATTCGCAACTTTTTTAACTGTCATTGAGAGAATGTGTTTTATACAGGGTGTCAAACCCGAAGAGAATTAAAACGC